>JAXDCM010000001.1:0-9983 GCA_034677965.1 Syntrophales bacterium
GGCCAGAAACTGGACCAGTTTGGTGGCCTCACCGACGCAGACGGTCAAAACGCCGGTCGCCAACGGGTCCAGCGTGCCCGTATGGCCCGCCCTCCGGGCGCCGAGGGCCCGTTTGACCTCCTCCACCACATCGCGGGAGGTCGGCCCCGACGGCTTGTCGACGACAACGGCCCCGTTCATGCAAGACCTTTATTGGAAATCGCGATCCCTCCGCGCACCGGCCCTTTTTCCACCCCAATTACCATTTTCCGCCAAGGGACCTCGAAAAATCACGATGCGCGCTTCCGGGCTTCGATTTCCAAATGGCACAAAGGTCTCTCATGCCTCCGCAGCCGGGCGTCGGATTGCCTCCATCACCTGTCGGCGGATCTCCGGCAATGCCCCCTCCAACCGGCAACCGGCCGCATTGGTATGCCCCCCGCCGCCCAACACGCGGGCGACCCTCTCCACATTGACCTTCCCCTTCGAACGCAGGCTCAGCTTGAACCTCCCGTCCGGCAGCTCCGCATACAGCACCGAGATCTCGACCCCCCGGATGGAACGGGGAATCTCGACAAACCCTTCGGTGTGTTCCGGAAGCGCCCCGGCATCGGAAAGCATCTTCTGCGTCACGACCAGCGAACCGACCCGTCCCCCCTCTTCGAGGGCCAGCGTGGGGAGAGCCGCCGCCAGCAACCGGATTCTGGCCGGCGGATCCGCTTCATAAACGTTTTCCGAGATCCATTGGGGATCGGCGCCGCTGTCCACCATATCCGCCGCGGCCAGCAGCGCTTCCCGGCGGGTGTTGCTGTAGCGGAAACCGCCCGTATCCGTCAGGATGGCCGTATAGAGGCACGTCGCGACATCGCGGGTCGGAGCAAGGCCCATATTCCGAATCAGGCGGAAGATCAGTTCCGCCGTCGAGCTTGCCAGCGGATCGATCAGCCGCGTATCGAAGAAGCCCCCGTTGGAGAGGTGGTGATCGATTTGGATGAGGTTCGGAATCGTCCCGATCCGGAGCGCCTCCTCCCCGACCCGGCTCAGGTCGCTGCAATCCAGGATAAAGGCCGCATCGAAACGTTCCAGGGGGGGGAGTTCATCGACAATTCGGCCGCTTCCCGGGAGAAAAAGGTAATTTCCCGGCGTCCGGTCCTGATTGTAGACCACGGACTCCTTCCCCAGATCCTCCAGGATTTGACGGAGGGCCAGCTCGGAGCCGATGGCATCCCCGTCGGGCCGTTCATGCGACGTGATCAGAAAACGCCGAAAGCGGCCGATCTGTTCGCTAATCCTCCTGAGCATGCGTCTCCTCTTCCCGGTGGATCTCCGAAATAAGCCGCTCGATCCGGTTCCCGTACGCAAAGGACGGATCGTAGGAAAACAAGAGCTCCGGTACGCAGCGGAGCTGGAGTCTGCGGCCCAGTTCCCGTCTCAGAAACCCCGTCGCGCTTGCAAGTCCCGTTTTGACCTCTTCGCTGCACTGGTCCTTTCCCAGCTCGACGAAAAAGATCCTCGCCGTCCGCAGGTCGTCGGAAACCTTCGCGCCGGTGATCGTCACGGCGCCGATCCGCGGATCGCGGACCTGCCTGAGCAGGATATCGGAGATCTCCATCTGAATGAGGTCGGCCACACGGTCCGCCCTTTTGAAACGGCTCATCATACGCTCAACTTATTTGCAATCCGACCGGCCGGATTTGCATCCCGATCCTTATGCAGTCCGGACCTTCTTGGGAACGGACCGTCCGGTCAGTCGTATTTCCCCTCTTCCAGAGAGACCGACCCCTCCAGGAGGTCGGAGAAGCCGGCGATTTCGATCCGGCTCCGGACCACCTCGGCCAGGCCCAGGCCGTCCACGAAGCGGAGAAGATGGTCCACCTTGGCGTTGATGTAAGGCTTGTCGTTCCCCACGACGCAAAAGCCGATCCGGGCCTTCCCCCAGTGGTCGTTGTCGCCCACCTCCGCGATCGAAACGTTGAATTCGTTCTGCGTCCTCCGGAGAATGCGGCTCAGGATGCCCCGCTTCTCCTTGAGGGAGCCGCACCCGGCTATCCTCAGATCGATGATCCCCGTCCCGACAACCATGCCCTTACAATTTTCTCTCGATCCGCTCCTTCACGTACGCCTCGATCACGTCCGCGACATGGATATCATTGAACCCCTCGATGCCGATGCCGCACTCGAACCCGGCGGTCACCTCCTTCGCATCGTCCTTGAACCTTCGCAGCGAACCGATCCGGCCGTCATAGACGACCACGCCGTCCCGAAGCAGCCGGAGCGACGACGTCCGGGTGATCTTGCCGTCCTGGACATAGCTCCCGGCGATGGTCCCGATCTTGGGCACCCGGAAGAGCTCCCGGACATCGGCCCGCCCCTGGACGATCTCCTGATAGATCGGTTCGAGCAGCCCCTCCATGGCCGCCCGAACATCGGCGATCACGTTGTAGATGATGTCGTACAGCTTGATGTCGACCCCTTCCTGCTCGGCGACCTCCGTCACACGGGCGTCGGGACGGACGTTGAAGCCGATGATCACCGCATCGGAGGCCGAGGCCAGCATTACGTCCGTTTCGGTAATCGTCCCCGTGGAGCTGTGGATGATCTTCAGTCTGATGTCGTCGGTGCTGAGCTTGTTCAGCGCATCGATCAGGGCCTCGATGGAACCCTGAACATCGGCCTTCAGGACAACATTGAGCTCCTTGGTCCCCTCCTTCATCCGCTGATAAAGCTGTTCCAGCGTAATCTTCGAAGAGACGGAGAGCTCCCGCTCCCGCTCCTTCCGGATCCAATACTCCCCGATGTTGCGGGCCTTTTTCTCGTCATCGACGCAGATGAACTCCGTGCTGGCCTGGGGAACCCGCGAAAAGCCGATGACTTCCACCGGCATCGACGGCCCGGCCTCGCTGATACGCCGGCCCTGATCGTCGATCATCGCCCGAACCCGGCCGAATTCCGTCTTGGATACAAACGCGTCCCCCTCGCGCAGCGTGCCTTCCTGGATCAGTACGGTCGCCACCGGACCCCGGCCCCGGTCCAGTTTCGCTTCGATGATCACACCGCGGGCCGGCCGGGCCGGATCCGCTTTGAGTTCCATGACATCGGCCTGCAGCAGGATCATCTCCAGAAGCTCCCCGATCCCCTGTCTCTTCTTGGCCGAAACCTCGCAAAAGATCGTATCGCCGCCCCATTCCTCCGAGAGCAGCTTGTATTCGGTCAGGGCTTGACGGATCTTCGCCGGATCGGCGCCCGGTTTATCCATTTTATTGATGGCCACGATAATGGGAACTCCGGCCACCTGGGCATGGTTGATCGCCTCCACCGTCTGCCCCATCACCCCGTCGTCGGCGGCCACGACCAGAACCACGATATCCGTCACCTGGGCCCCCCTGGCGCGCATGGCCGTGAAGGCCTCATGGCCCGGCGTATCGAGGAAAACGATGTCGCGCCCGTTGATGCGGACATGGTAGGCGCCGATCGCCTGGGTGATCCCCCCCACCTCGCCGTCGATTACGTTCGTCTCCCGGATGGCATCCAGCAGGGATGTCTTGCCGTGATCCACGTGACCCATGATGGTCACGACCGGCGCCCGGGGCTTCAGATTTTCCGGAGAGGCTTCGGTTTTTTGAAGGGTTTCGTCGATGACACCCTGGGCGGCCTCGACCTGATAGTTGAAATCGGCGGCAATCAGCGTCGCCGTATCGAAATCGATCGCCTGGTTGATGGTCACCATCAGACCCAGCGCGATCAGTTTGTTGATCACATCCGATGCCTTGACCCCCATCCGCTTGGCCAGTTCTCCGACGCTGATCGCTTCGTCCACCCGGATCCGGCGCTTGATCGCCTTCGGCGTGGTGATCTGGGTTTTTTTCATCTTGACCGGAGCGACCTTCTTCTCTTCCCGCCATTTTGCAGGTCGCTCTTCATGGTCGATTTCGATCTGTCGGCCCTTTCGGTCCACCATCTTCTTGAAGACGGCTTTCTTGCGCGGCGGCTCTTCCCCCATCAAAACCTCGACGGGGGCCTTCCAACCCTTCATCTTGGGCTTCTCGGCGGACGGCTGCCGACCCGCTTTTTCCGTTCGGGAAGGCGGAGGAACAGCGACCCCGACATCCTTGATGATCTTCAATTCCGGCCTGCGGGGGACCTCTTTCCGTCCACCCGGTAGATGCGGTCTGCGCTCCTGTTCGGCAGGGCGTTTGGCTTCGCCGGCTGCCGCCACGGGACCGGGCTTCGGTTTTTCCTCTGGTTCCGGGATTTTCGGACCCGCCTCGGCAACCGGTTTGGGCATCGTCTTCTCAGCCTCCGGCGCCGGGGCAACCGTCTTGGCCTTTGCCGGTTTCTTCGGGGGGACCGGGGGCGTCACAGGTTTGGGTATGGCGGTGTCGAGCGGCGATTCCCGATAGATGGATGTTCTGACGGGGATCTCCTGGGGGGGCGTTTCGGGAGCCTCTTCCGGGGGTTTTCCCGGAACCGCCTCCAGGGGTTTTCCCGGAGCGGCTTCAGAAGATTTTGCCTCCACACCCTTTTTCTCTTCCTCGAGACGTTCCTTCTCCTTCGTCTCGGGAGGAGGGGCCACCTCCGCCGCAGGGGCCTCCTCCGGCGCTGTGCGAACCGCCCGACGCCGGATGACCGTGGACTTGATCCTCTTTTCGACCACCTCCCGTGCTTCCGGAGCAAGCAGTTCCGCCTGAATCCTCGCCAGATCGCTCTCTTCGAGGGTGCTCGAGTGGGATTTGACCGCGATGCCGATTTTCTCCAGCCGCGAAATCAGCTCCTTGTTGTCCAGCCCCATCTCCTTGGCCAGTTCGTACACTCTCTTCTTCGCCATGCCCCAAAATCTCCCTAATCCAAATTCAGATCCGAGTAGGTTCTAAGCCGGAACCCCCTTTTGCCCTCCGACCTCCTGATCGAGCATCTTTCCCGCCTCCTCGATCCAGATGGCGGCGGTCTTCTCGCCCACGCCCGGAATCGCGGCCAGTTGCTCGGAATCAGCCGCCGCCAGCATGGCCATGCTCTTCAACCCCACCTTGAACAGCCTCTCCGCTGTCGCCTCGCCGATTCCCGGGATTTTCATCAGGGACTTGTACCCCTCGTCCGCCTTCGCGGCGGCCGTCGATTCGTTCTTGACATCGATCTTCCAACCGGTCAATTTCACGGCCAGCCTCACATTCTGTCCGTTTTTCCCGATGGCCAGCGAGAGCTGATCGTCCGGAACGATCACCTCCATCGCCCGGTTCTCGTCATCGACGAAGACCCGGTTCACCTTCGCCGGGGAGAGCGCGCTGCAGACGTATTTGGCCTGATCCTCCGAATAGGGGATGATGTCGATCTTCTCTCCGCGGAGTTCCTGAACGACGCTCTGGACCCGAGTGCCCCGCATCCCGACGCAGGCGCCGACCGGGTCGATGTCCTTGTCCCGGCTCTTGACGGCGATCTTGGAGCGCTTTCCCGGTTCCCGCGACACATTCACGATCTCGATCAGACCCTCCGAGATTTCAGGAACCTCCACTTCAAAGAGGGCCTTGAGAAAACCGGGATGGGTCCGGGAGAGGATGATCTGGGGGCCCTTCGTGATCTTCTTCACGTCGCAGATGAAGGCCCGGATCCGCTCGCCGCGCTTGTAGGATTCCTTGAAGATCTGCTCGGGAATGGGAACGATCCCCTCGGCGCGCCCCAGATTCACGATGATGTTTCCGCCCTCGAACCGCTGAACGAACCCGTTGCACAGATCTCCCTTTTTGGTGTGATACTCTTCGTAGATGTTGTCCCGCTCCGCGTCTTTCACCCGCTGGATGATGATCTGTTTCGCGGTCTGAACGGCAATCCGTCCGAAGGTGCTGGTATCGATCTTGATCCCCAGACTGTCGCCCGGCTCCGCCTCCTCGTCGAGGGTGCGCCTTGCCTCCGTCAGGGAGACCTGGGTTGCGGGATCCAGAACCTTCTCCATCACCGTTTTGAACTGGAAAACCTCAATCTCTCCGACCTCTTCGTTGTAGTGGGCCTCCAGTTCGACATCAGGGCCCAGTTTCTTGCGGGCCGCCGTGATCATGGCGTCCTCGAGAGCCTTGACAATGATCTCCCGGTCGATGCCGCGATCCTTGCCCATCTGTTCGATCAACCGTTTCAATTCCGGAAACATGTAAAAACCTCCGTGATCAATTCAATAAACACCGGGTTGGATCTCCGGCGTCATTCATAGCGTGTATTCCAGATTGGCCCGGACCACCGCACTCCGGGGAATCCGGAAGGTCCGGCCATCCGCCTGCACCACAAGGACTTTCCCGGCAATGCCGTCCTCGTAATCGACCAGATCGGCGCAGAAATTGCGCCGCCCCTCGATTTTTTCCCCCAAACGGAGCCGGATCCGGGAACCGCGGAATTTCAGAAAATCCTTGTCGCGGTCCAGGGGCCGGTCGAGGCCGGGCGAAGAGACCTCCAGCGTGTAGGGGCCGGGGGGAACGTCGTGAACGTCGAGCAGGTCCCCCAACTGGTTGCTGATCCGCGCGCAGTCGTCTACGGTCACGCCCCCTTCGCGATCCATGTAGATCCGCACCAGCCAGCGGGTAGGCATCTTCAGGCATTCCGCCAGAACCAGCTCCATCCCCTCGGACGAGAGGAGCGGCTCGGCCAACTGCCGGATCTGTTCCTCATAAATAGGCATGCACCAACCCGATTCTTCGAAAAAAAAAAGTGGGCTCAAGCCCACTCATCAAAACCCACCGATGATTTTAAGCGTTTCTAACACACAATCGGACCGGTTGCAAGGAAAAAAACAGGGGGAAAAACGGGTTCTCCCATCTTTTTCCAATGGAGCCGAATGGGCATCAAATCAATATCGTGAGGTGTCGCGGTTCTTCAGGCCTCAATCAATAACTTTATCACCATGATCGAAATAACCCCGATAAAAAGTCTCTTGATCCAGACATTGCCGATCCGATCAGAATATTGGGCACCCATATACGAACCGATCGCAGAGCCTGCAAACATCGTCAAGGCCACAGGAAGATTGATAGCGCCATGATAGGCATAAGTAGCCGTAGAAACGGTGTAACTCAAGACCGTCGCGACCTTTAGATTGGCAGCACTTCCCAGAAAGGTCTGATGAAAGACAAGAATCATAATATAAGAAAGGAGCGTCCCGCCGCCAGCCCCATAGAAGCCGTTGTAAATACCTACCCCGAGCCCTAAAAAAACACCCAAAACATATCTTCCGAAGCTTATAGAATGTTTCGCCGGTTCCGCTACCCCCAACCTAGGATTAGCCGCAACAATGATCAGCAGGATAACCGTCAGAGCCACGATAAACTTCTTGAGGAGTTCTGGGCTAATCTGAAGCGCAAGGTTGGCACCGACAAAAGCCCCAAGCATGCACGGGATGCCAACGACAAAGGCCAGACGGTATCGCATCATCCCTTTGCTATGAAAAGAATAAAGGCCCGCAAGCCCGAGCCCGAGGACCCCCACACGTTCTGTGCCGATGGCTGTGTGGGGCGGAAGGCCCATCAGAATCAGCAGAGGTATAGTGATTAGGCTGTTTCCACCTACCAAGGTTCCAAAGGAGCAGCTGATCAAGCTAGCACAGAAGATGACAATCAGTTGTGGGATATCCATGGTCTGTCTCGAATATCTTTAACCGGTGGTTCAGGGGTCTTGCGAAGTGTAAAAGTTAATCTATAGGATATTTTTTCGCGACGCGATATAGAATAAGACTGCCTTAGATGTCAATAGAGAGCTGACCTCTGGAGTTTCCTGAGTTTTGTATTCAGCCCGTTTCATCACAGAAGTTGAAACAGAGCTGAAAATCAGGGCTTTTGTTCCTTGGAGCGGTGTTGATGCCCGTTTTGTCAGAGAAGAGAAGGTTATAGAGGCCGTCGGCAATGGCGTAGTTAAAGAAGGTCGGCACGCCAAAGAATCGTTTTGAGACGAGATAAATCCTTTCGACGAGCATTTTGAGCTTCAGATTCTCTCCAAGATACACGGCTGCAAAATAAGAAACGGCGAGGATAAGAACGACCATGTTACGGATGCTCGTGAAGTGGCGGACCCTGATATCTTCGAGGTTGTAACACTGCTTGATATAGCGGAAGGATTCATCGCACTTCCATCGGGTCAGATAGATCTCTACAATACGCCACATGCTCTCTTTCGATTTCAGGTTTACAGGACAACTCGTCAACAACATCATAGGCACTTTCCCGAATCCTTTCACCACAACCAGAAATAGTGGATGCTGACGACCGGGAAGCTTTACCGGAAGAGCGTTGTAGGAAACCGTGGTCTTGTCCTCCTGTCCTTCCTGATACTTGATGATCACTGTCTGGTAAGGACATGGCAGAAGTGTCGCAAGCGAAAGGCCATTCTTCCTTAGCCCTTTATGGATGAGATCTCGTTTCTGGGTGAGACGAATGACGAATCGCTTCTCCTTCTCCAGAAACTTATCATAGAGCCTCCCCCGGTCGCCTCCCCGATCGATCGCGTATATCCCTTTATGGCCCACATGGCCGCTGATCGTGTCGATCACTTTGAAAAGCTGGTCATTCTCGCTGATAAAACCTCCGGTATCTTGGGAGTACGCTTCCAAATACAGAGGAATCACCCTCTTGTGATCAAGGTCGGCTGCTACCGCTTTGGCAAGCCAGTACCCCTCTCCAATCTCGTGCTCACTCCCATCGTGGATCTTGCAGAGACCCTCCATCTTCGCTGCGTATTTCTTCCGAATATCGCCCGGATCTATGGCAATGACCATGTCATCCAAGACATTCCTGCTCCCCAGTCTGCATATCTGTTGATTGATGACTTCGGTAAAATCCCGGTCGTCCAGATTCCGCGATAAGCGATCCTCCGTCTTAATCAAAGAAAAGGGTTCGTTGAGCGACCGCGTAATATTCGAGAGTTTGACATCTTTGGCCGCTTGAATTCCATAAAGCATCTCCCGTACCAATCTCCGTTTGGCTTTCGGCAGATCCTTGGAAATGATTCCTGAGAATTTCGAGAGCTGGCCCTTGACAACCGCCACAGTCCTGG
This sequence comes from Syntrophales bacterium, assembly GCA_034677965.1. GTDB lineage: Bacteria > Desulfobacterota > Syntrophia > Syntrophales > UBA5619 > UBA5619. Next base: position 9,001 of record JAXDCM010000001.1, read on the forward strand.
AGTTCGCGCTCATCTCTCCTCCATCTCCTGTTGTAGTCTGCCTTTTCTACCACATCACCTCCTGAAACTCAGGAATCTCTCCAAAAAAAAACGACCTGTCAACTTCCCAAATCAACTTCTCTCAGTCATTCCAATCTGTTATTTGTTGCTTCGTGTTAAAACTCAGGAAACTCCAGAATCGGACTCCTCTTGTTTTATCCTCGCAAACGATATAACATACGCTATCATATTCGGGCAAGGGTCGTGCCCGTCTTCCAGACAAGAGGTGCAGCGAATGAACACAGAAGGTCGAACTCTTTCGGCGTTGGTCAAAGAGATACGACGTCAGCTTTCCCTGAGCCAGGAGGACTTGGCCCGGCAGCTCGGCGTCAGCTACGCGACCGTCAACCGATGGGAAAACGATCTCTCCAAGCCTTCCAAGCTCGCAAAGGCCCAACTGAAAGCCTTCTGCGAAAAGATGATCAAGCGGGGCAAATTGACGTTGTCTGCTGACATGATGGATTTCGCAGACTTGGGTCCGAATATGGATTGAGATCAGGAGCAGGAGCAGCCATGAATAATTTCGGCGAAAAAGTCAGTTTCATTTGGTCGGTTGCCGACCTCATTCGCGGACCCTACCGGCCAAACCAGTACAAGGACGTCATGCTCCCGATGACCGTTCTTCGCCGTCTCGACTGCGTTCTTTCGCCTACCAAGGAAAAGGTCCTCGAACAGCAGAAGAAGCTATCGGGCGGAAAAGTCAAGAACATCGATCCCATCCTCTGCCGTGCCACGGGAGTGCCATTCTACAACGCCAGCCGCTACACCTTCGAGAAGCTAAAAGGCGACCCTAACAACATCGCCGCAAATCTGACCCACTACATCAAAGGGTTTTCCACGCGCGCCCGAGAGATTATCGAGCACTTCGGATTTGAGGAACACATCGCCAAACTCGACAAGGCCGACCGGCTCTATCTGGTCGTGTCCAAGTTCTGCGATATCGA
>JAXDCM010000002.1:0-3055 GCA_034677965.1 Syntrophales bacterium
GCGGCGGCACCATTACCCCCATGAACGGCGGCATCACGAACGCGGAAGGCGTGGCGTCAGCGGTCTACACGGCGGGAAAACTGAAGAAAGGTCTGGTCGTACAGGACACCATCCAGGCCCACATCGCGGGATATTCCGGGCAGATTGTCATCACGAAAACCGGTGTGGAGAGCGGATATACGATTACCCTGAAAGCGGAACCGGCTCAAGTGACGGCAGGGCAAAGCTGCGTAATCACGGCAACAGTGACCGCCACCAACCCGGAAGGAGGATCAAGCGTCCCCGTCAGCGGCCAGATCGTGAACTTCTCCCTGGTCGCCAACAACAGCGGCGGCTACCTCGTTACCGTGAACGGCGTCACCGATGCCTCGGGGAAGGCCACGGCAACTTACACGGCCGGGAGCGGCAACATAAACGTGACCGTTTCGGATGTCATCCAGGCAACTTCGGCCGGATCCGCAGGCGCCGTCGCGATTGAGAGGACTGGTGAGGGTGCAGAGGCGGATGAGACATAGCCACTGGTAATTTTCGTGAATGCGGCCTCTACCGAGGTGAATGACGGCGATGAGGCCACGCTCATTCATTCCAGGTTTTTTGCAGAGCCAGCGGCAACGAAAATTTTCGTTTTCTTCAAAAGCAAGACTGCCTGACGGCCAGGAAACAACGGAAGTTTTAAGGATTAAAGCATCATGTGAATTCAGTTTTTTGGATTCCAAATATAGAAGATTTAGGAATTCTTCGTATTTGTAAATAGAAGCAGCAGCTTAAAAACTTCCTTACAATGTTCGATGGAAGCGCCCTTCTCTTTGCGGGCACGGGCGCTTCCGGATGATTTCGAATCACCCTCATTTTCCCCGTTTTCTCGCCACCGGATTTCCTTCTTGACAGGCCTCAGGCGCTGTGTTAGCGTTCGCGAAATTCTGACCAGCGGGCCGTCAGTCGTCTGAAAACACCGTAAAGACAAGAGCTTATTCATGGCAGAACAAACCTCGGCATTGCCCTCTTTCGAGGTGCGGGACGGCCGGATCGAGCGCATGCTCGACCGGCTTCCCGATTTTTCCGCCGATGCGCTCCTGGTCCTGGACCTTAAGAACATCCGCTATCTGTCCGGATTCTCGGGGAGCGACGGGGCACTCTTCATCGGCCGGGACCGCTGCGCGCTTCTGGTCGACGGCCGCTACACCACCCAGGCCCGCGAGGAGACGTCCGGTCTGGAGGTCGTGGAATACCGGGAAAAGATTGAGGGGCTCGCGGGCGTACTTGAGAACGGCCGGCCGTTCACGGTCGGATTCGAGGCGGCGGCCATGACCGTCGAGACGCACATGAAGCTCGCGGACCGCCTGAAAAAGACGGCGCTCCGGCCCCTGCCGGAAACTTTCCGCACGATCCGGGCCGTCAAGACGGAGGAGGAACTGGACAGGATCTCGACGGCAGCCGCAATCGCCAGCCGGGCGCTCGCCTCGGTCCTGGAGCGGATCCGGCCCGGCATGCGGGAGCGGGACATCGCCGCCGACCTGGAAGCCGCCATGATCCGGGAGGGGGCGGAGGCCGTTGCCTTCCCCACGATCGTCGCATCCGGCCGCAATTCGGCGCGGCCCCATGCACGGCCGGGACTGCGGGAGATTCAGCGGGGCGACACCCTGACGATCGACTACGGAGCCGTCCTGGACGGGTATCATTCCGACGAGACCTGCACGGTCTTTGTCTGCCGGGCCGACACGAGTCAGAAAGAAGTCTACGGGATCGTCCGGGAGGCCCAGGCAGAGGCCCTGAAGGCCGTCCGCGCCGGAGTGCGTTGTAGCGAAATCGACCGGATCGCCCGGTCCCGCATCGAGGCGCAGGGGCTCGGCGGGTACTTTTCCCACGGCACCGGGCACGGTGTCGGGCTCGATATCCACGAGTTCCCGCGGATCGCGGCGACATCGGAGGATGTCCTCGAGGCCGGCATGGTGGTCACGGTGGAGCCGGGCGTGTACATCCCCGGTTTCTGGGGCGTCCGCATCGAGGACCTGGCGCTGGTCCGGGACGGCGAGCCCGCCGTCCTTTCGGGAATGCCCAAGGCAATGCAAATACTGGAGATATGATTCAGGACAGGTGGATATGAAAGTTTTCCCCGATGATCTGCTTTACAGCCGAGAACACGTCTGGGTCCGGGTGGACGGCGATCTGGCCACTATCGGCATCACGGACTACGCTCAGGAGAACCTGGGCGAGGTCGTTTCCATCGAACTCCCCGAGGCGGATTCCGAAGTCGAGCAGGACGAACCATTCGGGACCGTCGAGTCGTCCACCAAGGGCGTCGTCGAACTGGTCTCCCCGGTCAGCGGGGAGGTAATCAGCGTCAATGAAGATATTGCCGACGACATCGGCATCATCAACAGCGACCCCCATGACACGGGCTGGCTGATCATCGTCGAAATGAGCGACATGGAGGAGCTGGCCGAACTTCTCGACGCGAAGGGATACAACGATTTCGTCGCTCGGGAGACGGAGGGCGGTTAGTCTCCCGTGACCCGCTGGCGGCTGCTCCCGTTCACATGCCTTTCCGCCCCGGAGAACATGGCGATCGACGAGGCCATTTTCCGGGAATGCCGGCGGGAATCGTCCGCGCCGGTCCTTCGCTTTTACGGCTGGCAAATGCCCGCAGTCTCCATCGGACGCTTTCAGGACACCCATGCCGAGATCGACCTGGAAGCATGCAGGCGGCTCTCCGTTCCCGTCGTGCGGCGGCCCACGGGCGGCAAAGCGGTCTTTCATGACGGCGACCTGACCTATGCGCTCGCGGCGAACAGCCGGCGCCACGGATTCCCCCCGGACATTCTGGGGACCTATCGGCGGATCGGAGGCTGCCTTCGACGGGGGCTCGCGGAGCTGGGCATTCAAGCGGACATGGCCGAGGAGGGGCGACCCCGGGAAGACCTCATATCAACGGCTTCCTGCTTTGCCCTGCCTTCCCGTTATGAATTGCTTGTCGGCGGGCGGAAGATCTGCGGCAGCGCCCAGGTCCGATCTCGAGAATCCTTCCTTCAGCAGGGCTCTCTCCTGACCGGCTTCG
>JAXDCM010000003.1:0-12768 GCA_034677965.1 Syntrophales bacterium
GCAAATTCACACCCCATCAGCCAGGCCAGCTCCGTCAGCGGGGTCAAGCCGACCGCAATGCACACCGTATCCACCGCCAGGATTTTTTCCGAACCGGCCACAGGCCGCCACCGGGAATCCAGTTCCACAATCTCCACGGACTCCACCTGGTCCTCTCCCATGGCCCTTTTGACCGTATGGGACAGAAGGATCGGAACGCCGGCCCGGAGGATCTTGGCGGCGTGAACGCCGTATCCGCCGATGTTCGGCGCCGCCTCGATCAGCGCCGCGACATCGGCGCCCGCCTGCATCAACTGGTAGGATACGATGAGTCCGACGTTTCCCGAACCGATCATCAATATCCTGCTGCCGGGCAGAACTCGGTGGACATTGATCATCGTCTGTGCGGCGCCGGCGCCCATGACCCCGGGCAAGGTGCTCCCGGGAAAGGCCAGCGCATTTTCCGCCGCGCCGGCCGCAATCACGATTTTTTCGGCTTGAATACAGGCTTCCCGGTTTTCGTGGAGATATCCGACGGTCTTGTCCGGGAACAGGGCATAAACAGGGGAATCCAGCAATACTTCCACCTTCAGCCTTCTCGTTTCCGCCAGCAACTGTTCCCCGATCTGAAAACCGCGCACACCGGCCATGTGCTCCCGGGATCCGAAAAACTTATGGATCTGCTTGAACAGTTGTCCGCCCGGTTTGGCGTTTTCATCGATCAGGGCGACCCGCCCCCCGGCGCGGGCAACCTCTATGGCCGCCGCAAGACCGGCCGGTCCGGCGCCGATCACGGCCACCTGCGTGGTCTTCATGGCTCGTCCGCCCATTTCCCGAGCCCCCGCTGGGTTTCGACGACCATACCGTCTTTTACGGGGGTCACGCAGGTGCGGACGTTCGGCCGGCCGTCCACCGTCATCACGCAATCGGTGCAGCGCCCTATCCCGCAGAAAAGACCCCGGGGTTCTCCAAACCGGGGGGTGAGACGAAATTTGCGGATCCCCGCCGCCAGGAGGGCCGCGGCGATGGGCTCCCCGGCAATGGCCCGAATCCGGTTTCCATCGACCACAATGCAGGCATCCTGTTCCCTCTTGTCATCGCCCAATATGGGATGGTTGGCAATCCTCATGAGAAATCCTTTACACTCTCGACGAACCCATCGAGGTTCGCATCTTTCCATAGCTCTGCGCGGAAATCGAAGATCCTTCACGTCAGCCCGGAAATCTCCCCCCGTTCCAGGATCGAATGAACATAGCGGACCAAGGTCACCGCATCAAAAACGGGCACATTCAACACCTGTTGCACCGCCCGGGCATAGGGAGGCATGTTCGTACACTCCAGTACCAGCGCACCGATCTCCGGGTGCAAGAGGGCCATCCGTTCCGCCGCGCGGATCATCTCTTTCCTGACCTTCTCCGGATCGAAAGAGGGCTTCCCATCAATGAAGGCGGCGGTGAACTCCTCCGCGTCCTCCATACCCATCACCACCACCGGAATATCCCTGATGCCGACACCGGCGAAATGCCGGTTTGTCAAGGACGCTGCTCTGGCCGTTAAAATGGCGACCTTGCGCCTCCGGTTGATCATGGCATACGCCATGGGAACCTGCAACAGGCTGGAGCTGAATACCGGAATGTCCACCGCATCGGCCAGCTCCCGATGGAACATGGCCAGAAAACCGCAACTGGTGGCGATCGCCTTTACTCCTTCTCTCTCCAGGCTCCGGGCCGCCTCGACAAAAGGTTCCAGCAACCGTTCATCGGCGTCTTTCACCACCCTCCGAGGCGAAGCCCCCCGCACCACCTGATATCGCACCGGAAAGGGAAAGGTCAGGGGATTCCCGATATCCCCCGGGATCCGGGGGAAAACCGTGTCCAGCATGATGATCCCGATGGCCTCCCTGCCGGTCTTTTTTACCTCTGTCTCTGCCAAGCGATTGCCCATGTTCGGAAAAGGCCCTTGAAAAAAATTTCTTCTTAGGTCGTCATCATCTTGGTCAGGTGCCCAGCGGGATCGCCTGCCTCTTATCCCGCTTCAGGGCCATGGCCCACCACAGCAGGAAAGCCAGGGTCACCGCGGCGGCTGTGGTCAGTGTGATCGGCTGGCCGACCATGGCCCGCTGGGTGCACAGGACAACCCCCCCGGCCGCCAGCACGAACATGAACAGCCGCAGGATCACGTTGAGACGACGGATGAAGAAGCCGGTCACCGCGGCGGAAAGGAAAACGACGGAGATGATGATCCACAGCGCCAGCGATAGGGTTTCGACCATTCCTCCCCTGAGCAGCAAAGCATGGTTGAACACGAAGATATACGGAATTGTGAAGGCGACAATGGCCATCTTGAAGGCCTCGAAGCCGGTCTGCAGGGGTTTGGCGCCGGCTATCGAGGCCGCACAGTAGGCAGGTATGCAGACAGGCGGCGTGACTTCGGCCAGAATCGAGAAGTAAAAGACAAACAGGTGTGCCGCCAGCAGGTTGATGCCCATGGCCACCAGGGCCGGACCGCCGATCGTGATGGCCACGATGTAGGCCGGGGTGCAGGGCATCCCCATACCCAGGATCAGCGACGTGACCATGATCAACATCATGGCCGGAAGCAGATGACCGCCCGACCAGTTGGTAATCACTGTGGCGATGCCCAGGGCCAGACCGGTATGGGTGACGATGGCCACGATCATCCCGGCTCCCGCGCAGGCCAGAGCGATCATGACCATGTTCTGCCCCGCAGTCTGCAGTGCCTCCAAAGTCTTTTTCGGGGTCATGGCGGTCTTCTTCTTGAAGAAGCTGATCAGATAAGACATGGCGATGGCCCCCATGGCCGCCATGAAGACCGAGTAACCGGCGATGAGCAGCCCCATGAGGCCGAAAAGCGGGATCAGCAGGTAGGAGTCCTTGATGATGACCGACAGGGGCACCATCATGTCCTCCTCCTTCATCCCCTTGAGGTTGTCCTTGACGGCGATGAAGTGGACCCGGATGGCCAGGCTCGTGTAGTAGGCGATCGCCGGCAGGGCTGCGGCCACGCAGATGTCGAGATAGGGGATGCCCGTGATCTCCGACATCACGAAGGCGCCGGCCCCCATGATCGGCGGCATGTACTGCCCGCCGCTCGAGGCGACTGCCTCCACCGCGCCGGCAAATTGCGGGCGGTAGCCCAGCCGCTTCATCATGGGAATGGTGAAGGTTCCGGTGGCGTAGACGTTGGCCGCGGCCACGCCGCTGATCGATCCGAAAAAGGCGCTGCTCACAACGGCCACCTTGGCCGGTCCGCCTCGGCTCTTGCCGGTCAGCCGACAGGCCAGATCCGTGAAGAACTTGCCGGTTTGTGTCCCTTCCATGATGGACCCGAAGATGACGAAAAGGGCCACAAAGGTGGCGGAAATGCCCGTGATGGAACCGTAGATACCCGAATCCGTCAGCATATACTCCATCTCGATCAGCTCGGAGACGGGCAGCGGCTTGCAGTAGAAGACGCCTGAAAAGTTGGGCGCGGCGAAGACGTAGACGAAAAATCCGCAGATCAGGATGGTCATGGCCGGAACCACCGCCCTGCGGATCCCCTCCAGCAGCAGAACGATGTTTAATGCCCCCAGAGCCATTTGCGTGGGCGTCAACGGATCGACGAACTCGAACCGCGAACTCATCGCATCATTGAAAATGATCAGGTAAAGGGGGGGGATCAAAGCCAGGAAGGCCAGAATCCAGTCATAAACCGGGATTCGATCGGACGAATTTTTCTTGCTCGCCGGAAAGAGGATAAAGGCCATCGGCAACAGAAAAAGCAGATGAACCCCTCGCTGGATTCTGGGCTGCATAATGCCGAAGGTTGCCGTGTAGAGCGCAAAAACCGAAACCACCGTCAGCCAGAGACCAATTGCCGTTTTTGTCCAACCTTTTAGAGTTCTCAATGAGCCTTCCCCATTCGTCTATTCATTTTGGATCCTCCGGCTGTCCGCTTCTGTGAACAAAAAACGACCCCTCTCCTCTCCGGAGGACAGGCCAAGTCTGTCCCCCGGTTCGTGAGCCTTACAACCTTTTAATGGATACCCGCACTATTTCATATAACCCGCTTCTTTGTAAAATCTTGCCGCACCTGCATGGAGGGGAACCGCGACATGCATCCAGCCTTTCTCCGGAATAAAGGTCTGATTGGCATTGTTGATCTTGTGGAGTTCGCCCACATGCTGACAGAGAATTTTGGTGATCGTGTAAACCGCATCCTCCGGAACCTTCTTGCCGACCAGAAGCTCGCCGGTGCTGACCACAGCCAGCACGTCTTCAGCCTGTCCCTTGTATGTGCCCTTGGGAATGAGCTGATGACCCGAATCCCTCCCCAGTGTTCCCAGGTCCTTGGCGAGCTTGTCGACACAACCGTTGGAAACACTCAGAACAACGCTGGCACGGCTCACGAACATCTCCGTCACGGCTGCCGCCGGGATGGCCAGGTGGGTAAAAACGAAATCGACATGCCGATCCTGATATAGGCTGGTCATGTCGGCATAGACGGCCTGGTGAACCTTGCCGCCGGCCTTTTTTATGGCATCCAGCGATATCCCGTAGAAGGCCAAAATGTTCTCGATCAGAGGCAGGTCGGAAGTGCCTTTCATCGGCGCGGCCACATTCACCGCCTTGCCGGCCTTGACCATGTCGGCCAGTTCGGCAACCGACTTGATGCCCTTGTCCTGTGCCGCCACGAAATGAACCGTGTAGGTTCCGAAGATCCCTCCTATGGCCTGGACGTCCGGGTTGGGCTTCTCAAAGAGGGGCGCCATTCCGCTGTAAGCCATCTTGTCCACAAACGTGATGCCCCATCCCAGATCGTCCTTGCCGCCGGAGACCCGGACCGGATTGACCATGCCGCCGCCCGGGACAACCTTGATGACGATCTTGGGTTCCTTTTCCGTAACCATCCGGGCGATACCGCCGGCCTGCACATACCAGCCGCCACCGACCCCGCCGGCTACCCAGCTCAAGGTGACCGGTTTCAAGACCTCGGCCGCCGATCCGGTTGCGGGTCCCACCATCAGAAAACCGACCAGCGCCGCCGCGATCCACAACGCTAAAATTGTCTGTCTCTTCATCATTTCCTCCTCTTTCGTCAAATCAATCCGGTTTCATGCCATCCCGAACGGCGTCCCTCTCACCTGCATACCTACGGTTGCCGTTCCCACAGACCGCTTGGACAATTTAACCCGGACGGCCTTTACCCAACTTTTCGGCCGCCCGTTGCCATGTGTAAACCGGCGGAAGCTGATCCACTTCCGTCTCCGAAACCACGTCCAGAAAAATCGGCCCGTTTTGGGCAAAGGCCTCGTCCAGGCCCCTTTCCAGCTCAGCGGCCGTTTGAATCTCCAGCGCCCTCATCCCGAAGCCCTGTGCCACCAGGGCCGGACGGCCCGGCGTGAAGTCCACGGAAAGATATTTCTCATCGCTGTGGAGTTTCTGCAGGCATTTGATCCATCCGAACATGCTGTTGTTGAAATGGATCAGGACGGCCGGGATGTTCAGACGGACCAGCGTTTCGAGTTCGCCCGCGGACATGCCCAGACTGCCGTCTCCGAAGAGCCCGATCAACCGCGCATCGGGGCGGGCCAGATGGGCCCCGACCACAGCGGGTATGGCGTAACCCAATCCCCCGTATGCCCTGGGAATCAAAAAGCGGGATCCGTTTCCCCGGAGTTTCAGGTAACGGGTGGTGTAAGGCGTCGGTGTGCCGGCATCGGCGATGACGATCGAAACGTCGGGCATCCTCTTGTTCAGCGCAGCGATGATCCGCTGGGGCTTCAGCGGGGTTTTCTCGGAAACAAACTCGCTCTCGGCGGCCTTCCAGAAACGGGCTCTTTCCCGATTCAGCCCGTCGATCCTGGCCGTATCGGTTCGGCGGGGCGTCTTGCTTCGGATCAGAACGGACAGGTCCTCCATGATCAGTCTGGCATCCCCGGCAACGCTCAGCGTGTTTTTGAAGTTGTTGCCCAGCGTTTCCGGATTGAGGTCGATCTGGATGATCTTCCGGTCCGGCTTTCGGGAGGGCATCGTCCAGTTGATGGTGGATACGGAGCCCATCTTGCATCCGACATACAGCAGGACATCGCTCTCCTCGATCGCCCGGTGGGCGTGGGGGTGGAAGCCGTTGTCTCCGATCACGCCCAGCGCCAGCGGGTGATCATCGTCAATCAGCCCTTGGCCGGAAATGGTCGTCGCCACCGGAATCAACAGCCATTCGGCAAGATCCGCGATGGCTTTAGCCGCCTGGGAGTGATTGGCCCCGCCGCCGGCGATGATCATCGGTCTCCGGGCGCCGATCAGATCGTCCGCCGTTTTCTCCAGTTCCCCGCGTGCGCCCCGCGTGCGGTAGGCGGGATAGGCGGCGCATTCGGTCTCGGCATACAGATCGACATCGTCATCCGCCAGTTCCCCCGTCATGACCTCTTTCGGAAAAGCCAGATGAATGGCCCCGGGGCGGCCGGTGGTGGCGATTCGAAAGGCGCGCCGAACGACCTCGGGAACCTTGGCCACGCTTTTGAGGACAGTGGACCACTTGGTGATGGAATCGAAGAGTTTCTGGCAATCCAGTTCGGTAATGGTCTGCTTGCCTTCACCGGCCAGCGCGATGTCGGAGGTGATCAGAATGACCGGTATGGAGGAGGCATTCGCTTCGGCAATGCCCGGAACCGAATAGAGAGGCCCGGCGCCGCTGGGACACTCGCAAAGCCCCGGTTTGTGCGCCAACCTGGCGTAAGCATCGGCCATGAACGTGGCCGACCGCTCGTCCCGGGCAAGGATGTGCCGGATGGCCGGAGAGGCGCTGTGAAGGGCTTCATAGAGCGGAAGGCTGGTGTCGCCGGGAACGCCGAATACCCATTCCACGCGGTACGCCTTCAACATTTCGACCAGAATTTGAGCGCCGTTCATACCGTTTCCCTCCCAAAATCGTCGAAATCGGAACGGACTTCGTTTAACGCATCCGATCAAAAAATGAACTATGGGACGCCAATGGCGCCTATCCTTCTCAGGTGTCGTGATTGATGAGTTCCATCCCTCTCATGATATAATTCAAACCGGAAAGGATGGTCAAAACCGCTGTAATCCAGTATGCGGCCTGGATCCACATCTCGTTGATCTCGATGTGGAAACAAGGGATGGAAAGGACCAACAGAACCGTGATCAATTGCATGGCGGTCGTGATTTTGCTGACAAAGGCCGGTCTGATTTCCACGTTGATCGACATGATCGACAAAACCAAGATGCCCAGAAGTATGATGAAGTCGCGGCTGATGACGATCACGGCAAGCCAGCTCGGAATGACGTGCAGAACCGACAGGGTTACAAAAGAACTGGCCAGCAGCGCCTTGTCGGCAATCGGATCCAGATAGGCCCCCAGGACGGTCTGCTGTTTCAGAACCCGTGCCAGAAATCCGTCAAGCGCGTCGGAAAGGCTCGCCACAATAAAGACGATCAGTGCATGAAAGAAAGAACCCTGGATGAGCAGAATGACAATGACCGGCACAAGCATGATGCGCAGCAGCGTTATCAGATTGGGTATATTCATGCTTCAAAATATCGGCCTGACACCCGTCAGGGATCGATCACCCCGGTCCGTCCGGCAATGTTTCCATCACGCGGTCCAAAACCTCCTGGATCACGGGCTCATACTCCTGCCAGGTTTTCAGCTCCAGGCTCTTCCGCGAGAAACCGTAATTGCGGCTGATCGCACGATGCCGAACACGCCAGAGGCTTTCGCCGGTCTTCACGCTTTTCAATTCAAACTCCGCGTCCACCGCAACAGACGAATACAGCAGCGTCACAGGCTTCAAACCTTCCCAGAGAGTCGTGTACAGAAGGGCATCCACCTTCAGGGATTCGCCCAGCGACTTCGGCGACCGGTTTGCGCCATTCTCGGGGAATGCGACCAGCCGTTCATCAAGCCATTTCGAAGGAATTTTCGGATACCCCTTGAAATAAAGCTCCTTGATCAGCTTCTCGCGGAGCACGGAAGCGGTGCGGCCATCCGACGCCATGTCCTGGACGGGCATGACCGCAATGATCCGCGGCCTGTTGTCGGCATAATCGGCTGCGATCATGTGGGGGATTTTCCCGGCGCAGCCGGCCAGGAGAATGAATCCCATCAAAAAGAATAATAGATGGAAGCCCCTTGACATCAAGCCAAATCCCTCAGACGGATTTTTTCAACCGATCGATCTCCTGGCGGATGAGACGTTCGGCGATATCGGGAATCACCTCGCGGGCAATCTTTTCCGCGATTTCCTCCGATCGTTTCATGATTTCGTCATGGAGCCCCTTGTCGACGACGGCCATCCGGGGCTTCCTCTCGACAACATCCACAAGGTCATAAATTTTTTCAGGTCCCGATTTCAGTCTTGAGACATTTCCTTCGGACAACCCCGGTGCCGAGTCCAACAGATCGACGAGGTCATGGATCTTGTCTTCCGGACGCAATACCCGCCCCTCGATCATCATGACCCGATCCCTGCCTTTCCCTGAAGCATTTTCCACCACAGCCGCACCCTCCTCCCCGAACCGCCGTCCGAAGGCCTGCCGTTTCGCCCGATTCTTTCGTATCCGCGGATGTAAATCTTGACGGCGACCGTTATCACACCTCTAAGGACAGTTCAAGAAAATAGTAGGAGCCGGTAGATCCGCCTCCGTGAGACGCCGGTCTTTTGCGAAATCCTGTCCGCCATGTCGCGCCGTGTCAGTGTTTCTCCGGCCTCCCGGCACAGTTGTCCGCAAAGATCGAGGAGTTCGGTGTCGGAAGGCCCGGCGACCTCTTCGGTTCGACCCGCCACAATCAGGGTCACCTCTCCCTTGACCGTTTCATCCTCCATCCCCTCGATCAGCCTGTCCGCCGCCCCCCGTAAAAACTCCTCATGGATCTTGGTCATCTCACGGGAAACGACCACTTCACGGTCTCCCAGTACCGCTTTAATATCCTTCAGGGAGGCAAGCAGCCGGTGCGGGGATTCGTAAAAGATGAGCGTTCTTTGCTCTTGCCGCAAGGAGGCCAGCAGTTGTTGCCGCCGGACGGCTTTTGACGGAAGAAAGCCAAAAAACACGAAGCTGTCCATCGGCAGGCCGGAGACGCTCAGCGCCGCGATCAGCGCGGACGCCCCGGGAACCGGCACCACGCGAATTCCCCGGGAGAGGGCATCCCTGACGAGAAGGTAACCGGGATCCGATATCCCCGGCGTGCCCGCATCCGAAACATACGCCACATCCCTCCCCTGCAGCAGCTTTGCCACGATAAAGCCGCTCTTTTTTGCCTCATTCCGGTCGTATAGGCTGGTCAGAGGCGTGGAAATGGCGTATCGATCCAGCAGGATCCTCGTTCGCCGGGTATCCTCGGCTGCGACGAGGCCAACCTCCCTTAGAATGCGGATCGCGCGCAGGGTGATGTCCTCCAGGTTCCCGATCGGGGTGGCCACCACATAAAGCGTTCCCGTCTTTCCCGGTTCGCCCGCATCCGGTTTGGCGGACCGTTTTTCGACAACCGTCGGATCGTCGATCCCGTTTTTTTTACGGTCGTAACCGCATTGACGGAGCTTTTTACTCATCAGCGGGCCGAATCCCCGAAAAACCGTTTGTCGTCTAAACGATAATTTGATTGACAGATAAAATCGCGGTGTGGTTTATATCAGCATCCGAGCGGAAAGACCAGCGGAACGATCCCCTCCGGGGGTGGAGTTGAGTCAATGCAGGTATCGGTCTTATTTTCTTTTCAGGGAGAACGGGTCACATGAAGCGCATTCTGATCACCGGCGGCGCCGGGTTCCTCGGATCGCACCTTTGCGACCGGTTGATCGCAGCGGGGCAGGAGATCCTTTGCCTCGATAATTTTTTCACCGGCAGCAAGGAAAACATCCGCCATCTCCTCGGAAACCCCCATTTCGAATATCTCCGCCACGACATCACCAATCCGATCTACATCGAGGTCGATCAGATCTACAACCTTGCCTGCCCGGCATCCCCGGTTCACTACCAGTACAACCCGATCAAAACGATCAAGACCAGCGTGATGGGAAGCATCAACACCCTGGGGCTGGCCAAGCGGATAAAGGCCCGGATTCTGCAGGCCTCAACCTCCGAGGTGTATGGCGACCCGGAGGTCCATCCGCAACAGGAAGCATACTGGGGACGCGTCAATCCGATCGGAATCCGAAGCTGCTATGACGAGGGAAAGCGGGCGGCCGAATGCCTGATGATGGATTATCACCGCCAGAATCATGTGGATGTGAAGATCGTCCGGATCTTCAATACCTACGGCCCGAGGATGGCGGTGCACGACGGACGCGTTGTCAGCAATTTCATCGTCCAGGCGCTCAAGGGGGAGGCGATCACCGTATACGGAGACGGTTCGCAGACCCGCTCCTTTTGTTACGTCGATGATTTGATCGACGGGCTGATCCGGATGATGGATTCGCCGGAGGGGTTCACCGGTCCCGTCAACATGGGCAACCCCGAGGAATTCACCATCCGGCAGTTGGCGGAAACCGTGATCCGGATGACCGGCTCCCGATCCCGCATCATCTATCGTCCGCTGCCCCAGGACGATCCGGTTCAACGTCGGCCGGACATCGCGCTGGCCCGTGAAAAACTGGGCTGGGAACCCCGAACCCCGCTTTCCGAGGGGCTGGAAAAGACCATCGCCTATTTCCGGAAGGTGATCTGAAAGGACTCAATCTCACGAGGATGCCATGACTTTCGAAAAAAAGATTCTCTGCATCGGGGCCGGTTATGTCGGCGGCCCCACGATGGCCATGATCGCCGCCAAATGCCCCCATTGCCGGGTCACGGTCGTGGACATCAACCCGGAGCGGATCGCGGCCTGGAACTCCGACGATCTTCCGATCTACGAACCGGGACTGGACGAGCTTGTCCGGGCAACCCGCAACCGGAATCTCTTCTTCAGCACGGAGATCGAGAGGGGAATCCGGGAAAACGACATCATCTTCGTCAGCGTGAACACCCCGACCAAATCCTTCGGTCTCGGCGCCGGGATGGCGGCCGACCTCCAGCACTGGGAAAAAACGGCCCGCCGGATCCTTGAATTTTCGGAGACCTCCAAGATCGTCATCGAGAAAAGCACCCTCCCCGTAAAAACGGCTCTGGCGATGGAACGGATCCTGAACTGCCGACAGAACGGCGTCTGCTTCGACGTGCTGTCCAACCCGGAATTTCTTGCGGAGGGGACGGCCATCCGCGATCTGGAACGCCCGGATCGGATCCTGATCGGTTCACGAAACACGGAGCGCGGCCTGAAGGCCAGACAGACGCTGGCGGACATCTATGCAAGCTGGGTTCCGCCGGAGCGGATCATCACCTCGGGCATCTGGAGCAGCGAACTCTCCAAGTTGGTTTCCAACGCCTTCCTCGCCCAGAGAATATCGTCGATCAACGCCATCTCCGCGCTTTGCGAGAAGGCCGAGGCGGATGTCGTCGAGGTTTCGCGCGCCGTCGGCATGGATTCCCGCATCGGCCCCAAATTCCTGAACGCGAGCATCGGTTTCGGAGGATCCTGCTTCAAGAAGGACATTCTGAACCTCGTCTACCTCTGTCGATATTACGGTCTGGAAGAGGTTGCCCATTACTGGGAGAATGTCGTGAAGATCAACGACTACCAGCAGGAGCGATTCGTCCGGAACATGATGGGGGCGATGTTCAACACACTGGCGGGGAAAGGAATCTGCCTGTGGGGATTCGCCTTCAAGGCGAACACCGGCGATACCCGGGAGAGCCCGGCCATCTTTATTGCCCGGAGACTTCTGGAGGAGCAGGCTGAAGTCGTGGTCTCTGATCCGAAGGCGCTGCAAAACGCCCGCAGCGATCTGGCGGATATGGAAGGCCGGGTCCGGTTCGTCGAGGACCCCGTCTCCGCCGCGGAAGGATGCCATGCCATTGCGCTGCTGACCGAATGGGACCTCTATCGCGGTCTTGATTTTCGCAAGATTTTTCAAAGCATGGCCCAACCCGCCTTTATCTTCGACGGCCGGAATATTCTGGACCACCAGCGATGTTTTGATATCGGATTCAATGTGTATCCGGTGGGCAAACCGCCCCTGCGGCACTTTTAGATCCACAGGATCGCAGCCGCATTCCCATGCCGAACACCGGCCGGCCTAAAATGGTTTCCTCTCGATATGAAAAAATTCTCGAAAGAGGGGCGCCCTCCATGCTCAATGGCGGATTCGTGACCACGGAAACGAATGACAAAATTCGGGTGGAGCAAACGGAGAAATCATTGCCCGAAGTTCATCTGAAAAAAGAAGCGGTGGGATGGGATTTTTTTGATCGTTTCTACTGCGTCTCCCTGAAAGACCGTGAAGATCGCCGCATGTCCGCCATCCGGGAATTTTTGAAAGTGGGTTTGGCGGACAGGGTCGAGTTCGTTCTTGGGGAACGTCACCCGTACGATATGGAGCAAGGGGTGTATGAATCCCACATGACATGCCTGCGCAAGGGGCTGGAGGCCGGTGCGGAAAATATCGTCATTTTTGAAGACGATGTGGAATTCGATCGCTTTGACCCGGAACGGTTGAGAAGCTGCACCCGATTTTTGAGGCAACACCCGGAATGGAAGGTCCTGCTTCTCGGGGCCTTGATCCGTTCCAGCCGTAAAACGGTCGTTCCGTGCGTGCAGAAAGTGCGCTACCAGAGTCTGACCCATGCCTACGCTTTAAATCGTCATTATGCGGAAACTCTGGCATACGAGCCATGGCGGGGGATCGTAAACGACACCCTGTTTCGGCCGCTCGGCGACGATGTCTACGCC
>JAXDCM010000004.1:0-6335 GCA_034677965.1 Syntrophales bacterium
CGGAAATCGTGGAGCTGAACGATCATCCCTGGTTTCTCGGCTGTCAGTTCCACCCTGAATTCAAGTCCCGGCCGACGAAGCCCCATCCCCTGTTCGGCAAGTTCATCGAAGCCTCCCTTCGGCACCGTTCGAAACCCTGCTGAGGCATCACGCTCGTGATTGATATGATTCGTTGAGCACTGTACTGGAGTCTGTCCGCATGAGGTCTATGCGCTTTATCCATTAGATGATTTGTATGGATGTGCCATGAAAAAGACCCTCTCCGAGCGTGACATTTGCACCAAGTTCATTACCCCCGCCATTTGCAAAGCCGGCTGGGAAATCCAAACCCAGATCCGTGAAGAGGTCTCCTTCACCCGGCTTCGACAGCGGTAGGCAAGCGATTTGGTGATAGGTGAGTAATTACATTCATTTACGTGATGACCGATTTTGTCTCGTGTGCCTACGTTTTTAGGGGGTCATTTGGATGCCTTGCATACGTTTCGGCGGCGATATCTTCAGTAATTTAAAAATGTTGAGCTGTTCCTTGGTCGGTTCGGTGGTCTGTAGAACACGTCCATCTTTTGAAAAAAATTCTATCCGATGAAGACGCTCCATATGGGTCCGGATATGGTCCCACGTCAGCTTGGTTTTCCTCTCCGCAATGCGCACCAGCATGAGCGCCAGGAAGCACAAAAACACATGCGCCATGATGCGTTCATTCTTCCGATGATAAACTGGTCGCAGATCCAGGGTCGTTTTCATGGTGCGGAAAGCCCGCTCCACCTCCAGAAGCTGTTTGTATCCCAGGGCAATGTCTTCCGGGGTCAAGGTGTCATCACTGGTGGAAAGGATATACTTCCCGTCCAGATGCGCCTCATCCCGGATCTTGCCCCGGTCGATCTTGATGCTGCCGTCCTTGAGCTGCCGGAGGTATCTACCCATCGTCCGATGGGCCATCAATGCGCAAACACTCTTTTTGTGGGCTTTTCCTTTCTGATCCCCCAACTCCTCAAGGAACTTTCCGATCCTGGACAGTATCTTCTCCCTCGTGGCCTTGTCCTTTTTGGCCTCCTCGGGATTATGAACCAGAATAAACCGCCGGCGTTTCTCTCCGCCGCCGATGATCACCTCCTTGATCTCCAGGTTCTCCCGGATCTTGAGGTAACGTCCCCGCTTGGCCAAAACCTCTTTGTGAACCTCCTGGTTGTCCCGGAGCTTCTCCCCGATAATGTACTGGCCGCCGGCTTTCTGAAGAACAAACCGGTTCTCCTCCGAGTTCATCCCCCGATCCATCACCCAGACGCACCGCGAGAGCTTCCATCCCAAGAGATCGCTTTTGACCTTCTCCACCGTCGCCATATCCGACGTGTTCCCCGGCATGGTCCAGCATTTGACCGGGATGCCTTCCTTCGTCACCGCCAAGCCGATGACAATCTGCGGAAGATCGGAGCGGTGATCCTTGGAATGGCCATATTGCCGCAGGCCTCCCTCGTCTTCCTCGTCCCGCTCGAAGTAGGTGCTGGTCGTATCGAAAAAGATCAGATCCACCTCCAGATTCAGAAGGTCGGAAACGGACCAAAAGACATCTTTATGAATGGTCTCCCGGTACTCCAGCAGCACATCCATCGCCCGGTAAAGGTGCTGGAGATCGATCGGGTCCGGATTCCCCAGGGCCACGTCATCTCTCACCCACTCTTCAACGCCGCGTTTGGAGTCGGGACAAAGAGCCCGGTTGGCTGTCATGGCAAACGCCGCCCACTCCACCGGAGACGAAAACGATCGTTCCTTCAAACACTGCTGAAAAACCGTATGCAGCCCCAGCGCCTCCCACAGCGACCGCAGGAGATACGCGCCGCCCATCGGCACGCTTTTGAGGAAGGTCAGCGGAACGGTGTCGCCTTCAGAGGCGGCCCGCATCTGAACGGCGTCTTCCGGAGAAAGAAAACGGCAGAGGCTTCGGGTCAATCGCTTGATTGCGGCCACATCCAGATCATCGGATCGGCCGAAGGTGTGCAGGACGTTCGCCTTGGGTTGTCCGGATTGGGGGTCACGGACATTATGGGCGAGTTGGACGTAGGTCACGGTGGAGCCGTCTTTGTTTTTTCGTGAGATTGTTCTTACGTACATGTCTACTCAGATAGCATGTACTACCAACCATGTCAAGCATTATAATGTCATTCGCATGCCTACACGTTTTTCGGTTTTTCCAAGGTCCGACCACCTGATTTCAATAACTTACGCCACCCAAAAGGCTCAAATTTGCCTACAACTGTCGAACACGGGCTTCACCAAAGGCCGGATTATCGTCCGTGGAAAGCTCGTCACCCGCGGCAAGGCCAAGCGCGCCGACTTCATCCTCTACTACAAGCCCAATATTCCCATCGCCATCATCGAGGCCAAGGACAACAGCCATGCCGTCGGCGCCGGCGTCCAACAGGCCTTAGGCTATGCCGCCACGCTCGATATCCCCTTCGTCTTCTCCTCCAATGGCGACGCCTTTGTGTTTCATGATCGGACCGGTCAAAGTGCCGTCCCGGAGACCGAATTATCCCTCGATGCTTTTCCCTCGCCCAAAACTCTCTGGGCAAAGTACCGTACCTGGAAAGGTCTGGTTCCCGCTCAGGAGGAACTCTACCTCCGCAATTATTTTGAGGATGGTTCCGACAAGGCCCCACGCTATTATCAGCGTATTGCCATCAATCGGACCATCGAGGCCATAGGCAAAGGGCAGAACCGCATCCTCCTGGTCATGGCCACCGGAACCGGCAAGACCTACACCGCCTTCCAGATCATCTGGCGCCTGTGGAGGGCCGGCCGCAAGAAGCGCATTCTCTTTCTGACCGACCGCAACTTCCTGGCGGACCAGGCAATGGTCAACGATTTCCGTCCCTTTGGCGCCGCAATGGCGAAGCTCAGCACGAGCGCCAAGACGATTGAACGCGAGGACGGCAGCGAGGTCACCCTGACCACCGCCATCGACAAGAAGCGGCGGCGGATCGACACCTCCTATGAAATTTATGTTTCCCTCTATCAGGCCATCACCGGTCCCGAAGAAAGCCAGAAGCTGTTTCGGGAGCTCTCCCCCGATTTCTTCGACCTGATCGTCATCGACGAGTGCCACCGGGGAAGCGCGGCGGCGGACTCCGCCTGGCGGGAGATCCTAAACTATTTCTTTTCAGCGACCCAGATCGGCCTTACCGCCACGCCGAGAGAGACGGAGTATGTCTCCAACATCCACTATTTCGGGCCACCCGTGTACACCTACTCGCTAAAGGAGGGCATCCGCGACGGATTCCTGGCTCCCTACAAGGTGGTCAAGGTCCATCTCGACGTGGACATCGAAGGGTACCGCCCGGAAAGAGGAGAACTCGACAAATATGGCAACGAGATCGAGGATCGCCTCTTTAACCAGAAGGACTTCGACCGGGATCTGATCGTCGACGAGCGGACCAGGCGCGTCGCCGCCCGGGTCTCGGACTTCCTCAAGGAAAGCGGCGACCGATTTCAGAAGACGATCGTCTTTTGCGTGGATACGGAGCACGCGGCCCGGATGCGCCAGGCCCTGATCAATGAAAACCCGGATCTGGTGGCGCAGAACGACCGCTACATCATGCGGATAACCGGCGACGACGCCGAGGGCTGCGCGCAGATCGGCAACTTCACCGACCCGGAGGCGAAGTACCCGGTGATTGTGACGACCTCGCGACTGCTCTCCACCGGTGTGGACGCCCAGACCTGCCGCGCGATCGTCCTGGAGCGGCCCGTCACGTCCATGACCGAGTTCAAGCAGATCGTCGGCCGGGGCACCCGCGTCCATGAGGAAGAGAAGAAGTACTATTTCACCCTGATCGACTTCCGCAAGGCCACGAACCACTTCGCCGATCCCGCTTTCGACGGCGAGCCGGTGCAGATCTACGAGCCGGGCGAGGGGGATCCGGTCGTGCCGCCGGATGATGTCCCACCTGTCGATGATGGCGAGGACCCCATCCCCCCGACGCCGGGCGAGGACGAAGATGTGATCGTCGATCCCGAGCCGCCCGATGCCGGCATCCCTCCCGGCATCGGCAAACGCTACAAATTCCATATTGAGGGGACTGTCGTGTCCGTCGTCGCCGAGCGAATCGAATACCTCGACGAGAACGGCAAGCTCGTCACCGAGAGTCTCCGCGACTATTCCAAGAAGACGCTCCGCCGGCGCTTCGCCAGTCTCGATCAGTTCCTTACCCGTTGGCGGGATGCAGAACGCCGCCAGGCCATCATCGAGGAACTGGCACAGGAGGGTCTGCTTCTCGATCCATTGGCCGAAGAGGTGGGCCGGGACCTCGACCCCTTCGATCTCATCTGCCATGTCGCCTTTGACCGGCCGCCGCTCACCCGGCGCGAGCGGGCCGACAATGTCCGCAAGCGCGATGTCTTCAGTCGTTACGGCGGGCAGGCCCGCGCCGTTCTCGAAGCCCTGCTCACAAAATACCAGGACGAGGGAGTGACGGCCCTCGACGACCCCCGCATCCTGAAAGTGGCGCCCTTCGACGCCATGGGCACCCCGCTCGAACTGCTCCAGCCCTTCGGTGGCCGCACCGGCTTTGAAAAGGCTGTCCACGAACTTCAGAACGCACTCTACGAAAAGGTAGCCTGATCCCCCATGAACGTACGAACCACCGTCAAATCCATTCAGGACATCATGCGTCAGGATGTCGGCGTCGACGGCGACGCCCAGCGCATCTCCCAGCTCTGCTGGTTGTTCTTCCTCAAGATCATCGACGACCAGGATCAGGAATTGGATCTGATGCAGGAGGGCTACCGTCCGCCCATTCCGGAAAGATTCCGCTGGCGGGCCTGGGCCGCCGATCCAGAGAGAATGACCGGCGATGCCCTGATGGCCTTTGTCAACGACGAACTCTTTCCCGCCCTCAAGGAGCTGCCCGGCACCGCCGAGGACGGCCGCCGCCGCGTGGTGAGCGAGGTCTTCCGGGACGCCTACAACTACATGAAGTCCGGCCAGCTCATGCGCCAGGTGATCAACAAAATAAACGCGATCGACTTCAACAACTTGGTCGAGCGCCAGCACTTCGGAGACATCTACGAACAGATCCTCAACGACCTCCAGAGTGCCGGAAACGCCGGCGAATACTACACCCCGCGGGCCGTCACCGCCTTTATGGCCGATCGGATCGACCCGAAGCCCGGCGAGATCCTCTGTGATCCCGCCTGCGGCACCGGCGGATTCCTCACCTGCGCCATCCGCCACATGCGCGGGCGCTACGTGAAATCCCCGGCTGACGAGCAGAAGATGCAGCAGGCGCTCCGCGCCACTGAGAAGAAGCAGCTTCCCCACATGCTCTGCGTGACCAACATGCTCCTCCACGGCATCGATGATCCTTCCTTCGTCCGCCACGACAACACCCTGGCCCGGCCCTACGTCAGCTACGGCAAGGCCGACCGGGTGGACATCGTCTTGACCAATCCGCCCTTCGGCGGCCGCGAGGAGGATGGCATCGAGACCAACTTCCCCAAGCACTTCCAGACCCGTGAGACGGCCGATCTATTTTTGGCCCTCATCGTGCGTCTGCTCAGGCCTGGGGGCCGCGCCGCCGTGGTCCTACCCGACGGCACCCTCTTCGGCGAGGGTGTCAAGACCCGGCTCAAGGAGCACCTCCTTTCCGAGTGCAACCTCCACACGATCGTCCGCCTCCCCAACAGCGTCTTCAAGCCCTACGCCTCCATCGGCACCAACCTACTCTTCTTCGAGAAGGGAACGCCGACTCAGGAGGTCTGGTTCTATGAGCATCACGTCCCCGAGGGCCAGAAGGCCTACTCCATGACCCGGCCCATCCGCTTCGAACAACTCCAGCCTTGTATTGACTGGTGGGGCGGCGCCGCCCGCGAGGCGCGTCAGGACACCGATGTCGCCTGGAAGGTGACGATCGACGAGATCAAGGCGCGCAACTACAACCTCGACTTCAAAAATCCGCACACCGTCGAGGAGAACCACGGCGACCCGGCCACCCTCCTGGCCAAGCTGGAGGAAAGCGAAAAGGAAACGGCCAGACTCCGCGACCGGCTGAAGGCGATCCTCGAAGAGGCGCTGCTCCGATGACCCCCGATTGGCTCCTCAAACACTTCGATCAAATCAGCGAGGCCTCCGATGCGGTGTCTCGCCTGCGGCGGTTTATCCTCGATTTGGCCGTGCGGGGAAAACTCGTGGAGCAGGACCCGAGCGATGAATCGGCGTCGGAACTGTTGAAGCACATCCAGACCGAAAAAAATTTTCTATTACAAGGGCGAAAAGGAAATCGAGAAGTAGCGTATTTCGCCATACCGGATGCCGAGGCCCCTTTCCATCTTCCAATATC
>JAXDCM010000005.1:0-36732 GCA_034677965.1 Syntrophales bacterium
ACATATCGCTTTGCCGATCATAAGGAGAAGGTCATCGATCTCCTGCAGCGGGTTTGCACGGTCAGCGTGGAGACGATGAACATCATCCATGCAATGACTTTGAAAAAATAGACGAGCATGGACGACACCCTGATCAAGGCCCTGTCCGCGGGGGCGGCGGAAATCGGCGTCTGTTTGGGAACGGCGGAGCTGGAATGCTTTGCCGTCTATCAACGGGAACTTCTCCTCTGGAACCGGCGGATGAACCTCATCTCGGAAAGCTCCTCCCGGGACATCGTCGTCCGCCACTTTCTCGATTCGCTGACGCCGGCGCCGCTGCTGGAGAGACCGGAGGGCTCATTGATCGACATCGGCAGCGGCGGCGGTTTCCCCGGAATTCCACTCAGGATCGCGCTGCCCCATCTGCAACTTTCGCTCGTTGAGCCCTCCCGGAAAAGGTCCTCCTTCCTGTCGCATATCGTCCGTCTCCTCGCGCTCGGCGAGGTTCAGGTGATTCGGGAACGCGTCGAAATGCTGAAGGCCGAAAAAACGTTTTCAGGCCGCTTCGATACGGTCATCTCGAGGGCGGTGTTCAAGCTGCCCGAACTTCTCCGGACAGCCTCTTTTCTCCTCAAACCGGGCGGCCAACTCATCGCGATGAAGGGGCCCGATCCGCTGATCGAGATGAAAGAAACGGAGAAGATTTTAGAGGCAACCGGGATGGTCTTTTCGGCACGCAGAAGCTTCTCCCCACCCGGAAATAATTCTCAAAGAATAATCATTGCTTACAATCGCGTGTCCGGCTGATTTTTTCTTGAAAAATTCTTTCTAAAAATCGGTTTTTGTGATACCATCCGCGCGAATTTCACAATAAAAATTCTCGCAGGGATTGTTCCATTAAATGATCTGTAAAATCATGAGCATGGCCAATCAAAAGGGGGGCGTGGGCAAAACCACGACGGCCATCAACCTGTCGGCCTCGCTGGCCGCGGCGGAGAAGAAAACCCTTTTGATCGACTGCGATCCCCAGGGAAACGCAACCAGCGGCATGGGGATCGACGACGCAGCCATACGGGACAAGAACCTCTACCATTGTCTGATCCAGAATCGGCCCCTGCGGGAAGTGATCGTCGGAACGCAGATCCCCCACCTGGATCTGGTCCCCGCAAACCAGGATCTGGTTGGCGTCGAACTGGAATTCATCTCGCTGGAAGAGCGGGAAAAGAGGCTCAGAAATCTGCTGCGGGACCTCAAGACGGCCTATGATTATATTCTGATCGACTGCCCGCCTTCTCTCGGTTTTCTGACGCTCAACGCATTGGTGGCTTCCGATTACCTGATCGTTCCGCTGCAGTGCGAGTATTTTGCAATGGAAGGTCTGGGCCACCTGCTCAAAACAATGGGATTGGTCAAGAACCGGCTCAACCCCACCCTGACGCTGGGGGGAATTTTGCTGACGATGTACGACACGCGAAACCTGCTTTCACGCCGGGTCAGCGAGGAGGTGCGCGGTCATTTCGGGAACCTGGTCTTCCGGACGGTCATTCCCCGGAATGTCCGCCTTTCGGAGAGCCCCAGCCATGGACTGCCGATCATTCTGTACGATATCCGATCCCGCGGCGCGGTATCCTACATGGAACTGGCCAGGGAAATTTTGAGCAACGGGAGGATATGATGCCGCCAAAGGACACGCTGGGCAAAGGCCTGGGGGCGATGTTTCCCGACCTTCTCAATCATATCGGCGACCGCCCGTCTTTCGTGCAGTGCGGGATCGAAGAACTCGCTCCGAACCGGTTTCAGCCCCGGCGGAACTTCAACGACGATGACCAGAGGGAACTGGTTGCCTCCGTGAAGAAAAGCGGCATCATCCAGCCGATCATCGTCCGGAAAGCGGACAACGGATATGAGATCATTGCCGGCGAGCGGCGCTGGCGGGCGGCACAGACGGCCGGCCTGAAAGAGGTCCCCATCATCATCCGCAAGGCGGAAGATCGGGATTTGGCGGAACTTTCCCTGATTGAAAACCTCCAGCGGGAGGCGCTGAATCCGATCGAGGAGGCGGATGCCTATCAGACCCTGCTCAACCGGTTTTCCCTTTCGCAAGAGGAGATCTCCACCCGCGTCGGCAAGGATCGCTCCACGATCGCCAACACCATCCGGCTGCTGAAGCTTCCCGAAGCCGCCCGGAAAGCGCTGATCGACAAGAAGATCACCGCAGGACACGCCCGCTCGCTGCTGTCGCTGGAACACCCGGCGGATCAGATCCGCGCGTTGAAGATCATCCAGCAAAGAGATCTGAACGTCCGCGACACGGAACGTCTGATCCGGAACCTGAAAAAGTCGCCGGGCAGAAAAAAACCGGGGCGCAAGGATCCTCACGTGACGGATTTGGAGCGGGAGCTCTCGTCGCAACTGTTGACGCCCGTTCGGATTCACGCAGGCAAAAAATCCGGGACGATTGAAATTCGTTACGCAAACGGCGACGAACTGAATCGCTTGGCCAGGCTGCTGCTTGAAACGGGGGAAGGATAAAATCGTGAAACGCTGTCCACAGGTGTGGATAAAACTGTTCATAAGGTTGTGAAAATTGGACATTCTTTGGGAAAAAACCATTAAAATCATTAAAGAAAAAGTCAGTCAGCACAACTTTGACACCTGGATCCGACCGATTCAGATCTCGGCCCTGGACGGAGAATTCGTTCAACTTCGCGTTCCAAATCGCTTTTTTCGTGACTGGTTGATCGACAATTACCTTCCGCTGATCCGGGAGGCAATGAAATCCGAAGCCGGCATTTCCTTTCAGGTCGATTTCGTGATTGATCAGGACAACAATCAAATTCATGATGTTGAATCAAAAAGCGGGGACGCCTCATCGGAAAAGAGCGCACCCAAAAGACCGCCCCGCCCGCGTGCCAACTCCTCGCTGAACGCAAACTACAGCTTTGATCGTTTTGTCGTGGGCGCTTCCAACCAGTTTGCCCATGCTGCCTCCGTCGCGGTCGCCGAACAACCGGCCAAGAATTACAACCCGCTTTTCATCTACGGCGGCGTCGGCTTGGGAAAGACACACCTTCTGAATGCCATCGGGTTGAAAACGCTGAAACTTTTTCCGGAGTTGAACGTCGTATACGTCTCGGCTGAAATCTTCATGAATGAACTGATCAACTCGATCCGCTACGATAAAATGCCTAAATTCCGAGAGAAATTCAGGAATATCGACTGTCTGCTCATTGACGATATCCAGTTCATTGCCGGTAAGGAGAGAACCCAGGAAGAATTTTTTCATACCTTCAACACCCTTCATGACGCCGGCAAGCAGATCGTCGTGACAAGCGATAAATTTCCAAAGGACATCCCAAATTTAGAGGGAAGATTGCGTTCACGATTCGAGTGGGGTTTGATTGCCGATATCCAGCCGCCGGAGATTGAAACCCGGATCGCCATTCTGGAGAAAAAGGCGCAGGAAAACCATATCAGTCTTCCGACCAATGTCTCCCATTACCTCGCCTCACAGGCCGATTCCAACATCCGCGAGCTGGAGGGCTATCTCGTGCGGATCGCCGCCTATTCTTCGCTGACCGGACGACCCATCGACCTGGATCTGGTGAAAAGCGTCCTGAAACAGCTCTTCCGCAAAGAAGAAAAAAAAGACATAACCATTGAAGAAATCATCAAGACCGTCGGCTCCTTCTTCAATATCAAAATATCGGAGATTAAATCCCAGAAAAAAAACAAGAACCTTGTACTGGCCAGGCAGGTTTCCATGTTCTTGGCAAGGGAATTGACCAGTGCCTCCTTTCCGGATATCGGTGAAAAAATCGGCGACCGGGATCATTCCACCGTGATTTACGCCCACAACAAAATCAAAAAGACATTGGAGGCGGATGCGGCCCTTCGGGATTCCGTGAAAAAAATAGAGGATCTCCTTCTGAACAAGGGGTAAAGTTTTTTGCCGTTATCCCATCCACAGGCAAAAGAAAGAATTTGCACGTGAATCAGAGCGGTAAGAGGGTTATGAACAACGTACACAGAAACTAATACTACTACTAGTTTTTTTAAAGGAAACTCAATTCATCTTAAAATATAACCTGTGGACCGAGTGGAAAGGATGGAAAAGCTATGGAATTTAATATCCAAAGAGAATTGTTTGTCGAGGGGATCCAAAAGACATTGGGGATTGTAGAGAAAAAAACCACCATGCCGATTCTGAGCAACCTGCTCCTCAGGGCAAACCGGAAACAGGTCACCATAGTGGCAACGGATCGGGAAATCGGTCTCGTTGCGGATTATGAGGCCGATGTTCGACAGGAAGGAGAAATCACCCTCTCTGCAAGAAAGCTGCATGAAATGGTGCGTGAAATTCAGGGAGAGTTGATCCACGTCGTCAAGAATGAAAGAAATGTCGTGATTCTGACATGTAACAAAGCGGTCTATCGGATTCCCGGAATTCCCGCGGAGGACTACCCTATGGTGGAGGGTCCGGGTGAGTCTCCCATGTACAGGATCAAGGCGGGAATCTTGAAGGAGATGATTCGAAAAACGGCTTTTGCGATGTCAACCGATGAGATGCGCAAGGCGTTGTGCGGCGTCTTGCTGGAGACGGAAAAAATCGGGGAGACATTCATTGTCCGGATGGTGGCAACGGACGGTCATCGTTTGGCCACGATGAAGATGGATACGGGAGAGAAGGATTTTCTCGAGATGGAAAAGGGGGTGATCCTTCCCCGCAAAGGTCTGGTGGAAATTCGGAGGCTTGTCGAAAATGAAGCCGGAGATGTGTTCATCGGGATTCAACAGGGAACCTGCATCGTCAAAACGGATCATTCCCTGTTGAAAGTCAGTTTGATTGATGGGGATTATCCGGAGTACCGACGCGTCATTCCGGTGGAAAAGGGGCTGGTTTTTAAATTATCGAAAGACAAGATGCTCCATGCGCTGCGCCGGATGAGCGTGATTGCCTCTGATCGTTATAATGGCGTGATCCTTACATTTTTTGAGGATAAGGTGGTACTGAATTCAAACAACCCTGATGTCGGGGAGGCAAACGATGAAATTGAAGTCGCCTATGCAGGCGAGAAGAGAAATGTCGGCTACAATGTGACCTACCTGACGGATGCATTGGAGGTCATTGATGAAGAAGAGGTGAATTTCGAGATCGGTGAGGGGATGAAACCCGGGATTGTCAGGGCGGTCGGGAACGAGAATTACTTCTGCATCGTGATGCCGCTGAAGTTGTAGAATGTTCTCAGGGAAGGTTCATTGATTGAATGGATCCGTACAAGGAGGGTTGAAATAAGGTTTGATGGAAGAAAACAAAAGGGAGCGGGAACAGGAAAACCAGGTTCAGGAAGGATATGACGCCGACAGCATCCGGGTGTTGGAGGGACTGGAAGCGGTCCGCAAGCGGCCGGCCATGTATATCGGAAGCACCGGCAAGGACGGTCTGCACCACCTGGTCTACGAGGTTGTCGACAATAGTATCGATGAGGCATCCGCCGGTTTCTGCGACGCCATCGTCGTCAAAATCAGGGTAGACAACAGTATCGTGGTGGACGACAACGGCCGCGGGATACCGGTGGATATCCACAAGACGGAAGGGATTTCAGCCGCGGAGGTCGCGCTGACCAAGCTCCATGCGGGCGCGAAGTTCTCCAATGAAAGCTACAAGATCTCCGGCGGTCTTCACGGCGTCGGGGTTTCGGTCGTGAACGCCCTGTCGTCCTATCTGGAGCTGGAAGTCCGGCGTGATGGCGGCGTTTATACCCAGTCCTATGTCCGGGGAGTCCCCAACGCCCCGCTGGAGCGGGTCGGCAAGACCAGAAGCCGCGGAACCAAGGTCACCTTCAAACCGGACGATACGATCTTCGATGATACGGAGTTCAGTCACGATATTCTATCCAACCGGCTGCGGGAACTGGCCTTTCTCAATTCCGGGGTGAAGATCACGCTGATCGACGAGCGTGTGGACCGGAAGAGCGAATTTTTTTACAAGGGGGGCATTGTCTCCTTTGTGGAATACATCAACCGCAACAAAAAGGTCCTCCACAAAAATCCGATCTTTATCACCGGATCCAGAGAGGACTGTGTGGTGGAGGTGGCCCTCCAGTACAACGACACCTACGCGGAAAATATTTTTTCCTTTGCCAACAGCATCAATACCACAGAAGGCGGAACGCACCTGATCGGTTTCCGTTCGGCCCTGACGCGGGCCTTCAACAATTATGCAACCGGCAGCAACCTGCTGAAAAACGGGAAAGAGTCTTTAAAAGGCGAGGATCTCCGCGAAGGGCTGTCTTGTGTGATCAGTGTCAAGATCCGCAACCCGCAGTTTGAAGGTCAGACCAAGACGAAGCTCGGCAACAGCGAGGTCAAGGGCCTCGTCGAGGGAATCGTCTACGATAAGATCAGTTCCTATCTCGAGGAGAATCCCTCCGTTGCAAAACAACTGCTGGGCAAATGTCTGGATGCCGCCCGGGCGAGGGAGGCAGCCCGAAGGGCGCGGGAGCTGACCCGGCGCAAGACCGCCCTCGAGGTTGGCGCCCTGCCCGGAAAACTCGCCGACTGCCAGGAGCGGGATCCGGCTCGCAGCGAACTCTATCTGGTGGAGGGCGACTCCGCCGGCGGCTCCGCCAAACAGGGAAGGGACCGGAGGAACCAGGCGATCTTGCCGCTCCGGGGAAAGGTTCTCAATGTCGAGAAGGCACGCTTCGACAAAATGATCCAGAACGAGGAACTCAAGGTGATCATTACCGCGCTCGGCACAGGCATCGGCGAGGAGGACCAGGACATCAGCCGACTCCGCTACCACAAGGTCATCATCATGACCGACGCGGACGTGGACGGGCTGCACATCCGAACGCTGCTGCTCACCTTTTTCTTCCGTCAGATGAGGGAGATCATCGAGAGGGGCCATCTCTACATCGCCCAACCGCCTCTCTTCAAGGTCAGCGACCGAAAGCAGGAGCTCTATATCCACAACGAGGAGACCATGAAAAACCATGTGCTGGACAGCGGCGTGAACCGGGTCCGGCTGCTGGCGGGAAACGGGACCCCCCAGGCGATTACCGGGAAGCGGCTTCTCGATCAGATCCGAAAGGCGATGCGGATCGAGACGATTCTCGACAAGTTCGAAAAGGAGGAGAAGAACCGGGAAATTGTCCGACTGCTGGCCGGCGATCCCGCTCTCGGAGAAGAGGCATTCCGAACCGAAGAGACGCTGACGAAGGTGGCCAAACGGACCGCGCGGGCGCTGGAAGATCTGTTGGACGGTTTTTCCATCGAAATGGATCAGGAGCACGGCCGCTGGAAGATGGTTTTCCGCGTCCGCAGAGGCAGTCAGATCCTGACCACCTGCATCGACCGGGAGATTCTTCGTCTGCCGAAATTTGCCGAGATTCGCTCCCTGCTGAACCAGATTGCCGTTCTGGGAGAGGCGCCCTACCGTGTGAGCGCAGTCGAGGAGTCGGAGAACACGCCGGCGCGGGAACCGGAGACGGTCGGCTCGATGGCGGAGTTGATCGATTACGTGATCGGCGCCGGCAAAAAGGGCTACACCGTCCAGCGCTACAAGGGTCTCGGCGAGATGAATCCGGAGCAGCTCTGGGAAACGACGATGAACCCGGAGAAGCGGACCCTGCTGCAGGTCCGGATCGAGGACGCGGTGGAGGCGGACGAAATTTTCACCACCCTGATGGGAGACCAGGTGGAGCCGCGGCGTGATTTCATCTACAAGAACGCGCTGTACGCCTCCAACCTGGACGTCTAATGGGGAAAAGAAGACGGGACAGCGCCCTGGAGCGTCTTTGCCGGATAGGGAGCTGTCCCTCTTTGCAAGACCGTTAAGGAGAAATGGGTTTTGATGGAAAATCTGTTCGAGAAGAATGTTGCGATCAACATCGAAGACGAGATGAAGAAGTCCTACATGGACTATGCGATGAGCGTCATCATCGGCCGGGCCATTCCCGACGTCCGGGATGGTCTCAAGCCGGTCCACCGCCGCGTCCTTTTTGCCATGAACGAGATGGGCAACCGCTGGAACAAGCCCTACAAAAAATCGGCCAGGATCGTCGGGGACATCATCGGCAAGTACCACCCCCATGGAGACCAGGCGGCCTATGACACGATCGTTCGGATGGCGCAGGACTTTTCGATGCGCTACCTGCTCGTCGACGGCCAGGGGAATTTCGGCTCGATCGACGGCGACCCGCCGGCCGCGATGCGGTACACGGAGGTCCGGATGGCCCGGATTTCGGAGGAGCTGCTGGCCGATCTGGAAAAGAACACCGTCAATTTCATTCCCAACTACGACGAATCCATGGAAGAGCCCTCCGTGCTGCCGGCGAAGATCCCGCTGCTTCTGCTGAACGGCACGTCGGGAATTGCCGTGGGTGTGGCGACGAACATTCCGCCGCACAACCTGCGCGAGGTGATCGACGGGACCATCGCGCTGATCCGGGAACCGGAGATCAGCGTCGACGACCTGATCCGGTACATCCCGGGTCCGGACTTCCCCACCGCCGGGTTCATCAACGGCCGGGAAGGCATCCTTTCCGCCTACCGCACCGGCCGCGGAATCATCCGGATGCGCGCACGCGCACTGATCGAGAAAAATGCCCGCAACGACCGGGAGAGCATCGTCGTCACCGAACTTCCCTATCAGGTGAACAAGGCCAACCTGATCGAAAAAATCTCCGAACTGGTCAAGCAGAAGAAAATCAGCGGGATCGCCGATCTCCGGGACGAGTCGGACCGCGAAGGCATACGCGTCGTTCTGGATCTGAAGCGGGATGAGGCATCCGCCGTGGTCCTCAACCAGCTCTACAAACACACCCAGATGGAGTCCACCTTCGGGATCATCATGCTTGCGATCGACCGGGGACAGCCGCGGGTATTCAATTTGAAGGAGATTCTCCAGAGTTTTCTGGAGTTCCGCAAAGAGGTCGTCGTCCGGCGGACGACGTTCGATCTGGCCAAGGCCCGGGAGCGCGCCCATATCCTCGAAGGGCTGATCATCGCCCTTGACCGGATCGACGAGGTTGTCGCCGTGATCAAGGCCTCCGGGAGCCCGCAGGAAGCCGCCGCCGCGCTGTGCAGCCGGTTCGGTCTGACCGAGGTTCAGGCAAAGGCGATTCTCGACATGCGCCTCCAGAGGCTGACCGGACTTGAACGGGAGAAAATCGACGCGGAATACACCGAGATCTCCGCCCTGATTCACAAGCTTCAGGGGATTCTCGATGACCCGCAGAAGGTCCTCGACGTGATCGTTGAGGAGCTGACCGAGATCCGGGCCCGTTACGGGGATGAGCGTCGAACCGAAATCGTATTCAGCTCCGAGGAGATCGACATCGAGGATCTGATCGTCGAGGAGGACATGGTCGTCACCGTGTCCCATGCGGGCTATATCAAGCGGAACGCGGTCAGTCTTTACAAGAGCCAGCGCCGGGGGGGACGCGGCAAGATCGGCATGGGGACGAAGGAGGAGGATTTTGTGGAGCGGATTTTCATCGCCTCCACCCACCATTACGTCCTGATTTTCACCAGCCGAGGCCGTCTCTACTGGTTGAAGGTCTACCAGATCCCACAGGCCGGGCGCGCCGCAAAGGGGAAGGCGATCGTCAATTTGATCAACCTGACCGAAGGGGAACGCGTGGCCGCCGTCCTTCCGGTGCGCGAGTTCTCCGGGGAGAAATCCGTGGTCATGGTGACCCGGAAGGGCACGATCAAGAAGACCGAGCTTTCGGCCTTTTCCAATCCCCGAGCCGGCGGGATCATTGCAATCTCCGTCGAGGAAGGGGACGATCTCATCGACGTCCAGCTGACCATCGGGAATCAGGATATCTTCCTGGGCACCCGGAAGGGCAAGGCGATCCGTTTCAAGGAGGAGGATGTGCGCGACATGGGCCGAACCGCCCGCGGCGTCCGGGGAATCCGGATGGCCCCTGACGACCGGGTGATCGGGATGGAGATTCCGACCGAAGGGAATACGATCCTCACCGTTTCCGAAAAGGGATACGGAAAGCGGACTGAAATAGAGGAGTACCGTCTCCAGACCCGCGGAGGAAAGGGAACGATCAACCTTCGGACTGTGCCCAAGGTGGGCGATGTGTCCGGCATCCTCCAGGTGACCGGCAGCGAAGATATCATGCTGATCAGCGATACGGGCAGGATCGTCCGGATGCGGTCGGAGGAGGTGCGCGTCATCCACCGGAGCACCCAGGGAGTTCGCCTGATCGATCTGGACGAAAACGAGAAACTCGTCGGCGTGGCCCGTGCCGAGCGTGAGGAGGAGAGGGAGAACGGCGCGGTGTCGGAAGATCTTATGGATGATTCAGGCCAGGAGCAAAAAAATCTTCCCGAGGTCGGTTCGGCAGAGGAAGAGGAATAAGCAAGCCCCGACTCCGCAGGGAGAATCGATTGTTGCAGAGGACCACTCCTATTTTCCGGTGAGGAACCTCCGGATATCCTTCCCCATCTGCCGGAGGGTCTCGCCGGTCCTTTTGCCGGTCTCCCGGAACCAGTCGCCGAGAGCCCGGCTCTGCTTTTGAGCCTTGCGCCTGGTTTCGGTCAGCACGTCTTTGACCTCCCGAGAGACCTGCGCGGCTTCCCCTTTTATCTTTTCGCCGACCTCTTTGGACCCCTCTTTGAGGGCCTGCCCGGTCTCCCGTCCTTTTTCCGCGATCTCCCGTCCGACCTCCTTTGCCCCCTGTCCGACCTCCTTTGCCCCCTCCCGGATCCCCTTGCCGACCTCCCGTGCCCCTTCCCGTATTCCGCTGTCGGCGGCCGGTGACTGGACAGCCCAGACAAGCAACATCATCAGGATCATCACAACCGTTCGCATATCCGTCCTCGTTTTTGGTCTATCGCTTTTCAGCGGTTTGCCGGCAGTCTGGATACCGTATCTGCCATTCCCCGTTCGGCGTGCGGGTTTCTGCGAATGCAGAATTGCCCTTGGTCCACCATACCCACTCCCGGTCGTCCGTGTACCGCACGCCCGAGGCGGACAGGGCCCGGGGCAGCGTCACCACGGCACCTTCAGGCAACTGCACCTTGACAAAATCGAGGCTGTTGTCCGAGAGCGAGTAATAGGTGGCGACGATTCCGGATCCGTCCCCGCAGTGGTACACGACACGCTCACCGGGACGGACGGTCAACTGGTTCGATACGGTTGCCGCGCAGCCGGCCAGAAGCAGCACGAAACAAAAAGCAATGATTCTCAACATCATTTTATCTTCCGTTCAGAACTCCGGCGATCCGTTTTAGGGGACTTGTCTCCAGACTGTCGGTGTCCGAAGGGGTCCGGACGGCCGAATTCCAACCGGGGAAATGCTACAACGAGCGATGAAAATGTCAACCTCTCTTTTTGAGGTGCGGTCTTCGAACCGGATTCTCCGGTCTATTGCCTTGACAGATTCCTCTTTTGCCGTTTACACTTCGCCGGCCGGATGATACATCCAATCAAAAACGCGGTCATTTCGAATCGGCAAACCATCCGTCATTTATTCGTCACCCTGAAGGAGGAAGAGATGAAAATCAAAGCCTTTGACCTGTACCATGTATCGGTGCCCCTGCGGGCGACCTTCTGGCCGACCTGGATCCCCGGCTATCCGCAGACGCACAACCGATTCACGCTGATCCGGATCGTCACGGACGAGGGAATCGAGGGGTTCTCCGCCGGCTCCGCGATGGGGAAGGAACGGGAGGGGTTGGGAGACCTTCTCGGCGGATACCTCATGGGGGCCGATCCGACGGACATCGCCGGCATCCAGGCCCTGCTGAAGCAGGCGGGCATCTTGGGGTGGCGCAACTTCTGGATCGAACCGGCCTGCTGGGACATCCTCGGCAAGAAGGAGGGGAAGCCGGTGTACGAACTCCTCGGGGGCAGGGCCCGCCCGGTGGAGGTCTACTGTTCCACCGGCGAGATGCACGCGCCGGAGAAGCGGGTGGAGGAGCTCCTCGCCCAGAAGGCAAAAGGGTTCAAGACGGCCAAGCTCCGGGTGAAAAACCGGGATCTCCGGGAGGATATCCGGCACATCGAGGTGATCCGCAAGGGGGTCGGCGAAGCCCTCCGTCTGGGCGTGGATGCGAACCAGGGGTGGCTCGTCACCATCGTGGACAAGATACCGGCCTGGGACCTCGAACGGGCATCGGAATTTGCGCGCGCCTGCCG
This sequence comes from Syntrophales bacterium, assembly GCA_034677965.1. Classification (GTDB taxonomy): domain Bacteria; phylum Desulfobacterota; class Syntrophia; order Syntrophales; family UBA5619; genus UBA5619. Next base: position 12,146 of record JAXDCM010000005.1, read on the forward strand.
CGACAACGGCATGGCCTGGCTCGAGGAGCCTCTCGATTCACGGGACTATGACGGCAACGCCGCGCTGAGACGGCTGGAGTACCTCCCGCTGTCCGGTGCCGAGCTCAACTACGGCTGGGACGAGATCAAGATCATGCTGGAAAAGGACTGTTTCGACATCTACCAGCCCGACGCGACATTTGCCGGAGGCATCGCACAGGTGAGGCAGGTCCTGGATGCCTGCCGAAAGAAGGGCCGCTCCTTTTCCCCGCACACCTGGACCAACGGCATCGGCTTTTACATCAACTGGAACATGGTTCTTGCCGATCCGGACAACCGCCTTCCGTTGGAGTATCCGCTCGAAGAACCGTCGTGGATCCCGGAATTTCGCGAGGGAATCATCGCGCCCATCCTCCCCGACCGGGATGCCGTTCTCCACCCCTTTACCGCCCCCGGTCTTGGGTTTGCGATTGACGAAAGCCTGCTCCGGAAATACGGGACCCGCTTCTACCACATGACCGAGACCCGCCTAAAGTTCAAGATCATCCGCGAGAAGGGCCTGAAGGAGGCGCTTGCGCTGAAAAAACGCAAGGAAGACACACAGAGCTGATTTTACGGAGGATAAAGAACAGGATCCAATCTGGAAGACGGTTTATAAAAAATCCGAAGAGAAAAGACAGACAAGGGGAATCATCCGCGAAGGGGAGGAGGGTGCAGGAACCTTGCGGATGATCCCCCCGTTATTGTCGTTGCGGGGCCGCCGCCGTCACAGGGTCGGATATTTCGGGATTACCATCTGCCGCCGAAACAGCCCGCCCCACTCAGGTCTCTGGGGCCGAATCCATGCCGGGGACCCATGGCCCGGCTGTGTTTCTTGCCGGGGCCGAATCCGCGATCCGCACGATCGGAAGCGATCTTCTCCCGCTGCTCCGGCGTGAGCACCTTCAAGGATTCGAGGCGGAACGCGGTCCTCTTGTCCTGGATCTGATCCCGGAGCTCGCTCATCTCTTTCTGGGCCGCCTTGATCTTTCCCTCATCCGGGTTGGGGTTCAGCCAGAGTTTCCGGATCTCGTCCCTCTTGGAAAACATCGTATCCCGAAGATTTTTCATGTCTTTCCAGTGGGTTTCCTGCATTTCCTTGATTTTTGTCTTCTGTTCCGCCGTCAGGGTCAGACCGGCCGGCCCCTGAAAATCACCCCGTCCGCACGGACCGTACCCCGGACCCCTTCCCCCGCCGAATGCAAATGCCGAGGTTGCAACCGCCGCCACAAAGAGGACGGCCATCAATGTTCCTATTCCTTTTTTCATTTTGGTTCTCCTTGAATTGATCTCTGTTCTTGATCCATTTGAAGCCCGATGTCCGGGATTCGCCGTTTCCGTTTGGCTACTCATTACAGCAACAGCCGTGCCAGAACGGCTTAAGATTCTAACATCTCGATTTCATGTGTCTATTATCATTTCCCCCGGGAAAATCCATTCCCCCTGCCGAACGGATATAAAAAAAGTGGATCGCAAGTATCCACCTGTGGTATCCAGATGGTCAACAAGTATCCGGAGTAAGGCGGCGGATGATGAATGGAAAGCCGAATGTGTGGAAACGACTCTGGACGGTGACCCCGCCCTGGCTGATCATCGGGGCGATCATGGTCCTCGTCCCGGTTTTCAGTTTTCTGACCCTGGTGAACATCGACCGGCAGAAGGAGCAGGCGACCCGTCTCCTCGTGGAGAAGGGGGCGACCCTGATCCGTTCGTTTGAAGCCGGCGCCCGAACGGGGATCGGTCTGAGCTGGGGGGATTTTCAGTTTCAGAAACTCCTCATGGAAACGGCCGAGCAGCCCGACATCGACTACCTGATCGTGACCGATGCGCAGGGAACGATCCTGGCCGACAGCGACCCCTTGCGAATCGGAATGGTCTACGGTCAGGACATCGACCTGCTGAAGATCGCCGGTTCCGAATCCGTCGCGTGGCGTCAGGTCCCCAACAGTGAAGGGGCGGACAGCTTCGAGGTTTATCGCCGGTTATCGCCGACGCAGGAGCCCGGTCCGGGGCTTGCCGGGCCATTCCAGGGGGGAGGACCGCGGGGAGAGGTGATTCCGACAGAAAGGGAGGAAGCCTCTCCGCCCGGCCGGGTCATCTTCATCGGCCTGGATATGGGACCGATCAACGCCGCGCATGAGCAGGACAGGCGTCATACGATCTGGAGGACCATCTTCTTTCTGCTGATCGGCTGCGCGGGGATCATCTCGCTGCTGTTCATCCAGGGTTACAGAGCGGCAAGGAGCTCCCTCTCGCGAATCAAGGCTTTCTCCGACAGCCTTGTGGAGAACATGCCGATCGGTCTCGTGGCCACCGACGCCGCGGGCAGGCTCAGTGCATTCAACCAGACGGCGGAAAAGATCCTCAGCCGCTCCGCGCGCGAGGCTCTCGGGAAGCCGGCGGAGGCGACCCTTCCGGAGAGTTGCCGGGACCTTTTCCGGACACTCTCCGAGGAATACCGGGTGATCGAACGGGAAATCGATTGTGCCGTAGCGGAAGACCGGATCCTTCCGCTCGATGTGATCGCGACAACGCTCCGCGAGGAGAATGGCGCCTTTGCCGGTCATGTGATCCTCTTTCGGGACATGACGGAAATGAGGCGGCTGGAAGAGGAGATCGCCCGGAGCCGGCGTTTGGCCTCCCTGGGGCGTCTGGCCGCCGGCGTGGCCCATGAGATCCGCAACCCGTTGAGCTCGATCAAGGGGTTTGCCACCTGGTTCCGGGACCGCTACCGGGAAAATCCCGAAGACCGGGAGACGGCGGAGGTGATGATCCGCGAGGTGGATCGGCTGAACCGCGTCATCACGCAGCTCCTCGAATTTGCCCGGCCGTTGAAGATGGATCTTGTTCCGGCGCCGCTTCCAGCGGTGATCCGTCATGCCCTCCGTACGATCGAGGGCGATGCGCGCGCCCGAGGGATTGCCGTCGAAGCGGACCTCTCGCCGGATATCGGGGAGATCCCGCTGGATGGCGACCGGATGACCCAGGTTTTCCTGAACCTCTTCCAGAACGCGATTGCGGCGATGGCGGCAGGGGGCATCCTTCGCGTCAGGCTCGACAGGCAAGACGCGCAAACCGTCCGGATCACGGTTGCCGATACGGGCATCGGCATCACGCAAGAGGATCTCCCTCGGGTGTTCGACCCCTATTTCACGACCCGTCCATCCGGAACGGGACTCGGACTGGCGATCGTCCAGAAGATCGTGGAGGGACACGGCGGCGAGGTCCGTCTGGAAAGTGAACCGGGCAGAGGAACGACGGTAACCGTTCTGCTGCCTGGATGAAAAGAAGACATTTAGGAGCGACGAATCCATGAAGGAAAAAAATTCGATCCTGGTTGCGGATGATGATCTTGCGCACCGAACGATGCTGCGCAAACTGCTTTCGGGTTGGGGATACGCGGTCGAGGAGGCGGACGACGGCGGAACAGCCGTCTTGGCGGCGCAGAGACAACCGTTCGACCTGATCCTGATGGATATCCGGATGATCAAGGTTTCGGGCCTCGCTGCGCTGGCCGAAATCAAATCGTTCAATCCGGCTATCCCCATCGTGATCATGACCGCCTACGCCTCCGTGGAGACGGCCGTGGAGGCGCTCAAGAAAGGCGCCTACGACTACCTGACCAAGCCGCTCGATTTCGACGAGCTCCGACGGACGATAGAGCGGTCGATGGAGCACAGCCGTCTCAAGGAGGAGAATCGACTCCTCAAGGAGAGTCTCGCCGACCGGTTCGACAGGCAAAACCTGATCGGCCGCTCCCAAGCGATGACGCGCCTGATCGAGACCGCGGTTCAGGTCGCGCCGTCGGAGGCGACGGTTCTGATCACCGGCGAATCCGGCACCGGCAAGGAGATGATTGCCGGGCTGATCCACTTCAACAGCCTGCGGAAGGAGCGCCCCTTCATCAAGTTCAACTGCGCGGCGATTGCGGAAACCCTTTTGGAATCGGAGCTTTTCGGCCACGAGAAGGGGGCATTCACCGGGGCGGACCGGAGGAAGGAGGGAAAGTTCCGTCAGGCCGACGGCGGCAGCCTTTTCCTCGATGAGGTCAGTGAGATGTCGCTCGGGATGCAGGTGAAACTTTTGCGCGTCCTCCAGGAGCGCGAGATCACGCGCGTCGGCGGCGAGGAGGTGATCAAGGTAGACGTGCGGCTCATCGCTGCGACGAACCGGGATCTGCTGCGGGAAATTTCCGCCGGACGCTTTCGCGAGGACCTTTTCTACCGTCTGAACGTCGTCACACTCCGGATTCCGCCGCTGCGGGAAAGGGTCGAGGACATTCCGCTCCTGGCCCAGGAGTTTCTCGCCCGGTTTACCGAAAAGAACCGCAAATCGATCCGGGGGTTCACGCCGCAGGCCATGGATCGCCTGCTTCGCCATCCGTGGCCGGGAAACGTCCGAGAACTGATGAACGCCGTGGAACGAGGAGTGGTCCTCTCCCGGGGGGATTATCTCGCGGAAGAGGAACTGGCTCTTTTGCTTCCCGGCGGGGAAGCCGCAGGGGGGTCAACCGTCAGCCCGGACACAACGGCCGCCGCCGGGTCGATGACCGGTATTCCAGGTGAAAGGGCAGCGGTGCAGGGAGTCGCTCAGAACGAAACGGTCGTTCCGGGCGCCGGTGCCAAATCGCTCGATGAGGTGGAACGGGAAACGATTCTCCGGATGCTGGCCGCTGTCGGCGGCAACAAGAGCGAGGCCGCCAGGCGTCTGGGCATCACCCGCCGGACCCTTCACCAGAAGCTGAAGAAATACGGTGCTATGTGATTTTTCGAACGGACGCCGACCTTTCCCGGAAATCCCAGCTATTCCTGCTTTCGCTGTTGACCGGTCTCTTTTACATCAACATGCTGTTGCGGGTTGTTCTGTCGCCTCTTCTCCCGCTGATCGAAAAGGATCTCGGGCTGACCCACTCCGGCGCGGGCAGCTTCTTCATGATGATCGCTTTGGGATATGCAACCGGACTCTTCGGGTCGGGATTCGTCTCGGCGCGCTTTTCGCACCGTTGGACGATCGTCATCGCCTCCGTTGCCGGCGGCTGCTTCTTCGGCCTGATTGCTGTGAGTCAAGCCCTCTGGGCCATCCGGCTTGGACTCGTGTTTTTGGGAGTCGCTTCCGGTCTCTACCTCCCTTCGGGAATGACCATGATTACCGCCTCAATCCGCCCCGACCACTGGGGGAAGGCGATCGCCCTTCATGAATTTGCCCCGACGCTGGCGTTCATCTCCGCGCCGTTGATCGTTGAGGGCCTTCTTCTTTTTTGCCGCTGGCAGGAAATCCTCATCCTGATCGGCGCGAGTTCCGTTTGCCTGGGGCTGGTTTTCTTCCGCCTGGCCCCGGGCAAGGATTTTTCAGGGGAGGCGCCGACGCTCGACAACATCCGTCTGCTGATCGGGAAACCGGCTTTCTGGATCATGGTCATTCTCTTCTCTTTGTCCATCAGTTCCACGATGGGCTTGTACAGCATGATGCCGCTCTATCTTGTTGCGGAAAGGGGGATCGACCGGGAAACCGCCAACATGCTGGTCGGGCTGTCGCGGGTCTCTCTGCTCTTGATGGGTCTCGTTGCCGGTTGGATCTCCGACCGCATCGGTCCGAAACCGACGATCACCGCCGTGATCCTGTTCAACGGCCTGATGACGATTCTACTCGGGCTGCTGCCCGGCCGCTGGGTGCTGCTGATGGTGTTTCTTCAGCCGACGCTGTCGGGATGCTTCTTCCCGGCGGGATTCATGATCCTTTCCCAAATCGTTCCATCGCATTCCCGGAACCTTTCCGTCTCGCTGACGATGTTCATCGCCTATCTCATCGGCGCCGGTTTTGCCCCGATGCTGTTCGGGGTATTTGGAGACAGGGGGGCCTTCGGGACCTCGTTCATTCTCGCGGGAGGTCTGATGCTGCTGAGTGTGCTGCTTTTGCCCCGGCTGATCCTGCGGGAGGAGTCCAAGAACTGATGCCGTCAGGCTCGGATCCGAGCAAAGAGACACAAACCGTTCTGCTTTTGCCGGGTAATCCGCGCCTCCCGTTCCAGCTCGAGCAGGTGCACATAGGTCTCGTTCAGCGCAAGGAGCCTGTCGAACGGGGACCGGATGTTTCCGAAGATGAAGCGGGAAACCATGACGCCCGATTTCGGCTTTTCCGCCAGGGCCTGAAGGGCAAGGTTCGATCTTTCGCGATGGTGATCGCGCATCTCCGCGACCCGTCCCTTCAGATCGGCAAACGGCTGTCCGTGCGCCGGATAGACCGACTTTACGGGAAGGTCCTCGACGCGTGCGAGGGAAGAGAGAAAACTCGCCAGCGGGAAGAAATCGGGAGCGGCAAGATCGGGACTGAGATTCGGCGTAATATGTGGAAGGATGTGATCGCCGGCGATCAGAAAGCGCTCGTCCGGCAAGTAAAACGAGAGGTGACCGCGGCTGTGCCCCGGCGTGGCGATGACGGTTGCACTTCGGTTTCCGATCGAGAGCCGATCGCCGTCGGAAAGAAAACCTTCAGCGTCAAACGGGGTTGAGGCGGACTTGAATAGGGAAAAGGCCCGAACGACGCTGTCGATCGTCTCCCGGTCGAGGCCGTGCAAAAGCGCGAAGGCCGTCAGGGTCGAGATCCGATCTTCCTGCCGGGACATTGCCCGGAGCGTCCCTTCCTCAATGTCCGAAAGGTGAACGGACGCGCCGGAACGGCCCGCGATGACGCCTGCCAGACCGCAGTGGTCCATGTGAAAGTGGGTGATCAGGATCCGGCCGCAATCCTCGACCTTCAGCCCGATCTCTGCGAGAGAGGCCTCCAGCGCAGGCAGAACCCCGGGCAGGTTGGGGCCGGTGTCGATGAGCGTAAAGCCGCCCCCTTCCGGAAACACAAAAATGTTCACATGTTTCAAACGAAACGGCATGGGAAGGGTGATCATGAAGATCCCTTCCGTGATCTTACGGACGCCGATTTTCAACGGATTCTCCTTGATGACCCATCTGTCATTTCTTTTCGCCTGCCGACGGGGGCGTGGCGGTCACGGTAAAGATGTCGTTTGCGAAACCGGCAAATTCAACATAGCTGCCCTTGGCGGCATACATATCCCCCGTATCCAGGGCGCTGTCGTATGTGGCGCTTCCGTCGGAAGAAAAAACAATGATTCTTCCCCGTTTCGGTTTTGTAAAACGCAGGACCAAGCCTTCCTTTGCCGTCAGCCACTCGTTGTATCCGTCGGCTCCTATTTTTACGCAATTCTCTCCGGCTTTCAACACGTCGGCGGAGTCCGCCGGGCTGTAGAGCAGGTCCGAAATCCACGCCCACATGGCCCCGTCCTTTTCGGAAAGGATCAGTTCCGTCTGGTCGCGGATCGCGTCGAAAGGCATGCCCGCGAGAAGAGGGGAATCGATCCTCTTGACGCCCCGAAAAACCACATAGCCAGGCAGGTCCCCGTATAAATGGGATTTGGAGATATGCGATTCCGCGGCGATGATTCCTTCCCAAGGAGAGACATTGCGCCGCAGCCATACCATTCCGTCCATAGGGATTTGCAGGCTTCTCGGCGTTTCGATGGGTCTTGCTTTCTGCATGGCGATGATATCGACCCCGATCCCGGACGGTGAATTGACCCAGTAGCTTTCCCCGTCCGTGCGGGCAAAGTAGGAACGGTTGCCTTCCATGTCGTAATAATAGCCGTCGTTGTAAACCAATGTGACTGCCGGTTTTTTCTCCTGTCCGTCGAAAATAGATAAATGGACGCTATTCCTGTCCGTATCGAACAGGATCTGGCCCAGTTTCGCGTCGTCGGCATAATAGCCGCCGAAGGAGGCGTGGTCATTCGGAAAATTCTGCGCTTCCGGTGGTATCCGGACGGTTTTCCCCTCTTTTGGAACGAGCCTTTTCTCAAGCAGTACCGCATGGAGAACCTCCAGCGCTATTTTCATCGCGCCGCTCTCCGTTCCGGCGGCAATGACGGCCACCGATATTCTCCTTTCGGGAACTGTAAAAACCATCGAGGAATAATTTCCGGTGCCGCCGCTCTTTCCCAGCACCTGAATTCCGACCTGATCATAACGCGGAAGACCCGTAAGGTCCCAGCCCAGCCCGAATGAAAAGGTCGGATTTCTGAGCCGTCCCTGAAACGCTGAAGGTTGCGCTTTTTTCATCTCGGCGAGAGATGCCTTCTTCAGGAGATTGCCCGCCGGTGAAAAGGCCTCCGCGAAACGGCAAAGCTCCTCTGCGGTGGACGACAACCCCCCGGCGCCCAGGATGGAAAGCGTTTCAGGCGGATGCTTTTTCCCGGTTTTCGGGTCGTAGTAGGACGCCACCGGTTTCCCTCTGATCTTTCCGACACCCATGCCGGTGTTTTTCAGGCCCAGCGGCTTGAAGATCCTCCGCTTCAGGAAGTCGATGTATCTCCGGCCGCTGACCCGCTCCACGATCATTTCCGCCAGCGTAAAGCCGTCGTTGCAGTATACGGCCATCGCCCCCGGATCGTGCTTGAGATGGGAGCGAGCCAGCGTTTCGATCGTTTCTTGCTTGATACGGTCATCGTATTCGAACCCGAAGGAATTCGAACCTTCGGTTCCCGGGAGGCCCGATGTGTGGTTTAGGGCCATTCTCACGGTGATCTTCTTGTACCGATCGTCGGCCATCCTGAATTCCGGAAGGTAGTCCGTGACCGGCTTATCGAGCGAGACCTTGCCCTCGTCGACCAGCAGCATGATCGCCGTCGCTGCGTACACCTTGCTGATGGAGCCGATATTGAAGAGCGTGGCCCTTTGAACGGGAATGCCCTTTTCGCGATCGGCCATGCCGAAGCCTTCCGCATAAACGACCCTGCCGTTAACCATGACGGCGGCAGTGGCGCTCCCGCATTTGCCGCTGTTTATGGCCTGCCAGATCTCGCTTCGGGCAGTGGACATTGCGATTTCGTAAGGATTTCCGCTCCGGAGCACCTCGGCTGATGCAACGGAAGCCATGAGCAGGCAGAAGAGAAAAACGGCAACCCCTCTGTTGATTTTTGACATGACCCCCCCCATTTTCCATCTTGTCTGATCAGATAACGGGCTTTTCACGGCGACGGATCCCCGAAGTCCACGGTGTAATTTCCTCCTGTCGGCACATTGTCCACCGTGCAACTGACATTGGCATGCTTGTCGTCCGGTCCGCTCTTACATTCGTTCGCATTGTAACACTGGGCGCCACAGGGTTTGTCTTTCGATTTCGTTCCGGGGCAATAGTCCCATTCAGGCGGCACGGAACCGGTGGCGACGCACACACTGCAGCCCAAAGGAAAAACCCCGAAGGCGTCGTGATGTCCGATCGCCTTCGTCACATGTTTGGTTTCCAGACCTTTTGACGACTTGATCTGCATGGAATAATTGAACCCGTTTACCAGGGAGAGGTCAAAAATATCGTGCGTTGGGTTGTCTTTTGGGCTGATGTTGATCTCGAACATCGTCGTCGGGCAGGGCCCCATCGGTTCGTGGTCCAGGCCGCCGGATATGTTGATCCCACCTTTGTTGAGATTCAGCGTTTTGCTTTTCCCGGCGGGGATGGCCATACGACATCTGTCTTGTCTGCGTGCGGGATCATAGCTGTTGTCGCAGCCTTGATTTTTAAAGTACTCGAAGGTGTATGTTCCCCCGTTCCCGTTTATGCCGCCTATCCATACGAAATATACCGTCACGTCTTTGCTTGCGCTGTTGTTCAGCGTCAGGGTGCGGGCGTAATCCGACGCGAGTGGGTCTGTCCCCACAGACACCTCTTCACCGTCACTTCGGCCGTCTCCGTCCGTATCGGCGTGATACGGATTCGTGCCGTAGACCTGAGTTTCCACGATGTCTTCCAGGCCGTCACCGTCGGTATCCCGACTGCCCCCATCGCTGCCGGAACATCCTGTGATCAGAAGAAACAGCCCAAGGAAAATCACACCGAGTTTCTCCGTCATGTCAATCCTCCCTATAAAGTCTTAGTGATCAAGCCCGATGGAATGAATAGACGACATACCGACGAGCGATATCCTCCGGATTCAGGGGAAAGTCCGAAGGGCGTGAGTGCTGTCCTTTTTGCCGGACGCCGCGGAAAATTTTGCCTGCTTCCGAAAGAGAGCAGGAGTCAACCTCCCTTCAAGGAGGGGTGCAGACGGACTTGTAGTAGTCCCCCTGCCGGCACACATCTTCCCAGCCGGACAGGGGCGGGGCGCAGCAGCGTTGGGTGACACATCCGGTATGGCTGTTCGGCGCAATTGTAATCACGCAGGTGCCGTGATCCATCTTTGAGCTGACACTTGCGATTCTGCTTGTCTTCCTTCCCTTGCCGAAATAGGCATCCTGGACGGTGAACTCGCAGTTCGCGGTGAATATGAACTGATCCCCCGAATTGTCCGGATTTTGCGGGGGGCCCTTCTGAATGGGAATGTCCGGTTCTCGGGCCCAATACCAGAGATTCACCTGAATCCCGAGTCCGCCGATGGCCGCCAGGTTGAGCCGGTAAGTCGGGCTGATTCCCGCGGGAATTTCGATCTGACCCGCCGGATCCGATCCCTTCGGCGTGAATATCGTCACGACTCCGTTTTCGCTCACCGGGCAGATGCTGACGCTGCTTTTGATTTCGTTGTTGATTCTGAAGGACAGGAATCCCTCCGCCCCATCGGGGATCTGATCGCCATCCGTATCCGGGTTCCTGGGATCGGTCCCGTAAACGGATGCCTCCTCTCCGTCATTCAGGCCGTCGCTATCCGTATCGGCCAGGTTTGGGTCGGTGCCGTAGGTTTGGATCTCATCCGTGTCGCTCAAGCCGTCACTGTCCGAATCCCTTGCGTCCCCGTGACCGCAGGCATATACGGAGAGCAGGATGAGAAGCCCAAAGAGTATGATGGGGGACCTTTTTTTAATGGCATACCTCCCCGGCAACGCCATGCTATGGATCGGACCTTGTTTCGGCGTGCCGAGGGTACGGAAAGGCGTCTTTTGTGTCAAGAAAATCTTATCATTTCCCGCCGTCGAATCTCCTTGAAAAGGTCCGTAATTTGGGATAACGTCATACCCAATATCGGGGAATCGGCCCTGTCGATCGGTTTTCTGGAGTATCGATCTCCAGGAAAACGTCTTTTTTCTCCGCTTATGGCCGTTTATGAATTCATACCCAGGGTCCATCCATTGAAGGGAGAGACACGATGCAATGGAGAGGTCGTCGGGAAAGTGATAACGTCGAAGACCGTAGAGGGATGGGCATCCCTCGTGGCGCCAAGATCGGCGGCGCCGGCGGCCTCGGCCTTGTGGCCATTGTATTGATCGGAATGTTTTTGGGGGTCGATCCGACCGTTCTGCTGCAGTCCGTGTCGGAAATCCAGAGTCCCACCGTCTCCGTTGAACGAAGCCGGCCGGCCGAGAACGATGACCAGCGCAGGTTTGTCGCTGTCGTGCTGGCCGAAACCGAGGACGTCTGGCGCGAGACCTTCCGAAAGATCGGGCAGACATACCAACCCCCCAGGCTGGTTCTTTTTTCCGGGGCTGTGGACTCGGCATGCGGAATGGCCGGTTCTGCAACGGGACCGTTTTATTGTCCGTCCGATTACAAGGTCTATCTGGATCTCAGTTTCTTCGAAGACCTGCAGACGAGGTTTGGAGCCTCAGGGGATTTTGCCCAGGCCTACGTCATCGCCCATGAGGTGGGACATCATGTGCAAACCCTCTTGGGAATTTCCCAAAAGGTTCGTGAACTCCAGTCACGGGTCGGCCCTGCCGAAATGAACCAATTGTCCGTGAGGATGGAGTTGCAGGCTGATTGCCTCGCAGGGGTTTGGGCTCATCAGGCCCACAAGAGTCGTGAGCTTCTGGAGGCGGGGGATATCGAGGAAGGGCTGAACGCGGCCAGCTCGATCGGGGATGATCGGATACAAAGGAAAACCCAGGGCCGTGTCGTTCCGGACGCCTTTACCCATGGGAGTTCGGCGCAACGGGTTCGCTGGTTCAATCTTGGGCTTGAGACCGGCAGCCTCCAGGCGTGTGACACCTTTAAAACGGATCGGCTGTGAGGTTTGAGTGCATCCGGCGAAACGACAAAGGTTTCAATGGAATACAACAGGAGGCAAGATATGGATCTTTTGGAAATGTTGCTGGGAAGCGGTCAGGCACGCGATGGGTTCCAGGATTTCCTGAAACGTTTCGAGGAGGGGCCTCCCTCGGAAGGCTATGAGGACGGGGAAGTACTGGACCGTTACGGAAAGGTGGCCCACAATGTATCTTCTTCGGACTACAGGCAGGCGGCAAGGGATGCCTTTGGTCGGCTCTCTCAGACCGATCGGGAGGAGTTCGGCCGCATGCTGGCAGGCCGGGCACAGAGCAAAGGGATTGACCTTTCCGCGATTGCCTCGGGCCGGGATCAGGATTTTGGCAATTTGGACTGGCTTTCGAACGTCACCGGTCAGATCCATGAGCAACCCGGTCTGCTGCGGGACCTTCTTGGCGGACTTGCCGGGGGCAGGGAAAACGTCCGTTCCGGGGGGATGTTGAGCAGCCCGCTCGCAAAGGCCGCTCTGGCCGGCATCACGGCCATGCTGGTGAAAAAGATGCTGGGCGCCAGGTAATGACGATGAAAGGCTGTCTTGAATAAAATGGATATCAGGGTGGAAGGGAGGTGAGAAAAAGTGGCTGACGATCAGGGAAAGAAGTCCGCTGGGTCTGATCCGTACGATGCGACGCAATATCACGAAGTTGTAAAAGGGGACACGCTTTGGAAGATTGCGGAGCGGTACTATGGGGACGGGAGTCTGTACCCCAACATTTTCGAAGCGAATAAGGATATTCTGAAAGATCCCAACAAGATAAAAATCGGACAGAAACTGCGCATTCCATAAGGATCGGGAAGGGGCTTCCGGACAGAATGGTTTTTGATAATATGGATCTGGTCCAATGGGCAAGAAACGCAAAAATTCAAAAGGAGGGTTTATGAAAAGGAATTTCGTAGGCGTAGCCGTCACATTATTGGTCGGCATCGTCATGTTCGTAGCCTGTTCCAGCGACAAGGGACCGGCCGAACTGGCCATCAAGGCTGCCGAGGAGGCCATCAACGCATCCAAGGCGGAAGCGGTGAAATTTGTGCCGGATGAGGTTAAATCGGTGGAGAGCGCGCTGGCGGCGGTGAAGGATAAATTTGCCAATAAGGATTACAAGACCGCGATCACGGAAGCGCAAGCGCTGACCGATAAGGCAAAGGGCCTGCTGGACGCGGCCAAGGCGAAGAAGGAAGAACTGACCAAGAGCTGGACCGATCTGAGTGAGGGAGTTCCAAAGATGGTGGAGGCCATCCAGAGCCGGGTGGACATCCTATCCAAATCCAAAAAGCTTCCCGCCAACCTCACGGCCGAGAAGTTCACAGAGGTCAAATCCGGACTTGCGGCTGCCAAGGAGGAATGGGGCAAAGCGTTGGAAAGCTTCAAGGCAGGGAATATCGCCGAAGCCATCTCCGCGGCGAACTCCGTTAAAGGCAAGGCTGTCTCTGCGATGGAAGGTCTTGGGATGCCTGTGCCCGCCGGTGCCAAGTCGTAAAAATGCAATCCGTAAAGGGGGACATATCCTGAATATTCGATTTTCTTCGAAAATTCGGATATGTCCCTCAAAATCGTAGGCCCGTCGGTAGGATGGTGCAGGGGACGCCAACCGATGTTGGCTGCTGTGACGATCCCGGTCCCCGCGGGGATCGTCTGCGTATCAGATATGCCCGAAGGAAGAATATCCTCATTTCTCGCCTTGGCAGGATCTATTGCGGCAAGGGCAAGAGTAATCATTGACAGAAACCGGCAGTTATTATATGATCCCAATCGAAAAAGGACCATTTTGAAATCTCCCATCAGCATCCTGGAAAGCGGGATCTGTCTGGGTGGGATACCGAAGACCAATTTGAAAGGAGATCAAGATGAAACGATGGTTTGTTGTGATAACGGCAATACTTTTTCTGGCCGGTTGCGGCGCTGCGGCCCGGGAGTCCGGGTTTTATGAACACGACACCCTTTATAAGAGCTGGAGCCACCTGAAGTTCAGCAACTGTGGATACAAGAGCGTAAGTCAGAAGGATGTCGAAAAGACGAAGGCCCAGAATTGGTGGGGGATCACGGTAGAGGGAACCAAGTAGCATAACCTCTTATGCGGGAGTCCGGACGACATCCCTTCAACGGGATGGTGTCCGGCCCCGTCAGCAGTCTATTCCATTACAGATCTTCGATTTTACGCGATCGATGCGGGCCGCTGTCTAAAAATGCTCCGCAGGTGTGATTCTTAATATTCCCGATCAAAATACCTGTGGACGTATTTTTGCTGTCGGCAGCCTTCCGGCACTGCTCGTCCGGATATCCCAGCGCAATAACGGAAGGGATGTTTTCGTTGTCGACGACCGCTTTCTTTCCCTGCGTCGACATGGTCCCTGACGGACAAACCTTTACGCATAAACCGTGTCCGATGCACTTCTCGGCATCGGTGACTGTTGAAACGGTTTGATCGATGATTCACTTGCCTGTTGGATGATGAGGCGTTTTGCCTGTTGGATTACGAACGTACGATTCCCCTGAGCACGGAAGAGGGCTTGAAGGTGACCACCCTTCTCGCATCGATCATCAACGCCTCGCCTGTTTTCGGGTTTCGTCCTTTCCGTTCCCTCTTGCTTTTGACGCTCCATTTCCCGAATCCGGAGATCATTACGTCATGCCCCTGGTTTAGTTCATCCTTGATGATGTCAAAGATGCTTTCGACGATGCCGATGCAGTCTTTCTTGGGGATACCGATCGCATCGTAAATGGAATTGACGATGTTTATCTTTGTCAAGCTCATGATGGCTCTCCTTCGTTGAAGGTTTTTAAAAGTGCTCCCAGCAAATGAAGACGGGAAACGCCTCAGTCGATGGCCAATTTACCGGCCTTTCCCCGATTCTCTTTTTTCTGTTCGTGTATCAGGATGGTCACGGTTTGCGGTTCGACTCGAAAATTTTTGCAAACGGCCTCAGTGATGTCCTTCACAAGCGCTCGTTTCTGTTCGACCGTTCTCCCTTCGTCCGCTTCAACGATTACGATCGGCATTTTTATCCTCCTGAGTGGATTGATTAGGTTGGAATATTCCTTTCACGGTTTTGCTTTTCGGGCGTTGCGCGCTGATGCCAGCTTTTCCGCCAATCCCCTGTCCAGAGCCATCTGACGCCGTTTTTCCACGTATTGTCTGGCTGCCAACGGCTGGTCTTTGGGAATCTGGAATAGTTTCCTGTATTGGCCGGGCTTCAAATCATGCGCCGAAGCGAGATGGCGTTTCAGTGTAACCATTCCCGTCTTTCCGCAAACCATGCAGGCAACCTGGTCCGGCTGGAAGGCATCCTCCATGGCCATTGCCGGTGCCGGAGGGATAACCGGTTTTTTCTTTCCAGCCCCGGAGATTTTCTGATCCGGCGTTTCAATGGTTGTGTTCTTTCCGCCCCCGGCCAGCTCTTCCAGTGTCGCATAGACCTGTTTCAGTTCTTTTAGAAGGTCCTTTGACGACATTTCGGTTACGGAAACATGGGCAATCACAATGTCCGCCGTCAAATCGAGTATCTCATTAGCCATGATCCAAGCCCTCCAAATCAATCTTCCGATACTTGCCGAGTTTTTGTTCTTATAGCTTTATGATCCATCCGTTGCAATGTCGGATGACCTCCGACAGACCCTGAATGCATAAAGATAGGGAATGGATGAACATGCAGGGCTATCATGACAAAGAATAATGATGTATTGTTTATAAACCCCTGCATCAAAAAGTCAAGCCCGGGATTTCCAGTATGGGATTTCCAGTATATGGACTGGCAAAAAAAGGGTCAGTCGGTACAACAGGACGGGTCTCATTCATGGAAAATGGATCCGCTATGATGTAAACTGCACATCAGGTTGCAAGCCGCTTTTCAATCAATGTAAGGTTTATCAGCAAAGGGGGAGATGAGATGATCCCGAACAAGACAGCCTTGTTTTTTATCCCGGCGGTAGCGGTTGGCGCAATCGGGGGAATCCAGGCAATGTCAGGCCTGGAGTTTTGGGATACGTTTGGATTTACGTATTCCATGTTCTTTTTCGTCTACGTTGCCGCCTATGCCCACGGCGGTAACGATTACCGTTTATTCATTGAGGCGAACAAGGAAAAGAAACCCGATTATTCCAAATGGACCGACGCACAAAAGCTCGATGCAGTCCGGGATTTGCTGTTGCAGTGCAGGTCTGGGGAAGGATCCGTTGCGGACGTCCTTCCGGAAAGTGTGAACCGCGAGAAAAATGATTTACCGCAGAGCAAAACGGGGGCCTATTTTCCGTAAAGTATTGAATCCAAAAAGGAATCGCACAATGGGATTCCCCTTTTTCCCAAGACCGATCAGCTCATTGCTGAACTCTAACCCTGAAAATCATACATTTCCGCAGGCGGGTTATTTGAAATCTTCCATGACATGGATGTGATTTTTCTCAGACCTATCATAGGTATCGAGATCGGGCGTATCAATCCGAACGGTACCGTCATCGTTCATCAACAGGGAAGTCCGGGCCGAGAGGATTGAGTACCAGACCCCTATCGGTTTCCCATGGGGATCCGTCATCTCGAAGCCGTATTGAAACATGCCCAGTTCACCGGCTTTGTTTTTCATGCCTTCGACGATTTCCTTCATTCTGGGTGCGGACATCACGGTCTCGCGCCAAAGGGTCGAAGGGTCGAGCCGGTAATCTCTGTGAAGTCCCATGAGTGCATTGGGGTTGAGGTCCGGCCCGCTGATGTAATATCGAAGTGCAGGATCGATCTTGTAGCCTTCCAATACCCTTGTCACTTCCTGGTTGGGGCTGATCCGGCCGTAATTCCCAAACAAAGCAGCAGAACATGACGCCATGCTCAGACACAGGATCAGGATCCAATAAAAACCAAAGCTTCTTCTCCAGCTCATTTTCCCGCCTCCCGGAATAAATGAAGAAAAGGGAACCCTGTTTTTTTAGCCCTCGTGAATCCCTTAGGAAGGCATCGCTTTTTCGTGGAATCAGTATAGCTCATCTTCCGCCATTGCCCAAAATAGTTTTGCTATTAGGAGCATAGCCACAAGATGGCCGTACGGATCTTCCTATCTTCAAGGCGCCCCATTTCAGAGGTCATTCGGAATATTCAAAGAGCAATTGAATCACTATAGTAAAATGCAATGACCTCCTATCAAACTGCTGTAAAAGAGAGGTCTTGTATACTCAATCTACATGCCCACGACTTCACATTAGAAATGAGATTGAAGATTGCGGTTCAAAAGCAGTTTCCATTCTCCAGTCAGGCAAGGCCGGTCTTGTCTTTACAGGGGATCACCAATACAGGGATCGGGCTGCGTCGGATGACCTTCTCGGCTACGCTTCCAAGGAAGGTGTGTTCCATTCCCTTTTTGCCTTTTGTGCCGAGCACGATGACATCGACTTTTTCATTCTCTGCAAACTCGAGAATTTCATCATCTTCACGGCCGGATTTGGTGACGATTTTGGCTTTTGTCTTATCCATGATCCGGTTTAGATATTTCTCATGGAACATCCTTTCAAGATCATTCTGGTTGTCCTCTTGTATCTTGTTATATTGCTCCTCGGATAGGTGCATCTTTGAAAGTGTCTCCCATTGGGGATTTCTCTCGAGCACATGAAGGATATAGAGAACCGCATCGTCTCGCTTCGCAATGCCGAACGCATAATCAAAGGCACAATCCGAGATCTTTGAAAAATCGGTACAGAAGAGAACCTTTTTACATTTTGGATAGATAACCATTCTCCTGTCTCCTTTATCGATTTGTTTGTGGTAGCGATCCTATCGTGTCGAAGAGCTTTCTTGTCATGTCAAAAGTATACTCAGGAAGGATTTTGTGTGTCAAGCCGATTCTGGCCGATTGCCATCTATTGAAAATGTGCTTCCCCTTTGAGGGGTCAAGGTGTCTCTATCGACCATCTAATGAAATACCGCTGAGCCACGAAGATTGATGCGAAAAAAAAGATTTTACAGTGGCAGCATGACGGAGGTAAAAAGGGGCCACAATCTATTTCATTCTATGTTCGGGAGATAAACGCAATGACCGGTTCGGATATTCTGGTGGTTATACCGCATAGCGGGGTGGCGATACCGAGAGAGATTTTGCTTGAAGATCTTTCGGGAGATTTTTTCACGCTGGTTAAAAATGTGGATTGGTACACCCAATGGTTGTACGATTTCCGTGATATTCTTGCCAACCGGCAGATCGTCTTTCCCTATTGCAGCATCCTGCTCGAAGCGAACCGCGATCCAGGGGACATTGAGAAGAGCGTTCCGGTCAAGGATATACACGAACGTCCGGTTTACCGAAAGGGCTGCGAACCGTCTCAATCCATGAGGGCGCATTGGTCTGAAAAATATCTTAAGCCTTTTCACCGTAACATAGAGGAAAATATTGCCGCCGGTGCGGCTTTGCTCTTCGACGGACATTCCACGGTGACCGCCCGCGGCGTCGCGGACAATCAAATCGATCTGATGAATTTTGAGCAACCTGACGACAAGGAAAAACCGCTCTATTACTCTCCGGATGTCATCATTGAGACCTATGCGGCCGAGCTTCGCAAGCGTCTGCCCGACGTTCTTGTCACCACAAATGCATCGGAGTATTACCGCGTCCACGGCCATGTGTGCGCGGCGCATTCGATCAATGCGTTGAAACGGGTCGGTGTGCGAGTTCCTGCATTCATTCAGGAAACCAATCAAAAGCTGTTTCAAAACAACGATGGAATGCCGAATGTCATACAGATCAACCGTTTGCGACGGGCGTTTGCCGAGTCCCTTTTACAGACCATGCAGTCCCTTCAGGAATCACAAAAGGTGTCGATGATTGATCTGCACAGCGGTAGGCAAAGGTATGATTACGATTGCGGTGCACAGGCACTTGAGTCGGTGATTCACTACTATGGCATGGATATTCGCGGCGATAAACTGATGAAGGCCCTGGGAACATCAGAAGAAGGCACGACCCCCCAGGCTATGATCCGGGTTGCTGAAAGTTACGGGTTTCAGGTCAAAGCCGGCATGCATTGGTCCATCAAGCAGGTCCGGCAGTATGTCGAGGCAGGGACGCCGGTGATCGTCCTTTTACAGGCCTGGGCGGATCGATACATGACCATCGACGACTGGCGTCGTGACTGGGACGACGGACACTATGCCATTGTTATCGGTCTCCACAAGGATGTCCTGCTGTTCGAAGATCCTTCCTCGATCCGGCGAACCTGGCTGCGCGAACGAGAGTTTCTGGCTCGCTGGCATGATATGAACCCGAGGACGGGTGAAAAATATGAGCATTTTGGTATGGTCCTTCTGGGAAGGCCGCCTTCCGACCTCTCTCTACAGCATATGGATTAACAGGTTCAGGTGAAGTCCGGCAGGACAATCCTGACAATCGTTTTCCGTTTGCCCCGACGTTATCCCTCCCTCTGAAGGGTTTCCGACGGTCTGTCTCCTGATGGACGGTAATCGGCCCGTGCGCAGTCCTATGTCCGGAAGGGTTTTGCGAGCGGCTCATGGCCCGATCGGAGGCGTGTTTCGCCGATGAGGCGCAGGCCGCCGAACCGATTGGCCAATGACCTTCTCCATTCGGTAGTCGTCCATTACAAACCCTTCGCCAATATTCTGAACAAGGGATGCGGTCTTTGTGAAACCCATTCTGGTATACCAGGCGATGGAGTGACGGTTGTTCTTGTTGACAGTCAGCCATATTTTCTGGATGTGACGGCGCCGGCAAAGGTCTTCCGCAAACGCCAGCATTTTCCCTCCGCACCCCTGACCCCGTGCCTCTTTCTTCAAGTATATCTTGCTTAACATCAGGGATGCTTCACCCTTTTGGGGGATGACCGCCATATAGCCCAGGCTCTTCTTGTCCTGGACGACAATGTAGTACTCGTATGACTCGGCGAGCTGATCGGTGACGGCTTGTTCGCTCTGAAACTTGCCCAGCATGTAGTCCACCTGCTCCCGGCCGATGATGGGACCGTAGTGCTCCTGCCATATCTCCCGTGCGAGATGAACCACATCCGCTATTTGTGCCGCAAAACGGACTTTGTGGATCATACAATCAGCCATTTCGTCCATTCCTCAATTTCGGTTTGCTGCATGAATGGCGATGATAACGCCGTTAAAGAAATAGAAACGGATATACTCGGCCATGTACAATGAGACCTCGATCCGGACGATGGATCGACGGATGGAATGCAAAGCAGGCTTGTTTCAAGATAAACGGCAAAAAGAGGACGGTCAAAAACAATCGCGTTTTTCCAAGGCTGCCGGAGGACATTTAGCACCGTTCGGCCAGAGCACCCATCAATTTTTCATTGGTTTTCCTCAGTCGGAAAACGACGGTCTTGAGCATTTTCTGGAAATCGGTGGACAGGGCGTTGAATTCCCTGTCGAAGAATTCCCGGTCAACGATACCAAGCTGTGTGATTCCCCTGGCGGTCGCTGTTGCCGATCGGGGTTTATTGTCGATATAGGCCAATTCTCCGAAGATCTCTCCCGGCACGATGATATCGATCAAGATCTTGCGGTTTTCAGACGCTTTTGTGATTTCGACTTCTCCATTCATCACGATGTAGAGCCAGTCTCCGCTGTCGCCTTCCTTGAAGATGACCTGCCCGTCCTGGAACGTCTCGTATGATGCAATCTGAAACATGGCCTCATCCCTCTGAAGTTGTAAGATCTCCATCGACGATGGTTAAAGATTACAGCGGTCCATAACGGGGTTTCCATCTGCCGTGGAATCCGAAATCACCGCCGGGATCACCGGAACCCAGGGAGCGTTCATCACGCAAGATACTGATAAGAAATTGCTTTTTTGCTGGATGAACGATAAAAGAAGGAGTCCGGCATGTCAAGTATTTTATCGCGCCTTATTTTATCACGCCGTGACTCAATGATTGACTGGTTTCGAGAACCGTGTAAAAAGAACACCGGGTCGATGATGAGTCATGCATGGTCCCACTCGGGACAGATTGGAGCGGAAATTGACTCCGGAAGATATTCGTCGTTTGAAGTGCGCAAGAGACCTTCTCGACCATCCCGGCCTTGCCGTAAAATTGACCAATGTCATTGGTATCCCGTTCGAGAAAGTCTTTGACCGTCTGCCGGAGAAATGGGCCGCAACCATCCAGACGATTACCCGGAAGTCTTTGCATCATGCACTCGATGCCGCGGTGAAAACGATCGATTGCGGCGAAAAGAAGGCTTCGAGAGACGCCTTCCATAAATTGATTGTGGCCGCCTCCGGAGGGATCGGCGGAGCCTTTGGCCTGCCTGCCCTCGCAATCGAATTGCCCGCCACAACCGTCATCATGTTTCGTTCCATTGCCGACATTGCCAGAAGTGAAGGCGAAGATGTGCAGGCGATAGAAACCAAACTGGCATGTCTCGAGGTTTTTGCCCTGGGAGGCTGCTCCTGGAAAGACAATGCCTCGGAAAGCGGATACTATGCCGTGAAGGCGCTGTTGGCCAGCCAGGTATCGGAGGCGGCGAAATACATCGTTGAGAGGGGAGTTGCCGAAGAGGGAGCCCCGGCACTGGTCAGGCTGATTGCGACGATTGCCTCCCGGTTCGGCGTTACGGTGTCGCAAAAAGCCGCTGCCTCCGCCGTGCCGGTCATTGGCGCGGCCGGCGGCGCATTGATCAATACGATTTTTATGGACCACTTTCAGAATATGGCCAGAGGTCATTTTATTATGCGGGATTTAGAGAGGAGGTATGCAAAGGAAGTCGTGAGGATCTGTTACGAGCATCGTGATTAGCGGATTCCTTTGGCTAAAGACCCGCAGGGTGTGGACGCAATGAGCAATTGGGCATGATGGAAATCTCATCAGATTTCACAAAAAGTATTCGAAAGGGGCAGCAAAGGATAAAAAAGGGGTCAGGCATTTTGCCTAACCCCTTTTAATGATGGTGGGCCAGGACAGAATTGAACTGTCGACACACGGATTTTCAGTCCGTTGCTCTACCGACTGAGCTACCGGCCCCCTTATTGATTTAGCCCTAAAACAGATGATCCCTCTATAAAATATGCTCCCCGTTTGTCAAGACCTTTTTCGGGTTACTATGGGTTTCGACTATCACAGTGTAAAGAGTTATCAGCCTCCGGTCTGCTGGGAAGCTGATTTGCAGATCCCTCTCCCCCGGCGGATGGTGACATCCTGTCGGCAACAACCGATGGTACAATCGTGACGGATCCGGCGCGTTCTCCGACGCTGCTTTGGGTATTTTGATCGAAACGGCCTCTCTCGCGGATCACGAGGGTCGTCGCGATTTTGTCATGCCACCCCTGTTTTCTCCTGTCAAAGGCGACCCAGAGAAAGCCGAGGCAGAACGCCAAACCCGAGATCAGGTAGCCCACCCACCGCAGGAATGCGATGCCCGGGGTCATCGGTTTCCCCGATGCCCGGATCACACGGAGGCCGAGGAGCATCTTCCCCGGTGTCCGTCCTGCAATGCCGTGGAACCATGTGAAGTAGGCCATTCCGGCAACCAGCGAGGCAACGACGTACAGGAACCCGGGCATGCTCATCCCCTGGGCCAGATCATCGGGGGCGGTCAGGACGGTAGTGATCAAATCTTCCTTCAGGCCGAGGGCCAGCAAACCGATCAGAAACAGGAACAGAGAGACAAAGTAGACGATCATTTCATCGATGAGATAAGCGATCGATCTCCTCCAAAAACCGCCGTACCGTCTGTCCGTCATCAAGGCTCCTCCGTTTCCCGTCTGTCTGTCTCGTACCGAATCATGGCGAGAACCGCAACAGAGGCCGTTTCCACGCGGAGCACCCGTTTTCCCAGGCTGACCGAAACAAAGCCCGCCTTCCGGGCTTTTTCAATTTCGTCAACGCTGAATCCGCCCTCCGGACCAATCACCACGGTGAACTCCGTTGGGTTGTTTCGATCCGGATCACGCAGCACTTCTCGAATTCCTCTAACCGTCTCCTCTTCCCAGGGGATCAGCCTCAGTCCGCTTTCGGGAACGGCGGAAAGCATCTGCTCGAATGTCAGGATCTCGCTGATTTTCGCAATGTCGGTCCGGCCGCATTGACGGGAGGCCTCGACGGCAATCTTTTGCCACCTTTCCTGTTTGTGCGGATACTGTTCCGGCCGCCACCGGGGGACGGACCGTTCGGCAAAAAAAGGGATGATCCGCGCCACGCCCAGTTCCGTTGCACGCCGGATGATCCCATCCATCTTCTCCACTTTGGGAACGGCCTGGCAAAGGGTTACACGAATCCCATCGGCGTCGTGGAACCGGCTGCCGGTAACTTCCAATTCCACCCGTTCCGCCGTATGCCGCCGTATGATTGCGTCATACTCCCTACCCGTGCCGTTGAAGATGAGGACCGGATCGCCTTCCCTCAGCCTCAGGACGGTCTTCAGATACCTCGCCTGGTCGGCAGTTGCAAGGCAGAGATCCCCCTTCTCGAGGGTGCGCGGAAGGTAAAGCCGGGGGAGCGTCACGGCCTGCCTGCCTCTTTTTTCAGGACGTAGCAGAGCCATTCCTTTTCGATGATGAGGCGATGAACCGGGACGGAGGCGTCCAGAAAGCGGGCCTCGATTTCCGGCTTGTTTTGTTCGATCATTCCCGACACGACCAAATAGCCGCCGGGCCTGAGCAGCCGGAACAGATGGGACCGGAGTTTGATCAGAATTTTCGCCGACAGATTCCCCACGATCAGGTGAAACGGTTCGGTCAACGTGGCGATATCGCAACTCCGGATTTCAACGCGGTCGTCCACCTGATTGATCCTTGCGTTTTCTCCGGCGATCTCCACGGATTTCTTATCGTTGTCGATGCAGAGGACCTTTTCCGCGTCGAGTTTGGCGCAGGCGATGCCGAGGATACCCGTCCCTGTGCCGACGTCGAGGACATGCCAACGGCTTACGCTGCGGTCCCGGAGCAGGATCTCTTCGATCGCTTCCAGGCACATTCTGGTGGACGGGTGCTGGCCGGTGCCGAAGGCCATGCCGGGGTCGATCTCGATGACGATGTCCCGGCCGGTCGGCGAAAAACGCTCCCAGGTCGGTTTGATGACGATGTTCCGGCTGACCCGCAAAGGTTTGAAGTACTTCTTCCACGCCTCACCCCAGTCGACATTGCGGACCGGCTCCGTCCGGAAAACCGGCTTTTCCAAATCCGGAAAGATCTCCGCGATGCTGTCGATGTATGTTTGAAGTGCGGCCAGGCGGTTCTCCAGACGGATGTCGGATGGAAGAAACGCCGTCAGGGCCTCTCCGGAGGCGGTCGCCGGGAAATCGTTCGGGGATTGCGGCTCCACAAACTCCTGGAAGACCCCCTGCGCGCCGATCTCCGTCACAAAGTTGGTCAGCGCGTCGATCATTTCTATGGGGGCGACCAATTCAATTTTCAACCAATCGCCTTTCTTCTCACCCGTCTTTCCGAACTGTTCCGACATGTTCCACGTCCCCTTTCCCGTTCATTCCATCCAGGCGTGATGTGTGAAGAGCGAGAAGTGATGATCTCCCCGATCCCGGCGGTTGATTGCGATCCTGTATAACCTTTCCCAACGGATATTTCAAGCGGCTTGAATTTTCAGG
>JAXDCM010000006.1:0-16952 GCA_034677965.1 Syntrophales bacterium
TATATTCTGACGCCCAACGGACAGCCCCTCTGAAGAAGCGATTCTCGAGGCCCTGCCTGCAGTAAAGAACGTTGTCTTTCCTGCGGTCACCTGATCCTGGGCTGGAAGAAAACCTTGGCCTATTGTACGATTGCCATGCTGCTTTCGACCACGGCAGCCCGCTGCTTGAAGGAAAATAAGACCTGGCTTGGTTCCGGGGGATTTTCCCGGAAGAGCGCCGGGGTGGTGGTCGGCCTTCTGGAGATTGATTTCATCGACAGTCCTTTTTTTATCGGGTGAACACCATGCAACAAAGCCTCAACCAAGACCACAACCCCGGTCGCAGCCATAGCCATGCACCGCCGGCGTCGCTGAAAAATCTGATCCTCGCCATCCTGATCAACGGCGGGATCGTGGCTTTCGAGATGGTCTTCGGCCTAATGATCCAGAGCATGGCCCTGATCTCGGACGCCGTCCACAACCTGAGCGACATCGCCCACATGCTCTTCAGCTACTGGGCGGAGAAGGTGGCTCACCGACCTTCCAACGATCGGAAAACGTACGGCTACCGAAAGATCGAATTCATCGCCGCCTTCGTCAACAGCATCGGCCTGTCCGTCGTCATTGCCTTCATCTTCTGGGAGTCGATCCGGCGCTTTGCCTCACCGGCAGAGGTTCCCGGCGAGACGATGCTGTGGGTCGCCGCGGTGGCCCTGTTCGGCAATGGGGCGGCCACGCTCCTACTGCAGAAGGTCGCGGCACGGAATATCAACATGAAAAGCGCCTGGCTTCACTCTCTCCAGGACTCTCTTTTCTCGCTGGCGGTGATTGTCGGCGCCCTGCTGATCATGGCCTTTGGCTGGACCCTGGTCGATCCGATTCTCTCCTTGATGATCTGCCTGGTCATCGCGCGGGAGATCTACAAGATCGTCCGACAGGCGATCAATTCTCTGATGGATGCCGTGCCGACGGGCATTGATTTTCAGAAGGTCAGGGAAGCCCTGCTGGCAATCCCTTCTGTGGCCGAGGTGAACGATCTCCATATCTGGGCGACCGGGGCCGACCAGAAACTGCTCTCCGCCCATCTTGTCTCCGGGGACGACAATCCCGACTATGAGGGAATCATTCGGACAGCACAGGAGATGCTGCTGCAACGTTACGGGATCAATCATGTCACCCTCCAGATTCTGCCGGTTTCGGCGGGAGAGATGGCTCACTGCAACCATTGCAATTGAAAGGGACGGACAAGGAAGAGAAGAGTCGCCGGGATCTGCAATCGAACCTTTGAGATTATCCGAGCAATATTGATGTTGACAAGACACCGTTGATCCTCTATCCGTTCAGTGCTAAGGCATGTCGATCAAACGGGATCCGTGTGAGTGTTTCGGCACCGGCGATGTGAAGACGGAACAGGGATGATCCATCATGAATCCGAAAACCCGAACCAACCTTTTTTTCTTTTTCGTTGCCGGCGCGGTTTGTCTCAGTGTCGTCATTTTCTTGTTTCTGCAAGGTCGGGGAGATGATATCGACAGTGCGCTGGGCGAGGTGCTGGGACCGGCCGGTTTGTTCCTGCTGGTTTTTATCTACGCGCGAACGGCATTCAAGCTGCTGGTCCGCAAGGGGCCCTTTTGGGAGCGCCTCGCGCCGTTCAATGTCGATTACGGAAAAATCAAAACGGCATCGGGAAAAATTTTATTTTACCTGAACAAAAGTCATCCCTACTTCGGGGCGGCGGCCATTGCAGTCGTCTATTCTCACTGTTACTTGATCTCCCGGTTTTACAATCTCCTTCCGTTGCGCATTGTGCTGGCCCTTCTCGCCTGGCAGGGCGCCTGGGGTTTGGTGTTGAAAACACGGACAGCGCCGGCGTTTCTGAAAAAGAGAGGACACCTCTTTCATTCCCAATGGATCACGGGACTGCTGATTCTGATCTTTGCAGGTCTCGGCCATTATTTGTTGATGAATTGACGTCGGCTCCCAGATTTTTATGGCATTCATTTGCAAAGCTTGGTATATTTGAAACAAACCGAATAAAAAAATAACCGAGCCGGGATCTTCGACGAACCATCGATACCGGAAGAAGGAGGAAACGGAATATGATTTCGGCAAATCACCTTAAGGAGTTTGCATTCTTCAAGGGATTTAGCGATCAGGAGCTGGGCAAGTTGTCGGGCGTGGCTTCTGAAGAAACCGTCCCTGCCGGAACCCAAATGTATAAAAACGGAGACCCGGCGCGGGGGCTCTTCCTGGTGCAGGAGGGGAAGGTCGTCCTGGTCATGGACAGCAACCTCGGCCCCCACAGGCCTCCGATGCAGGTGACGGTGGATGTCGTCACGAAAGGGGAATCGATGGGCTGGTCGGCTGTTGTCGAACCCTATGTCTACACACTCAGTGCGCTCTGCATCGACCGGGCCAAGCTGATCTGTCTCGACGCGCCCCGGCTCAGAAAGCTCATGGATGAGGACACCTGCCTCGGGTATCGGGTCATGAAGGCCACTGCCCAGGTCATCGCCAATCGCCTCACCCATACGCGGATCATCCTGGTGGGTGAACGGGGATTGTCGACACTGACCGAGTATTGACCCGTTTGCCGGCATCATCGAACACAATAACTTGGGAGGTTTTGGAATATGGCGGATTGCAACCTGAAGGATTCGGAATCCATTATTGAGAGGGCCATCAAGAATGAGGAGGAGGCCTATGAATTTTACAGGGACCTCTCCCGCAAAGTCGAAGACCGGGACGTAAGGGATACGATTCTGTTCATGGCTCAGGAAGAAAAGGGCCACAAGGAATACCTGCTGAAATATCGCAAATCCGGATTGGCCGGTCCATCGAAACCGGTCATCGATTACAAGATTGCGGAGAACCTGGTGAAGCCGGATATCCAGAAGGACATCCAAAGCAAGGATGTCTATTTGATTGCGGCCAACCGCGAGCTCAACGCACACAATTTTTATAAAGGTCTGGCCGAGCTCCATCCGGCAGGCGAAGCGCGGGAGATGCTGCAGCGAATGGCAGCGGAGGAACTCAAACACAAGGAGAAGTTCGAATACCTTTACGCCAACACCGCCTTCACCCAGACGGCCGGCGGATAGGGAGAAAAATAACGCCACAAACACGCTTTCCCGCCGGAGCCATTGCAGAGAGCGGCAAGACACAGGGGACCCTGTAAAAAAACATAGGGGGCACACCGATTTTCCCATAAAGAGGCGAAACGGCAAAAAATGGAAGCCGCCCGAGCGGCAAGGGGGAAGAGGGATGGAAAGTTTTGTTCCCAGGAAAATATTTTTTACCAAGGGTGTCGGCACTCACAAGGACGAACTTCATTCCTTCGAGAGGGCGCTGCGCGATGCAGGGATCGAACGGTGCAACCTGGTCCAGGTATCGAGCATCTTTCCCCCCGAGTGCAGGATGATATCGAAAACCCAGGGGCTCAAGGAGCTCGTGTCCGGGGCGATCACCTTTTGCGTCATGAGCCGCTGCTGCAGCAACGAACCGAAGCGCCTGTTGGCTGCGTCGGTCGGCTGCGCGATCCCGGCCGATCAACGATCCTACGGGTATATCAGCGAGCACCATGCCTTCGGCCAGACGGAAAAACAGGCGGGGGATTATGCGGAAGACATGGCCGCCGCCATGCTCGCCTCTACGCTGGGCATTGATTTCAACGTGGATGAAAGCTGGGACGAAAAAAAAGAGATCTTCAAGATCAGCGGGAAAATCGTTCGAACAAGAAATGTGACCCAGTCGACCATCGTCAAAAACAGCGGCTACACAACGGTCATCGCAGCGGCCGTTTTCATCCTCTGACGGCATCGAAGCCGTAAACTCTGTTCGACAGGGAAGGAGAACGATGGAAGTTTTCGAAACCGTCACGACCAGAAGGAGTATCCGGAAATTCAGACCGGATCCGGTGCCGGAGGAATTGCTCCGGGAGATCCTGGAGGCCGCCCGATGGTCCCCTTCCTGGGGAAACACACAGGCCTGGGAGATTGCCGTCATCACCGGCGACGCTTTGGAACGCTTCCGGACGGCCAATCGGCAGAAGTTTCTGGACAAGATCGTCCCGGAAACGGACACCCCCATACCCATGGTCTGGCCGGATTTGCATAAGCAACGGTATCAGGGGATCGGGAAAAAGGTTTTGACGGCGCTCTCGATTGCCCGCGGGGACCTGGAGGGACGGATCCGCTATGGCGGCGACATGGCCTCTTTTTTCGGGGCTCCGTGTCTGCTCCTGTTCTGTGCGGATAAAAGCCTTTCCCGGGAATATGCGATGCTGGACATCGGCGCGATCCTGCAGACCGTCTGTCTGCTGGCCCACGCGCGGGGTCTGGGAAGCTGTATCCTGGCGGCATCGATCCACTATCCGGCGCTGATCCGGGAGATCATCCCGATTCCGGAAACACAGGCCATCATCATCGGCGCCGCAATCGGTTATCCCGATACGGAAGCGCCGGTCAATCAGTTTGCCCGGGACAGGGAGAACCTGGACGAGATCACGACTTGGTTTCAATGAACCCGACGGCCGAAAACAACCATATCCCGCAAACCGGTGTGCAGGGAATCGGCGACGCGGAAGTGTCTTACCTTTCCTATGGAGGGGATGGCCCTCCCCTGGTCTTTCTGCATGCCACGGGTTTTCTTCCCTGGCTCTGGCATCCGCTGGCGCGGGATCTGGCCGACAGCTACCGCATTTTCGCCCCTTATTTCTGTGATCACCGGGAAGCCCGTCCGGAGACCGGAGGGCTGAGCTGGGTGACCCTTGCGGACGATCTCTTCCGTTTCTGCGAGGGGCTGAGGCTGGAAAAGCCTTTTCTGGTCGGACATTCCATGGGGGGAACGGTGTCCCTGATGGCCCATGCCTATGCGGGCCTCCAAGCTTCGGGGATGGTTCTCATCGAGCCCATTCTTCTTCCGTCGGAGCTTTACCAGTCCGGCATCGGCGTGGAACAGCATCCGCTCGCGTCCAAGGCGATCCGGCGAACGAATTTCTGGAGAGACAGGGACGAGGCGCGTGCCTACCTTCATTCCCGTTCGCTGTTTCAGGACTGGGATGATGAAATGTTGGAACTGTACATCCGGCACGGCATGTCCGGGGATGACGGGGGGCTCCGGCTCACGTGCAGTCCCGTTCGCGAAGCGGCCCTCTTCATGGGAGTGCTGCAATACGATCCCTGGCCGATTCTTTCCGGGGTTTCCTGCCCGGTTCTCATCCTCGAAGGGGAAAAAAGCCACAACCGGGAGCACATTGATCAAAACCGGATTGCATCCTCCATCCCGGACTGCGTCTATCACCTGGTCGGCGGTGCCGGCCATCTGATTCCGATGGAAAAGCCGAAAGAGGTGACACGACTCATCCGTCAGTTCTTCGCTCCGCTGCGGCCGGAATCGAAAAATGGCCAAGAGAGGCGTCAGACGGGTTCCAGGGGAGAGGGAGGCGTACGGAAGAAAAGTTCCGGCGCAAGCGGTCGTCCCGAAGAAACAGGGCAGGCCATCACATGGAAGGATCAACGATTTCACACGCAGGAGGGCCAAGCGGTCGGACCGGAGCCCGGCGAGGTGGGATCGAATATTTAAAATGCAAGGAGGGAAAAGCGCATGGCAACTGTGAAGAAGGTCGTGAAGAAGAAGGCCGCGGTAAAGAAGGCCCCGGCAAAAAAAGCAAAACCCGCCGCGAAGAAGGCCCCGGCCAAGGCAAAGAAGTGATTTTCTGATCCGCCGTAAGATATGCTGTGACCGGGGACCCGAAGACAGAACGTCGGGTTCCCGGCTCCTTACGGATTCGAAGGCTTGCAGATCACCTCGCGGACCCGAAGATCGAACAGATGGGAACTGGTTGCGGGTCGGAGGAGAAGTGCCGTGTCCGCTCCTTTTCCCGTTCCGCCGAGGGAGATCACGTCTTCATCTGTCCGGATCAGACCGGCATCGGCTGCCATCAGGGCGATCTCGACCGCGACCTTTGTTCCCTGACCGAAAATCCGGAGGGTAAAGGCCATGATCTCATCGACCTGATAGGTGCCGATCCTGTTCCGAACGCCACGGCCGACCCCACCGAAGGCGTGTGCGCAGGTGAGAACCTTTACGCCTTGTGCCTGAAGCGTCTGTCGGTCCTGATCATTCATTTCCTGAGCGTTGGGCTCGTTGAATCCCGTCACATGCGTCACGGCAACGATCTTTAAGGACGGAGGGAATCGCTTCAACGCTTCGAAGGCTGTCCGTCCGCTGCACGTTGCCAAGACAACCCGGCTGATCGACAGTTCCTCTGCCCGACGGTCGACCGCCTCGAGGACCGCCGCCGTATTGGCCGGTCCTGCCTTTGAAAAATAACGACAGGGGATCTCTGAAAAAGATGCGGATGAACTCATAACGGCCTCCTGATCATCGTTGTTGAGTGCGGGGGTTCTGTATAAAGAACCGTGGGATTCGTGTCAACGATTATTCCAATCCCAAAATACCGTTTGACAATCACGAAATAATCATTAGTTTAGGCGAAAATCGGACGGGCCGGTATGAGGTTCCGTGAAAGAGAGGATAATCATGTTTTCGGTATCTGAAAAAGCGAGCGAGATGATCAAGGAATTTCTGAAGAACCGCAAGGAACCCGCTTCCATCCGGGTCCTGATGCAGGAAGGCGGCTGATCGGGGCCCTCACTGGGCATGGCTCTGGATGAGTCGAAAGAAAACGACGAGATCTTTGAGGACCGGGGGATTACCTATCTGGTGGAGAAGGAACTGTTTGAACGGATAAAACCGATTGCCGTCGAATTCATCAACTCGCCGCGAGGAGGCGGATTCAAGCTGGTCTCAAGCCTGAGACCGCCGGAAAACGCCTGCGGCTCCTGCACGAGTTGCTGATTTGAGGATGATGCCCCGGGGACGGGAGCCGTCCCCGGGGCTTTTCTTCTATCTGCGGGTATTCCGTGATGTAAAAGTGTCGCCCTTGCCTTCCACAAACGTCGATCATGCCATTTCCGGCAACCTAAAACGCGCTGACGACCTGATGAAAGCAGGACGTTCGGCCGAGGCGGTTTCCATCTATCGCAAGCTGGTCCAAGACTGTCCGGAGGAGGATTCCCATCTCCTCGCGCTGGCCTGGGCGCTTCATGACAGCGGGGAAAAGCGCGAGGCCATTGCCTGTTTCGAACAACTGTTCGGCAGGGAACTTGCTCGCGGACTCTTCATCGGCTTTGCCTATGACGAGCTCGTCCGATTGCACCGGGAGGGGAACGACGGGAAAGCGCTGGTCTCGGTCTGCGAGCGGGCCGCGGCGGCGCAACCGGAAGATGTCGGCATCCTCCAAACCCTGGGAGAGGCCTATCTCTCGACGGGAATGGCCGCCGAGGCCGCAGCCTTGTTCGGGAAGCTGACGGAACGGGAACCGGATGCGCCCGGATACTGGTGTTCGCTTGGCGATGCCCGTCTCGCCGGGAGGGATCCCGACGGCGCCGAGGCCGCTTACAACCGGGTCGCGGAAAATGATCCTGCAACAAAGGCCGTTTTCCTGAGCCGCCTTGCGGAAGGCCTCATGCGTGTCGGACTTTTGGAAAGGGCCAGGACGGTGTGGGAAAGATCCCTGAAGGCATGTCCCAAGGAACCCTTTTGCTGGACGGGACTCGGCGATTGCCTGGTATGTCTGGGGAAACCGGCCGCTGCAGCGGAAGCGTACCGACGGGCCATAGAGCTCCGGCCTGCATCTGCAGCGGCGTTTTGGCACCGTCTGGGCCAGGGCCTCGTCCGGGAAGGGCTCCACTCCCTTGCAACAGAGGCCTTCACCGAGGCCGTCGCGGCCGCGCCTGAAGATCCTTTCCATATGTTGCGCCTGGCGCAATCCTATGCCGCCCAGGGGCAAAACGAGCTTGCTGAAAAGACGATCCAACGGGTCAAGACAAAGAAATGTCGGCCGGCCCGGTACTGAAGAAATCGTTCAGGCCTTTCCCATCTCCTGCAGCGTTTTTTGAAAGACGTGATAGAAAGCCTTGTGTTCGGCGACCCCCCGTTTGAGGATTCTTCCCACATCCTCGATGTTTTGAACATGGATCACGATATTG
The DNA here is from genome assembly GCA_034677965.1 of Syntrophales bacterium. Taxonomy (GTDB): domain Bacteria; phylum Desulfobacterota; class Syntrophia; order Syntrophales; family UBA5619; genus UBA5619. Next base: position 8,034 of record JAXDCM010000006.1, read on the forward strand.
ACGCTCCGGTTGAATGCGGTCATGTTGTCCATCGTCCGACACCGGGCGCCGACCATCGCGACAAAAATCTTGCGCCTCGTCGACATGTTCAGGTTTTCCAGATACCGGAGCACATCATTCGCCTCCGGATTCGTCGTGTCGAAGAGCTCGTTTACGACCATGACGTCAAAGAGATGAAACCGCATCGTCTTGAGCGCATCCATGGCCGACAATGCCATGGTCGCCTGATAGCCCAGATCCTGGAGAATTTTTCCGATCTTCTCCCTCAAGGCGGGGTCCGGTTCACAGATTAAGACGGTTTCCCCCTCCTCTCCGAAGAAATCGAACGGTCGATCCGCGGCGTCGTAATGTTCCACGGTCGCTTCGTTCAAGGGGGCCTTCCGATCTTCCATATCCTCACCATCTCGCAGGGGTTATGGTTGCGATGTCGTCAGAATTTTCGTTCCGGCTTTCCGTAATTTCGATCCACCTCAAGCTTGCCGATGTCCGTCGTGGCCTGACCGCGCGCGCTCTTCACCGCATCGATTGCCCGTCCGAGAATTCCCCGGTTGGAGGCATAGGCCTTCGCGGTTTCCTCGCTGATCAGCCCCTTGCCGAAGAGCTCGACGATACTGTCGTCGAAGGTGGTCATCCCGAAGGCTTTTCCCGCCTGAATGATCTCGTAGAAGGTCTTTCCCTCGGATTCGCCGTGAAGGATCGCGTCTTTCACCCGAAGGTTCGAACGCAGGATCTCGAAGGCCGCAACCCGGCCTCCCCCTTCCCTGGGAAGGAGGCGCTGACAGACGATCCAGCGAACCGTATCGGCCAAACGGATGCGGATCTGGGTCTCCTCCTCCGTGGAAAACATCCCGAGGATCCGGTTGATCGTCTGACCGGCGTCGACCGTATGCAGGGTGGTCAAAACCAGATGTCCCGTCTCCGCGGCGGAAAGGGCGATCTCCATCGTTTCCCGATCACGGATCTCGCCGACCAGGATCACCTTGGGGGCCTGCCGGAGCGCGGCCCGCAGTCCGTTCGCGAATGTATCGAAATCACTCCCCATTTCCCGCTGGTTGAAGGTGGACTTTTTATGGGGGTGGGAGTATTCGACCGGGTCCTCCAGGGTGACCACATGGACCGATTTTTTTTCGTTGATCTCGTTCAGCACTGCCGCAAGCGACGTGGACTTCCCGGTTCCCGTCGCACCGGTTACGAAAGCGATCCCGTTTTTCTCCTCGGCCATCCTGAAGAAGGCCTCGGGAAGGTTGAGGTTCATGTCCGCCAGGGTCGGAATCCTCGACTCCAGCTTTCTCAAGACAACGGAATGGTTGCCCCGCTGAGAAAAGATGTTCACACGGAAGCGCGCCTTCCCGGGCAATTCATACGAACAGTCGCAGGACCCCTGGGTCAGCAGGACTTCCGTTAGCCTCCGGTCCTGATTGAGAAGGTTCAGCGCGAAAATCTCCGTCTGGAACGGGGTCAGTTTCCGGAAGGGGGGATCCATCTCCACGCCGAACAATTGTCCCGAGCTTTCAATCTGAAGGGGTTTCCCCACCGTGATGTTCAGATCCGACAGATCCTTCCGGAAATCGAGCATCTTCCCCAATATATAATCGATCTCCGCTTTTCTCATGGCTTGCCTCCGCAAAAGAGACCGATGCCGGCCGCTTACGCCTCGGTGAAGTCCGTCGGCGGATGCTTCAGAAACGGCCTGAAACGCTGCTTTTCGTTCGACTTCATGTATGCCTCATCCCCGCTGATCCAGCCCCTGTTGAGAAGATCCATGATCGCGTCGTCGAGAAGCTGCATGCCATACTTCTTTCCTGTCTGGATCATGGAGGGAATCTGGAAGGTTTTCGATTCACGAATCAGGTTCCGAACCGCGGAATTGGCAACCATGATCTCCAGCGCGGCGCAGCGCCCCCTCTTGTCGATCCTCTTGAAAAGAACCTGGGCGACCACCGCCCGGATGCCGTCGGCGAGCGTCGATCGGATCTGCATCTGTTCACCCGTGGGGAAAACCTCGATGATCCGGTCGACGGTCTTGGCCGCATTGGTGGTATGGAGGGTAGCGAAAACCAGATGGCCGGTGGAGGCCGCCTCGACGGCGAGCGAGATCGTTTCCAGATCGCGCATCTCGCCGACCAGGATGATGTCCGGGTCCTCGCGCAGGGCGCCCCGCAGGGCCGAGGCAAAGGAGCGCGTGTGTCGGCCGACCTCGCGGTGGTTGACGATGCAGCTCTTGCTTTGGTGAACGAATTCGATGGGATCCTCGACCGTGATGATGTGGTCTTTGCGGGTCCGGTTCGCCTCGTCGATGATGGCCGCCAATGTCGTCGACTTGCCGCATCCCGTCGGTCCCGTCACCAGAACCAGGCCGCGGGGCAGGCCGGCCAGTTTGGAAATAACCGAGGGAAGACCCAATTCTGCCGCCGTCATGATTTTACTCGGAATTTCCCGAAAGACCGCCGCACAGCCGAAATGCTGCTGAAAGAAGTTGGCGCGGTAACGGGCGAGACCCGGAATCTCGTAGCCGAAGTCGATATCCCCCGTCTCCTCGAATTGTTTGATTTTCTGCTCGGGCGTGATCTCGTAGATCATCGCCTTGAGCCCGTCATTGGTGAGGACGTCGAATTTGATTCGTTCCATTTCCCCGTGAAGCCGAAGGACCGGTTGCTGACCTGTGACGAGATGGAGATCCGATGCCCCCTGATCGTGCATCAGTTGGAAAAACGCATCGATTTTCGCCATGAACAATCTCCCTATGATCTAATCACGATCGGGTTTGATGAAAAGGTAGTACAGCCGTCCCTCGCGGTATGTCCCGCCGGCGAGTTCGGCGGCATCGTCGCCGACGCCCATGTAAACATCGCACCTGCCCGCGGCGCGGATGGCGCCGCCCGTATCCTGATCCAGAACAAATCCCACGGGCCTTTCAAGGTCGGCCGAGACAAAGGCAGGCATCGCCCTCGGGTAAATCGTCTTGTCCGTTGCGATCGTTCTGAATGGAATCACCGGCTCGTTGAGCGAACCCCTGGGATCGCCTTTTTCAAATCGGAAGAAAACAAACCGCGGATTTTGGTTCACATAACGATCGACTTCACCGGGATGGGCCTTGAAGTAATCGATCATTGCCTTGAGGTTGGTATTTTTATTGGAAAGTTTTCCATCCGCAATCATTTTTTGCGCGATACCCTGATATTCCCATCCGTTGTTCGCGGCATAGCCGACCGTTTCGAGCCGTCCGCCGGGCATGCGGATTTTGGCGGAACCCTGCACATGCGCGATATAAACCTCAAACGGATCGCCGAGCCATACGAGCTCATTGCCGTCGAGGATATTGGCTCTTTGGATCTCCTCTCTGCTCGGATACGGCCGGACGCGTCCGTCCGATCCCTTCCGGCCCAGAATCGCACCGTCGGCCCCTTTGATCAGATCGGCGGGCGGTTTGTATAGAGGATGCCTGAATCGGTCCGTGCGCGTCGACGAACCGTCGAAGATCGGCGTGTAATACCCGGTGAACAGGACGGTCCCCTGGTCGTCACAGCCGACGGAGATGTAGGTATCGAATCTTTCCCGTAAAACCGAATTCATTTCCCGGGGCGGCAACCGCATGGCGACCAGACGGTCCAGTTCCCGCAAGCTTTTGACCGCCTGTTCGTATGGGATGTCGCCGTAAGGGTAGTGTTGTTTGCTGGATGGCTTCGCCAGATAGTTCAGACTGTTGGCGATGGCTTCCCGCAGGCGGTCCGTATCCGAACAGGCAAGCGTGTAGTCGGGGATCTGGGCCGGATCGGTGATCTTTCGCAGCGCCAGTTTGCCGGGCGGCAGCACATGATTATAATCCTTAGGGGTGATCGGTTGCACCGTCAGCTCAGTTGAAATTCGCTTTTGGCAACCCGAAAGCATCCAGGATGCCATGACCAGCAGCAGGCAGAGGAAGGTGATTCTGGTTTTCATGCGTGGACCATAAGACAATCGGGCTTTGTATGTCAAAGAAAATTTGACTTTTGATCGGTGTCCGCCGGACGGAAATACGCACAAAGCATGTGACGAAATAACATCGGCTTCGCAAAAAACCTGCGGTCCGCTCAACGGCCGTTTTTTTCGCAGCTCTGTCCATTCATTCGATAATAGGCCGCAATCGCATCGACCAGCCCCGGGATTGTGAACCGTTCCTGCAGAATATCCACGGTCAGGCCTGCCTTCCTTGCCGCATCGGCCGTCACCGGTCCGATGCAGGCGATTCGGCTGACGGCCGGAAGACGGAAACCCGGTCCCATGATCCCTAAAAAATGGGTCACCGTCGAAGGGCTCGTAAAGGTGATCACATCCACCTTCCCTCGCGAGAGAAGCGGTAGGAGTTCCGCGGCATCACGGTCCGAACGGCACGTCCGGTAGACCGTCACGACATCGATTTTTGCCCCCATTTGCTCCAGACCCGCGGGGATGACATCCCGCGCCTCCTCCGCCCGGGGCAGCAAAATCCGGCAGCCCTTCAGATTCTCGCGGGAAAAGGCCCGGACGACCCCTTCGGAGATGAACTCCTCCGGGACAAGGTCCACGCGGAGACCGAGACGCTCGACCGCGGAGGCCGTTGCCGGGCCGATCGTTGCGATCCGGATCCCCTTCAGATCCCGGACATCCCTATCCCGCTCCCGCAGACGCCGGAAGAAGGAGGAGACCCCGTTGGCGCTCGTGAAGATGATCCAGCGGTAGGTTTCGAGCCGGTCGAGGGCCAGATCGAGAGGGCTCCAGCTCTCCGGCGGGGCAACCCGGATCACCGGGAAGGGAATCACATTTGCACCCTGTGCCCGGAGAAGGTCCGCCAATGTTTCGGCCTGCGCCTCCGGCCGCGTGATGACGACACCCCGGCCGAACAGCGGCATCGTCTCGAACCAGTTCATTCTCTCCCGGAGACCGGCTACGCCGCCGACTACAAGAACGGCGGGTGGCGCGAAGCGATGTTTCGCGGCCTTGTGCGCGATCTCGTGAAGCGTCCCGGTCAGCGTCTCCTGTTCGGCGGTCGTTCCCCGGCGGATCAGCGCGGCCGGGGTCTCCGCCGGCTTGCCGCGGCGGATCAGGTTCTCTGTGATTGCCGGCAGGTTTTTCATCCCCATCAGAAAGACGAGCGTCCCGATGCCGGCCAGCGCGGCCCAGTCGATATCGCTTTTCTCTTTCGTCGGATCCTCATGGCCCGTCACGAAGGCGACGGTCGAGGTGTGGTTGCGATGGGTCAGCGGGATCCCCGCATAGGCGGGAACCGCGACGGCGGAGGTCACGCCGGGAACGATTTCGAACGGGATGCCCTTCTTGCGCAGCGCCTCCGCCTCCTCTCCTCCGCGGCCGAAGATGAACGGGTCGCCGCCTTTGAGGCGGGCGACGGTATTCCCCCGTTCCGCCTCGTCAACGAGGAGCTGGTTGATCTGCCGCTGCGAGAGGGTGTGATCGCCCCCCTGCTTGCCGGCGTAGATCCGGCGCGCTTTTTCCCCGGCATGGCGGAGAATCCGCGGGTTGACCAGGTGGTCATAGATGATCACATCCGCCTCTCCGATGCAGGCCGCCCCGCGCAGCGTGATCAACCCGGGATCCCCCGGCCCGGCGCCGATGATGTAAACCTTGCCCTTCTCTCCCATGGGTCTTTTCCTCGATAGCAACCTGAAAAATTATGCCGGTTTGTTCAAGGCGTCGAGCAGCTCGCGACCGCCCTCCGCCAGGATTCGTTCCGCCAAATCCTCGCCCAGTGCGGCGAATGCCTCTGCGGGCCCCCGGAGCTGCCGTCGGATGACGATTCGCCCGTCGAGGCTCCCGACCAACCCCTCGACGGCCATCTCCCTGCCGCTCGTCTTTGCGAAACCGGCGATCGGGAGCTGACAGCCGCCGCCCAGTCTCTTCAGGAACGCCCTTTCGGCGCCGACTTCGACGGCGGTTACCGGATCGTTCAGGCAGTCCACCCTATCGCGGCAACGGGCGTCGTCCCGCCGGATCTCGATGCCGATCGCCCCCTGGCCGACCGCCGGGAGCATCATCTCCATGGGCAGAAACTGGGTAATCCGGCCTGCCCAGCCCATCCGCCGGAGCCCCGCCGCGGCAACGATCACGCCGTCGAGCCGCTCCGCCTCAAGCTTCCGGATCCGCGTATCCAGATTGCCGCGCAGCGGAACGATCTCCAGATCGGACCGCCGGTTTAGGAGCTGCACGCCCCGCCTGAGAGAGCCGGTCCCGATCCTCGCCCCGCCGGGCATCTCCTCCAGCCGTTCCTTGCGCCGCGAGATCAGGACGTCCCGCGGATCCTCCCGGAACGGCATGGCGGCGATGTCCAACGGTTCCGGCAGCTCGGCCGGGAGGTCTTTCATGCTGTGGACGGCCAAATCGATGTCGCCCCGGAGGAGCGCATCCTCGATCTCCTTGATGAAAACCCCTTTGCCGCCGATCCCCGCCAACGGAATGTCGTGCAGGATGTCCCCCCGGGTGCGGATCGTGACCAGCTCCACCGTGACGCCGGGATGGCGATCCCGGATCCGTTCCGCAACCCATCCGGACTGGGCGAGCGCGAGGGCGCTCCCCCGGGTTCCAAGCCTCAGTGTCGCTGAAATGTCCGCCTCCCCACCGCCTGTTATAGTTTGAACAGTCTTCGGACGGCCGCGACATAGGGCAGCTCGTCCTTCTCGCGGCTTTCCTCCTTGAGACCCGTGATCGGATCATGCAGAATCTTGTTGACGACGGCGTCGACGATTCCCTCGATCCGCAACCGCTCCTCCTCCGGGAGCCCGCCGAGCCAGTGGGCGGATCTCTCCAGTTCACCCCGGACGATGCCCTCCATTTTTCCACGCAGCGCCACGATCGTCGGCACGACGGCGAGGGCATTGAACCACGTTTCGAATGCCGTCACCTCCTCGACGACAATTTCCTCCGCCTTCTCCGCCTCCATACGCCGGGTTTCCCGGTTGGCGTCGACCACCTCCTGGAGGTTGTCGATGTTGTAAAGAAAGACGTTGTCGATCTCTCCCGCCGCCGGGTCGATATCGCGCGGAACGGCGATGTCGATCAGAAATAGAAGGCGGTTTCTCCTTCGCCGGAGGGCCGCGGAAACCATTTCCGGTGTGACCACGTATCCCGGGGCGCCGGTCGAGGCAATCAAGATGTCGATCTCGGGAAGGGTTTCCGGAAACCGGTCGAACGGCACGGCTACCCCCCCGAATTCGGAGGCCATCGCCTCCGCCCTTGCGGTTGTCCGGTTTGCGATCAGGATGCGCCCCACCCCTTGCCGCAGCAGATGGCGGGCGGCCAGTTCCGACATTTCGCCCGCCCCGATCAGCAGGATCGTCTTTCCCTGGAGCCCCCCGAAGATCTTTTTCGCGAGTTCCACGGCCGCATAGCTCACGGACACGGCATTGCCGGCGATTCCGGTCTCCGTCCGGACTCGTTTGGCCGTCCGGAAGGCATGATGAACCAGACGATTCAGCAGGACGCCGGTCGTCCGCTGGTCGGCGGCCCGCCGGTAAGCCTCCTTTACCTGCCCCAGGATCTGCGGTTCTCCCATGACCAGCGAATCGAGGCTCGCCGCCACCCGGAAGAGATGGCGGACCGCATCCCGATCCCGATGGACATACAGACAGCGTTCCAGCTCGGCGGCGCCGAGATTTCCCTGCCGATAAATGAATTCTTTCAGCCGCGCAACGGCCGCCTCCCCGTCCTTGACGCGCGCAAGCACCTCGACCCGGTTGCACGTGGAAAGGACCAGAATCTCCCGCACCTCCGGTATGCCGGTAAGCTCGCACGGTGCAGGGCCGGCTTCTCCACAGGCAAGCTGAAGCCTTTCCCGGATTTCGACCGGCGCCGTCCAGTGGCTCATACCGAGGAGAACGAGGCGCATGGGTTCACACGAAACGGTGAAGCGTCCCAAAGATCGGCATTGCCGCCATCAGCAGGACGAACAGAACAACGAATACGGCCAGCGACCAACGGGCTGCCGTGCGCCCCCGCCATCCGATGGCCAGCCGCTGGTGGAGGAGGAACGCGTAGCAGACCCATGCCAAGAGCGTCCAGGTCTGCTTCGGATCCCACTGCCAGTGGCTTCCCCAGACGATCCTCGCCCAGAAGGAACCGGCAAGACCGCCGAGCGTCAGGAGCGGAACGCCCCAGAGCAGACAGAGGTGGTTGATCCGGTCCAGATCGCCCAGCGACGGCAGAAGTCGGCTCCATTTTCCGGACTTCTTGCGGCGGATCAGACCGTCCTGGATCAGGTAGATCAGGCCGGCGCAGGAGGCGACTGCGAAAAGGGCCTCGCCCGCAACGGAGAGGACGACATGGGCGGTGACCAGAAATCCGCGCAATATCGGCGGAGCATGGACATCGCCGCCGAGGCCGATGGAGGCGACCACCATCAGCAGGCAGATGGGGGGAGAGAGGAACGCTCCCAGGACGCGCGTTTTCGTCTTCACCTGCAGCAGCAGATAGACGGCCGTCATCACCCAGGCGAACATGGACAGGGCATCGTAAAGGCCGATGACCATCGGCTCTCCGGATGAAAACCAGCGTGCAACGAAGGAGAGGGTGTGGGTGAGCAGGGCCGCAAACAGCAGTCCGGCTGCCAGGCGCGCCGGAAAGACCCTTTTCCCCCAAAGAGAAACACCGTAAACGCAGGCGGCGGCAAAATAGACAACCAGGGCCGTCTTGAACAGGATGATCCCCGTCATCGCGGCTTTACCTCCATCTCGACATCCGTCAGGCTGTGGATGATCTCCCTCACTCTCTTCCAATCTTTCCGACGGATATGATCCAGGATGTCCGACCGGACAACGGCCGCAAACCGTTCCCGGTTTTCCGCTGAGGAGCCGCCCGCGGCGATCACCCTTTCCCGGAGTTTTCCCAGGATTTCGACCAAAACGGCATATTCGGGCCCGAACGTCTCTTCCAGATCCTCCCGGAGTTTCGCTG
>JAXDCM010000007.1:0-3502 GCA_034677965.1 Syntrophales bacterium
GCACTCCCTCGAGGTCCAGGTTCCTTTCGTTCAGGTCCTCTTCCCGCAAGCCAGGATCGTCGCGGCGGTGGTCGGCCAGGCGGATGCCGCGCTTTGCAGCCGATTCGGGACGGCGTTGGCCGCCGCCCTGAAGGGACGCCGCGCGCTGATCGTGGCCAGCTCCGACCTCTCCCACTACCCGTCGGCCGGGGACGCGGAAGAGACCGATTCGAAGACGCTCGCGGCCGTCACCACACTCGATCCGGCGGTCCTCCAGGCAACCATCCGGACACAGGAGGCCCGGCGGCTGCCGAACCTCTCCACCTGCGCCTGCGGCGAAGCCCCGATCATGGTCGCGATGGCCGCCGCCAAGGCGATGGGCGCCGTGGGAGGCACGGTGGTGAGCTACGCCCATTCCGGCAACCTCCCGATCGGCGAGCGGGATCGCGTGGTCGGCTACGGGGCGGTTGTGCTGGCCGCCGATCCGAGGCGGGAACCCCCGACCGAAAAGCCGGATGCGTCAGCGGACGAAACCATCAGCCCCTCGGATCGGAAATACCTGCTGAGCCTGGCGAGAGAGACGATTTCCCGATACCTTGCGATGAAAATGGTCCCGCTGCCGCGCCTTTCAAACCCCGTGCTGCGCGCGCCGCGCGGGGTCTTCGTCACGCTGAAAAAACGGGAGAACCTGCGGGGCTGCATCGGCCACATGATTCCGGATCGGCCGCTCGCCGAACAGGTTGGGGCAATGGCGCTTCAGTCCGCCTTCGAGGATCCCCGTTTCAGCCCCGTTACCGCTAAAGAGCTTCCGGACCTGGAAGTTGAAATTTCCGTCTTGACCCCGATGAAACCGGTCTCCGGCCCGAATGAGATCGTTGTCGGCAGGGACGGCGTCCTCCTCCGGAAGGGAGGCCGGTCCGCCGTCTTTCTGCCGCAGGTCGCTCCGGAACAGGGTTGGGGAAGGGACGAGATGCTGAGCCATCTGAGCCAGAAGGCAGGGCTTTCGCCCAACGCCTGGAGGGAGGGGGCGAGTTTCCAGACCTTCCAGGCCATTGTGTTCAGCGAAACGGAACACCGATGATCGCCGATGTCATGGTCCTGTTTTTAACCGGCTTTGTCTCTCTCCTCGGGCAGATCACACTGCTGCGTGAGCTGAATGTCGCCTCTTACGGGATCGAGCTGATCTACATTATCGGCCTGGGGGTCTGGATGCTGCTGACCGCGGCCGGGGCGCTCACCGGCGGCCGGACCCTTTCGTCACGGCGGCTGGCGATCCTCTTTCTCGGGTTCGCTTTCTTTCTGCCTTCCTGCATTGTCTTTCTCCGGGCCGGCCGCTTTCTCCTCGGGGGCATTCCCGGCGCCTACCTCCCCTTTTCCCGGCAGATGGCGGCGATGGTCATCGCCCTCCTGCCCGCCGGCCTGATTTCAGGGCTCCTGTTCCGGGAGGCGGCAGGCATGTATGTGGAGCGAGGGAAAACGCTGGCCGGCGCCTACGGGATCGAAAGCGCGGGAAGCCTCCTCGGCGGCCTCCTTGCGACGATCTGTTCCCGGTACGGCATGCAGAACCTGCCCCTGGCTGTGGTTTGCGGCCTGATCGCGGCCGTAGTCTCCATATTCCTCTTCCGGCGCAAGGGCGCCTGGGCGGGACGGGCGGCTGCGCTGCTGCTGTCGGTCTTTCTGGTCGGCGTCCTCCATCAGTCGTCCTCCATCGACCGGAGGATGACGGGCTGGAACCACCCGGGGCTTCTCGTCACAGAGGATTCCCCTTACGGACGAATCACCGCGACGATCCTCGCCGGGCAGGTATCCGTCTTTGTGAACGACGCGCTGGCCTTCGAAAGCGGGGGGAGAGAAGCGGAGCTCTTCTCCCATATCACGGCGCTCCAGCATCCGGAGCCTCGGCGGATCCTCGTCCTGGGCGGAGGATGGGACGGCACCCTCAGCGAACTTCTCCGGCACCGGCCGGTCCGGATCGATGCCGTCCTTCTCAATCTTGATGCGATCAACCTTCTCCGGCGTTATCTCCCGCAGGAGATCCGGGCGTCGTTGGCGAATCCGGCCGTCCGCATGACCCGGGCCGACCCCCGGCAGTATCTGAAAAACAAGGGGTTTGCCTGGGACTTGATTCTGGTGGCCATGCCGGAGCCGACCTCCGGCGAGACCAATCGCTTCTACACAAGGGAATTTTTCAGCCAGTGCGCCGCTCGCCTTCATCCGGGGGGCATCGTCGCTTTGCGTCTCCCCACGGCCGAAAACCTCTGGACACCGCAGATGTCCCGAAGAACGGCGAGCGTTTATCATGCCCTTGCCTCCGTCTTTCCGGAAGTCCTTGTCCTTTCGGGGGCAACCACGCTGATGACCGCCTCCGCCACACCGCTCCCCCGTTCGCCGGAGATTTTGATCGATCGGCTTCGGGAAAGAGGCTTCCCGACCCGCCTGGTCTCGCCGCCCTATATCCGGTATCTTTTCACGAACGATCGTTTTATCGACGTGGAAAAAAGGCTGAAAGAGACGAAGGTTCCGGTGAACACGGACATACAGCCGGTCTGTTACTCCTACGCGCTGCTGTCATGGCTCTCGCGTTTTTTCCCGCGACTTGCGCTCGTGGATCTGCCCGGCATGCCGTCCGATCTCGGCGGGATTGAAAAAACACATTGGTTGATCGGGGCGGGACTGTTGATCGGTCTGCTGATCCTGTTTCTTGGAAGCCGTTTGCATCCGTCCCGGCGGCGGGCCCTGCTCGCCGGTGTCGCGGGATTTACCGGCATCGTCATCGAGTCGGTCCTGATCCTTTCCTACCAGGCAAAGTCGGGGATCCTGTACCAGGAGATCGGCCTGCTGCTTGCGGCATTCATGGCCGGTCTCGCCGTCGGAGCGCTTGTCCTGCGGGACCTGATCCTTGGAACGGGCATCCGGAGGCCAAAAACACGGGGGTGGGGCGCCGCCCTTCTTTTCGGATACTGCGCACTTGGTTTCGCAATCATCGGCACCGTGATCGGCGGGGCAGCCGGGAGCCTCACCATGACGGCTGTGCTGCTTGCGGCGACAGGATTTCTGGTCGGCGGTCTCTTCGCCTATGCCGGTCTCTGCAACGTCCGGGAACAGAAGAAGGTGATCGGCCCATTGTATGCGGCCGACCTCATCGGAGGGTGCCTCGGCGCCTTCTGCGGAACCCTTGTTCTCATCCCCTTCCTCGGCTTTGCCGGAACCCTTGGCGGAATGATCCTCATCGCCGCGTTTGCATTCCTGCTGATCTGACCTCACGGCTTCCCGCGGAAAGCAGGGTGAAAGAAAACCGTGGTTCATCCGGATGGGCCCGGAAAAGACCTCTATGCAAGCATACGGGTGAGTTCCCCGACATCGTCCAACAACTCCAGACCTTCCACCGTGTCGATAAAAGCGTCCGTCCGATCCGCCCCGATGACGGGTGCGGCCAGGTTCCTGAATTTTTCGGCGATCTCCGGAAAACCGATCGGGGATTCCGCAGACCCCCTTGCGTCGTCGACCCGCGCTTCGAGGCGCT
>JAXDCM010000008.1:0-30174 GCA_034677965.1 Syntrophales bacterium
CGCCGGATGGGGACACTCCCGCGCGGATGTTGAACTCCCGTTCGGTTCTGACCGCATGGATCCCCGCGACATCCCACAGCTGATCGGGATTGAGATCCGTTCCCAATAGGGCGTTCACCAGCGTCGAGAGGCGCCTGGGCTCCTTGAAGAGCGGCGGACGGGCAAACATGCAGAAACCCAGGCTGTCCAGCGCGCAGATTTTATACTGCAGGGTGCGAGACAGATCCCCCTGCTTCTCCTTCCCCAGTGGATTCACCTCGCCCCGTGAACCGAAGCAGTTGCCTGCGGTGTGGTCGCCGCCCATCGTGCACATCGCATAGGTCACGCCGTTGCCCTTGAGGCCGCGGGGATCATACCCCGCAAACGCCTGCCCCTTGGACGCGGGAATCCGCTTGCTACCCAGGACATCGCCGGTCACCTGCGCCCCGTGGCCCAGGACTTTGCCGAGCAGCGTATTGTTCCGGATCTCCTGCAAAAGCTCCATACAACGGTCCAGGTCTCCCCATTTACCCAGACCCATGTCGAGCGCCACTCCGAGCGTCGCCCCCGCCTCGATCGCATCGAGTCCGATATCGTCGCATTCATAATTCAGCTTCGCCACGGCATCGAGATCCGTGAAGCCGAGGTTCGATCCCAGCAAGGCGATGTTCTCATATTGAAGCGTCGAGCAGATCTTCTTGCCCGAGGCGTCAGGGTAGATATTGCTGCACTTGATCAAACAGCCGTCCATGCAGGCGATGCCGGTCTTCCCTTCACCGCCCCTGGTGGTAATGGTTTCATACATCTTTTCACCACTGAGGCCCTCGACGCCGTCGATGGAGCCCTGTCTGAAATTACGGGTCGGCAACGCGCCCATCGCATTGACGGCCTTGACAATGCTGGCCGTGCCTGTCTTCTGGTTGACATTCTTGATTTTGGGATCGTTGATGAACTCGGCATGAATCTCGCGGACCATGTCCATGTAAGCCTTCCGGTCGTGGTACACCGGTTGCTGTACGGTCCTGTCTACCACCACCGCCTTGATCCCCTTGCTGCCCATAACCGCGCCCAGGCCGCCCCTGGCGGCGAATTTCAGCTCCCCGTGCGGGTCCGAGGAGGCGATGCAGGCCATCCGCAACTGGTTTTCTCCGGCAGGGCCAATACACAGGACCCCGATATCCTTGCCGAATTTTTCCCGGAGCTTGCGATCGGTCTCGTAGGTCCCCAGGAGTTTGAGTTCGTCCATTTCCAGCAGCGAGGCCCCGTCCTTGCCGATCTTCAGCACATGGGCATGGCTGTCCGCCGGCAGCCCCTCGATGACCAACGCCTTGATCCCGAAGCGGCCAAGAAAAAGCCCGGCATTGCCGCCGCAGTTGGCCTCCTTGATGCCGTTTGTCAACGGACTCTTGGCGCCAATCGAAATCCGACTCCCACACGTGATGGGGGTTCCTGCCAGCAGGCCGAGGGCAATGACCAGTTTGTTCTTCTCTCCCAGCGGTTCGCAGTTCGGCGGAATTTCATCCAGAAGAATCCTGGCCGACAGGGCCCGCCCGCCCAGCAGCTTATAATCCGGATTCTCAACAGTCATAATTTCCTTCCTGTTCATGTTGACTTTTAAAATCGATGGCATATTGGTCCCCCTGCGATTTCGGATTGAAATTTAACCTTCTATTTTTTGCACACCCCATTCAAGCCGGGAAAACGGCCGGAATCCCGGTGACCCGAATGAATCGATTCCAATAGACCGGTTTTAAGGTGGATAGGCGATCGTATAGATGGACTTGCCGCCGTTCAGCGGACCCTTCAGCAGGGCATCGACCTCCTCTTGGCTGCGCTCGGTGACCTTATTCGCCGGAGGCAGCACACCCGCCGGAAACTTGGTCATGATGTCACCGATCAGCTTGCACAGGTAATCCATCATGGCTTCCAAGCCTGCCTTGGCCTTGTCGGCCGAGGCCTTCGTGGGGTGGCCGATGACGCCTTCCGGATAGACCTTGAGCTCGATGCCGCCCAGTCCGATATGCTCGTGCCCCCGGATTGGAGCGTGATAGACCTCGCCTCCCTTGTCCACGTGGCCCGGGGGAAGGAAACCTTCCGGCTTGTTGTCCACGGCCAGCTTCATGTCGCAGAATTCAGGGAAGAGGGCCAACGAGTAAGAGCATTCGGCCTCGTCCGCGTGAGAGAAGGGCGTGTCGAAGGGACCGCCGTGCGCCTTGTCCTTCATGTAATTGGGTATCAAGTTCCAGGTGTGCAGCGTAATCAGGATCGCGGGCACCTGGTATTTCTTGCCCCACTGGTGGATTGCCAGCGGCAAAACCTCCTCCTGGCCATGTCCGTTGACAAAGATCTGCTTCCGGAACCCCATGTTCCAGAGCCCCGTGATGATGGCACGCATGTTTGCCAGCAGGGTCTCCTCCGGAACGACCACGGTCCCCGGCATTCCCATGTGGTGATAGGGATGGGAACCGTACCAGATCGGCATGGCGATCGTGCAGCCCGTCTTCATCGCCACCTGCTCGGCCATGCGCGTCACGAGGAACGTGTCCTCGCCCAGTGGCTGTGCCGCACCGTGACACTCCGTGCTGCCCACGGGAATGATGATCAGGTCGTTTTTCTTGAGCCGCTCGTTGACCTGCGTCATGTTCATCGTCTGCAGATACAATCCATTCGGGCTTTCCATATGCCCGCCCCCAGGGGGCAGATTCCATTTTCCCATGTTGATCTCCTTTCGGATGAATTTTAATCTGAACGCTTGCCTGCTTTTGTCTCTCTGCTGCAATGCCCGGGCAATCCGATTTCAGTCAGGATGATATGGCTATTTTTAGCATACTTTACATTTGCTGGGTATCGTAAAGAAAACATGCACCACTGTTTCATTCTGCGGAATACCATTCTATACTATACAACTATCGAACTCCCTCATTCTTGTCAAGAAAAATCTCAAGGCAAGTGACAAACAGGGAAATGTCCGATCCTGTAGCACGTAATCTATGCGGTTTCGTATGTTTACCGGTAGAGGCGGCATATACTGAGGACAGAAATGTGAAAAATCTCCAGGTACAATTTGAGGCGGGATTTCTGCGGGATCGTTTCAGACAATCAGGACTCTCTCAGCTCTTCAGGATCAAATCAAGAGACATTACGCCTTCAGAGCATCCCCTTCACCTTGGCGAACTTCATCGCGAAAAAAAAGAAGAACTCCGACTCCGAATGTAGTATGTTTCAATTGTTCTGCATTCAGAGGAGTGAAGAATATGGCCAGGAGACAGATCACCCGACGGCAGAAAGACATCTCCCGTGTCCTGAGGGATAAAAAACGCATCCCTCCCCAGGAGAGGGCCAACAAAAACAGGAAAGACAAAAAGGGGTGAGCAGCCGGCTCTATCGACATGATCGGAGCCGGCTACCCTGCGGAAACGTCGGCTGTCTCTCCGGAAAGCTGTCCTTTTGCCCCGTCAGGTGAAGCGCCAAAAGCCTGTTTCCCGACGGCCCCGCATCTTTACTTATCTCTCGGTCATCGAAGGACTACTTCCGGGTGATGGTTCCTTCCCAGGTGCTGATCTTTTTTTCCTTCTTTTCCTCTTCATCGAACCAGCGGCTTGTCACGCACTTGGCCTCGGTATAGAACGCAACACCGTCCCGTCCCATGACGTGCAGATCGCCGAAGAACGAGTTTTTGTGGCCGGCGAACGGGAAAAAGGAAACGGGAACGGGGATGCCCACGTTCACGCCCACCATGCCCGCATGGGTCCTCCGGGTGAATTCCCGGGCGTAATAGCCGTTCTGCGTGAAGATGGCGGAACCGTTGGCAAACTGATTGGCATTCATCAGCGCCAGGCCTTCCTCAAAATCGTTCACCCGCTTAACCGTGGTCACCGGCCCGAAGATCTCGCAATCGCCCACGCTCATCCCAGGCTTCACATGGTCAAAAATCGTGGGACCGATAAAATGGCCGTTCTCGAATCCGGGGACCACGATGTCACGGCCGTCCAGGATCAGCTTGGCACCTTCCTCAACGCCCTTGTTGATCCAGTTGATCACCGACTGCTTGTGCTCGGCGGAAACCACCGGCCCCAGTTCCGTCGTCTTGTCGTAGGAGCAGCCCACCTTCCGCAGCTTGGCGTACTTGACCAGGTAGCCGACGAACTCGTCCGCACAGGCCTCCTCCACAACAAGCACCGGCAGCGCCATGCAGCGCATCCCCGCGCAGCCGAAGGTCGAGTTGATGATCCCGATCGCGGAGCGCTCCAGCGCCGCATCGCTCATGACCAGCGCGTGGTTCTTCGCCTCGCAGAGGCACTGGACCCTCTTGCCATGCGCCGCCGCGGTGGAATAGATATGGAGGCCGACAGAGGTGGAGCCGACATACGAAATCCCCTTGACATCCGGATGCTTTAGGAGCAATTCCGCCTCCGTCCGGCTGCAGGTCACCAGGTTCACCACTCCCGGCGGCATCCCGGCATCGATGAGCAGTTCCAGCACGCGACATGCGGTCTGAGGGGTCAAGCTCGCCGCCTTCAGCACAAACGTGTTCCCCATCGTGATGCACAGCGGGATCATCCAGCCGAACGGGATCATCGCGGGGAAGTTGAACGGAACGATCCCGGCGAAAACACCCACCGGCTCCCGGTACATGACCGTGTCGTGGCCGGTGGAGACATTCATCAGCGCATCCCCCTGCATCAGCACGGGTCCGGCGCAGGCCAGCTCCACCACCTCGATGACCTTCAGGATATCCCCCTTGGCCTCATCCCAGTTCTTCCCCAGCTCCATCGAGACGGACAGGGTCAGTTCATCCAGGTGGTCGAATAGCAGCTTTCGGAAGTTGAACATCACCTCCGTCCGGCTCTGGATCGGCCTGCCCGACCACCCCGGGAAGGCATCCTTCGACGCCGCCACGGCGCTGTTCACCTCATCCACCGTGCAGCAGGGCGCCTCCGCCATGACCTCTCCCGTGCTCGAGTTCGTCACCGGCATGTACTTCTTTGTCTTCGACTCCTTCCACTCGTTGTTGATGCAGTACTTCAATCTCTTGACCGCCATAATCCCCCCCCCCTTATTTGCTGTTTGGTTTGTTGATCGACACCATAGGATCCGTAATGGAAATCAGCATGGCATCTTGACCTTCAGTTCGGGCATTTTGTTTTCTTTTTGGATCCGCAACAGGGCCTCCTGAACTTCCCGAAGATCCTGAATCACTGTTTTTTTTGCCTTGGCCCCATCTCTTGCCGCAAGAGCTTTGTAGATGCGCTCGTGAGCCATGAGCACTTTTCTGGAGAAATCACGACCGGGATCCAGGATAACCTTTACGTCCATGAGGAGGTTTTCCACAAAATCCAGCAGGAAGATCAAAAGCGGATTCCGGGTTGCGTTGGCGATGATCAGATGGAATGCAATTTCTTTTTCCCGAAAGTTCAGCGGCAGGTCATTTGCAAGGGCATTTCGGGTTTCCTCGAGGATCTGTTTCAGCCGCTGCAAATCATTGCGGGTAATGAGAGAGGCCGCATTTTCGGCGATATGGGACTCCAAAATCAACCGTGTATCGAAGAGATTGTTCAGGGTAAGATTCTGGAAAACAAAAAAATTGCTGAAGCCCTCTTTTGCCTTCTCGGTTTTCACCGAAGTTACGAATGCCCCGCCCAGAGACCCTTTACGGATTTCCAGCAAGCCCAGGACCTCGAGGGAGCGAAGAGCTTCCCTCAGGGAGCCTTTGCTCACACCGAAACTATCCATCAATTCGTTGTCTGACGGGAGCTTATCACCCGGTTTGAGGGTGCCAACAAAGATGGCTTTTCGTATTTGATCAACGATGTTCTGGGAAATTTTCTGATTCTTTGCGCTTTCAAACACAAGCCGCTCCTTGATCCGCGAGTGCGATCCCCTGCATCAACCAAATGAATAGGGGCCGGGTGGGAATATCCTGTCGTGCGTTTGGCCGCGAATCCGGAAACTTCCGATACGCCACGCGCGGAAAATTTATCAGGATTACTCTTACGTGATCTCTCTTTCGCCCAGATCGGTCAAACGCAAATCATTTCTATGATGCTGTCCGGACCGTGTCAAGGACAATTATTCAAATATTCAATCATTGATCTGAAACCATCGGTACCCCCATCATGATCCGCTTTTATTCTGCTGTCTTTTTGCTTGACAATGAAATTTTGGCCCTTTATGGTAGCCCCGCTGCATCTTTTGGATCAAGGACAGTCTTTTCGTGATGACAGCTCTACCAAGCCCGTGACGGGAACTCTCAACGTCATGGCAGTGATTCCTCGTTGAAGGATCACGGATGTAATTCTGTTTCTTCGCAAGGTCACGGTCACATACAAATTTGTTCTGCGACGATTTGGGGATCTCTCTTGCGCGCAAAGATGGATGAAGTGAAAGATCGCGTCGGTTCTTCCGCTCTTCCGAACAAATCCTCCGACGTACCTCTGCCGTCAGATCCTCTCCCTGTTGCCGTATCCTTTTTCCCTTCTTGTTGCTCCGAACCCATGGCGCATTTTTCTTTCGAATCGATTTCACCCCGGCCCTGCTGGAATTCCAAGCCGATTCAGCCTCTTCCTCTTTTACAAATTTTACAAACCGGAAAATCTTGTGGATTGCTTAAGCGATACGGAGTGATGACCGGGGCACCGGGAAAACGAAGCGGATGAGCATTTTCCAACGACCTGTCAGGAGGATTCTATCGAAGTTTAGTTCATAAACAGCACGCCATGTTCAGATGCTTCCTGTGAACCGAGCGCCGACTTATCGAAAAGGAGGGGGTTCATGCTGCAAAAGAAAAGCACGTACAATGAAGTTTACGAGGGCTTTCACTGGAACATTCCTGAATTCTATAACATCGGCATAGATGTTTGCGACAAATGGGCGGATGAACGCTATCGGCTGGCTCTCATCTATGAAGACGAGGGGGGCCGGACTGAAAAATTTACCTTTTGGGACATCAAAAACCTCTCCAATCGACTGGCAAATGCACTGCGGGCGAACGGCGTCGCAAGGGGCGACCGGATCGGCATTCTGCTCCCACAATGCCCCGAAACGGCCATTGCCCACATCGCCGTCTACAAACTGGGGGCGATCGCGATCCCGTTGTTCACCCTTTTCGGACCCGACGCCCTTGAATATCGCCTGATGAACAGCGGGGCCAAGGCGGTCGTCACCGATGGGACAAATATCGAGAAGCTCCTTCAGATACGTGACCGTCTCCCCGAACTGAAAATCATTTTCGTCACCCGGGGAAAACCGGGGACGGGTGTCGTCGATTTCTGGACGGCGCTGGAAAAGGGATCCTCGCATTTCGAGGCCGTAATGACCAAGGCGGACGATCCCGCGCTGATCATCTACACATCGGGAACGACCGGCCCGCCTAAAGGCGCTCTCCACGCCCACCGGGTCGTTCTCGGCCATGTCCCAGGAGTTGAATTCTTCCACAATTTCTTTCCGAAAAAAGAGGATATCTATTGGACCCCCGCCGACTGGGCCTGGATTGGCGGCCTGATCGATGTGCTGTTGCCGAGCTGGCACCATGGCGTTCCGGTCGTAGCCTACCGCGCCAAGAAATTCGATCCCGAACAAGCCTTCTATTTCATCGCCAAATACGGCATCCGCAACGCGTTCATGCCCCCGACCGCACTGAAGATGATGCGCCAGGTGAAGGACCCCAAAAGCCGTTACGAATATCGGATGCGGACGATCGGCTGCGGAGGTGAAACGCTGGGCGAAGAGCTGCTCGACTGGGGCCGCCAGGTGATGGATTTGGAAATCAACGAATTCTATGGTCAGACCGAGGTAAACCTCGTCGTCGGAAACTGCTGCGAAATCCTGCCTATCCGCCGGGGTTCGATGGGCAAACCGATCCCCGGTCACCGGGTTGAGGTCGTGGATGCGGAGGGAAACATCGTCCCGCCTGGGACGGTCGGCGAGATCGCGATCCTCCGCCCGGACCCGGTCATGTTCCTCAACTACTGGCAGAATCCACAGGCCACACGGGATAAATTCGTCGGGGACTGGTCCCTCACGGGAGATCTTGGAAAGAAGGATGAGGACGGCTATCTCTGGTATGTCGCCCGGAAGGACGACGTCATCACCTCCTCCGGATATCGGATCGGGCCGGCGGAAATTGAGGATTGCCTGCTCAAGCATCCGGCCGTATCCATGGCCGCAGTCATCGGCAAGCCCGATCCGGTCAGAACGGAGGTGGTTAAAGCCTTCGTTGTGCTGAAGCCGGATGTCCCGTTCAGGGAAGGGCTTGCGGCGGAAATCCAGGAATTCGTCAAAACGCACCTGGCCGCCCACGAGTATCCGCGAGAGGTCGAGTTCATCAATGAACTGCCGATGACAAGCACCGGCAAGATTATCCGCGGGGAGCTGCGCCGGAGGGAGATTGAAAAAGCCTGAAGATCGACCGTGAAGCCGTTTTCAACAGCCGCGGACACGCCTTTTCTCTGATTGGGGTGCCCGCCGAACTGGTTTTTTTAGAAGAAAAGGAGGTGATGCCGGGCAAATGCCGAGTGAAAATCGGTTGCGAAAGCTGCCGTAAGGAACGGTCGGCTTCGATCTTCGGTCAGGGTGATCGCAAGAGGAATCGATCCGTAAATTTTCCTTTCATTCAACAATCACAGGGGGGAATGTCATGAAGAAAAGACTGGGTATCGTGGTTGCCGTCGTGATGATAACCGTTTTCTGCATGGGTCTCGGGATTGCCGCGGCCGCCGATCAGCCGATTAAATGGAAGATGGTCAGCACCTGGACACCGGCGATCAACCTGCTCGAAGGCGACAAGAATTTTGCCAAACTCGTCGGAGAACTGAGCAACGGTCGCCTTCAGATCACCGTTTCGCCGGCCGGCGAGCTGGTGCCGGCCAACGCGGTCTTCGACACGGTCGCCAAGGGGTCCGTGGAGTGCGGCGGTGACTGGCCGAGCTACTGGGCCGGCAAGAACAGCGCCTTCGATCTCCTCGGCTCCTATCCGATGGGCCTGTGCCAGTATGACGCCATTAACTGGTACTACCACGGGGGCGGAAAGAAGGTGTTTGATGATCTCTTCGGAAAATACAACATGATGTACTTCCTCACCTCGGTCAGCCCGATGGAATCGGGAATCCGCGCCCGCGTTCCGATCAAGACGCTGGCCGACTACAAGGGAAAGAAACTCCGGATGTCCGGAAAGGCGCAGGGACACATCCTTCAGAAGCTGGGCGCCGCACAGGTGATGATTTCCGGCGGCGAGATCTACCAGGCTCTCCAGATGGCAACGATTGACGGCGCCGAATTCTGCAGCCCCTCAATCGACTGGAAGATGGGCTTCGGAGAGGTGACCAAGTACAACATCGGACCCGGTTGGCATCAGCCCTCCTCCACGTTCGGCGTGATGATCAACAAGGGTGTCTGGGCGAAACTCCCGGCGGACCTGAAGGTGATCGTCGAAAAAGCGGCTCAGGCCAATGTTGCCTATATCAGCAGCTGGTATGAGGCCGGAAACATCGAGGCGCTGGGACTCTTCCAGAAAGCCGGTTCCCAGATCTTCAAGCTCTCCAATGCCGAGCTCAAGAAGATCGAAGAGTACGCCTGGGAGTACCTTGTGGACGAGGCGAAAAAGAATCCCGATTATCAAACGGCCGCCCTCTCCATGTTCCAGTTCCTGAAGGACTTCGCCGTTGCGCGGGAAGCCCAGGAACCCTTTTCTCAGGGACGGAACCCCTTCTCCTGGCCGAAACTTCCCGGCCTGAAGTAATGGTCATCGATCCGAAACGGACGGAGCGCCCGGCATTTCCCGGGCGCTTCCGCCCACATCCCCGAGAGCGAGGTTCTCGATATGAAAACATGGCTTGGCTTCTCCAAAAAAATCGATACCTTCAGCCACTGGACCGGGATCGTCTGCAGTTATTTGATGATCCCATTGACGTTGCTGGTCGTCTATGAAGTGGTTACAAGATCGTTCCAGCACCCGACGGTCTGGACCTTTGAGATGAGCAACTTCTTCTACGGCGCCCATTTCATGCTCGTGGCTGCCTACGGCCTGCTGTACAAATCGCATGTCACGGTCGATCTGCTCTCCGGCCGCTTTTCAAAGAAAACCCAGGCGATCCTGTCGCTGATCTGCTATCTCTTCATGTATTTCCCGTTCATCGCCGTCTGGATCTATTTCGGCGTTTCCTACGCGGTCAACTCCTGGCAGATGTGGGAAAAATCCTGGAGCATCTGGGGCCCGCCCCTCTACCCGATCAAGACGATCATCCCGATCGCGGCTGTGATGCTGCTGCTGCAGGGGATCTCCGAGGTGATCAAGACCGTCAATGTTCTCGTGGGAGAAAAGGGGGTGAGCCAATGACTCCGGAAATGGCTGCAATCGGCATGTTCGTCGCGTTGGTGGTTTTCTTTTTCATGGGGCATCCGCTGGCCTTCGCGCTCGGCGGCGTCGGCGTCATGTTCGGATTCCTGTTTATCGGGCCGCAGTTTTTCGGGATCTTCATGGACCGGATCTACGGAACGATGGACAACTTCGTTCTCGTTGCGATCACGCTTTTCATCCTGATGGGGAACTTTCTGACGATGTCGGGGGTCGCGGACGGGCTCTTCAAGGCGCTTCGCATCCTGCTCGGCCCGATACGCGGCGGTGTGGGAATCGCAGTCATCGGGGTTTCCATCATCTTTGCGGCCTGCACCGGAATCATCGGCGCATCGGTTGTCACGATGGGTTTGCTGGCCGGGCCGATGCTGATCCGCTACGGCTACCAGAAGGAGATCTCGATGGGAATGGTTGCCGCCGGAGGGAGTCTGGGGATCCTGATCCCTCCCAGCATCATGCTCGTCATGATGGCCGACCAAGGGGCGCTCTCCGCCGGAAAGCTCCTCATGGCGGGCGTCGTCCCGGGAGTGACGCTCGGTGTTCTTTATATGATCTATATTGGCATCCGCTGTTTCGTTAACCCGAAGATCGGACCGCCGGTCCCGGCGGACGAACTGGCGCTGATCCCGATGAGTGTTCGTATTAAGGACACTGTCCGCTATGCCGTGCCACCGCTGGCGCTGATCTTCCTCGTCCTCGGGGCGATCTTCTTCGGCCTCGCCACGCCGACCGAGGCCGCAGGCGTGGGCGCCTTTGCGGCATTCATTATGGTGATCGCCTACAGGAAGCTCACCTGGCGGAATTTTGCCGACTGCCTTTACCAGACCTCCCGGACGGTCACGATGGTGATCATCATCATCGTCGGCGCAACCTGCTTTACCGGTGTCTTTTTGGGGCTGGGTGGCGGAACCGCCTTGGTCAACGCGATTCTGGGACTGGGTCTCGGAAAATGGGGAACCTATATCCTGGTCATGATCATCTACATCATCCTCGGCTGTTTCATCGACTGGATCGGGATCGTGATGATCACGTTTCCGATCTTTCTGCCGGTCGCGCAACAGCTCGGCTTCGACATGCTCTGGTTCGTAGCGATGCTGGCGATCAACCTGCAGATGTCTTTTCTGACCCCGCCGTTCGGTTACGCGCTGTTCTACCTGTCGGGACTCGGGATCGAAGGGGTGAAACTGAGCCACATCTACCGCGGTGTTCTCCCGTTTTTGACCCTTCAGGCGATCGGAGTTTTGATTTGCACGATCTTTCCGCAGATCGTCGTCTGGCTGCCCCACGTGATGCTCGGGAAATAGCGCATGTGAGGATCTACGGAATGCCGTAAGAAAAGGGAGGAAAGGAATATGATTCCGAAAATACAAAGCGTCCTGTATGCGACCGACCTGAGCAAGAACTCGGCCTATGCGTTCCGCTACGCGGTCAACACGGCGAGGAAGCACGACGCGAAGATCCATCTTCTCCATGTCATCGAAACGCCGTCGCCGGCTGCGGAAGCGATGCTGATGTTGCACATCGATCCGGACAAAATCGATCAGAGACGAAAGGAGTCGCAGCAGAATCTCGTCCGGCGGATCGAGGAGCGTCTGAAGCAATTCGCCGAGCGGGAGCTCCGCGACGATTCGGAGACGCTCAAGCGGGTGGTCGGGATTCATGTCGTTGTCGGGGATCCCGCCTCGGAGATCCTGAACAAAACGGACGAACTCGATTGTGACACTGTGATCATGGGAACGAACGGCAAAGGGGCCATCAGTCACACCTTCCTGGGTAGCGTCTCCGAACGGGTACTCCGCCGCATTCGGAAGCCGGTTTACATCATCCCGCTGCCGAAAGGAGAAACGGACATTACACTGGGAGAGATCTGATCCTATCGGCG
This sequence comes from Syntrophales bacterium, assembly GCA_034677965.1. Lineage (GTDB taxonomy): Bacteria > Desulfobacterota > Syntrophia > Syntrophales > UBA5619 > UBA5619. Next base: position 12,213 of record JAXDCM010000008.1, read on the forward strand.
GCGGATCGCCGCCGAATAGCAAATCGAGATTGCCTTACAGAAGGGAACAAACCATGGACTCCTGTCGAATCAAAACGGTTGGAATTCTGGGCGCCGGAACGATCGGATCGAGCTGGGCGACTTTTTTTGCCACGAAAGGCATGACGGTCCGGGTACACGATGTCGACCGGACGGTTGAAGAAAAAGGGTTGACCAAGGCCCACGCTAACCTGGATGCCCTTGTGGAGTATGGACTTGTCGGAAAGGAACAGCTCGTAACCCTCAAGGGAAATATTGTCTCTTCGGGAAGCATATCGGCACTTGTCGACGGCGCGGACTACATCCAGGAGTCGGCAGCGGAAAATTATGACGTCAAAGCAAAGGTCTTTTCCGAGATGGACCGTCTGGCAGCACCGGAAACCATCCTGGCCAGCTCTTCTTCAGGACTGTTGATGTCCGTGATCCAGGAATCCGCCAAACGTCCCGAACGCTGTATCATAGCCCATCCATTCAATCCGCCGCATCTCGTACCGCTGGTGGAACTCGTGCCGGGTAAAAAGACGGCTCCCGCCATCGTGGAGCGAATCAAAATATTCTTCGAGGGTCTGGGTAAAATTCCGGTTGTTTTGAAAAGGGAAATTCCCGGCCATATCGCCAACCGGCTGGCCGCGGCCATCTGGCGCGAGGCAATGGATCTCGTTCTGACGGGGGCCGCCACGGTGGAAGATGTAGACAAGGCTCTCTGCGCCGGTCCCGGCATCCGCTACGCGCTGATGGGTCAACACATGATCTATCACCTCGGAGGCGGCGAAGCAGGATACGGCTATTTTATCGATCACATCGGCAAGGCCTTTGGCACCTATTGGCGGGAAATGGCGACCTGGAGCGAGATCTCGGAGGATTCCAAACAAATTCTCGTGAAGGGAGTCATGGAGGCGATGCATGGCAGGAGTGCGGCCGAGATCGCCCGTTGGCGGGACGAGAAAATCGTTGATCTGCTGAAGGTGATCTACGGCAAAGAGAAATAATGCTTTGATTGTCCGATCTCTTCATCCAAAAAGGGGGGGCTATGAAAGGAAAAGTGGATCTGCGGGAGCCGGTCATCCGGAATAAAGATATCCTGATTCTGGAGGATCGGTATTTCAAGCCCGCAAATGTCTGCATCGTCACCGGGGCGGCGAGCGGTATCGGTCGGGCAACAACCCTCGCAATGGCGGCAAACGGCGTAAAGGTGCTCTGCGGGGACGTCGACCAGACGGGAGGCGAGGCCACCGTAAAGATGGCCGAAAGGCTGGGCGGTCAGGCACAGTTCTTCAAAGTCGATTTAACCAGCGAAGAACAGATCAAGGCGTGCGTCGCCCAGGCGGCGAAACTGGGAGCCATCAAGTTTCTGGCCAATATCGCCGGGATCCAGCACATCGATGCCATCGAAAATTTCCCGATGTCGAAATATGACCTGATGCAGGCCATTATGCTCAGGGCGCCTTTTTGTCTCTCGAAGCACGTCATACCTCATATCCGGAAGAGCCGGGACGGCGTGGGCTGCATCGGGAACATGGCCTCGATCCATGCTCACATCACGACAATGAACAAACCGGTCTACAATATCGTTAAATTCGGCCTTCGAGGTCTGACCCAATCCATTGCAGCGGAAGGAGACGGGAAAATACGGGCCTTCTCCATCAGCACCGGCTTCATTTCGACACCGCTGGCGCTCAAACAGATCCCGTCTCAGGCGGAACAGCGAGGGATCACTCCGGAGGCGGTTGTCCGGGATGTGATGCTGGGTAAATCTCGGATCAAGGAAATGATGACCCCCATCGAGGCGGCAAACCTTTTTGTATTCGGCTTCTCGCAACACAGCCGTTTCCTGATCGGCGGGGATCTGCTCTACGACGGCGGCATCGTGAAGACCTACCTCTGACGGACGACTAATCCCACTCGTCCGCAACAGCATTTCCGCCCACGTGTTCCGGAAATTGCCGGGTGCCTTTCAGTGAAAAAGACAGGTGCGAGGATGGAATGGCATGGTTTCCCAAATGCCGGGAAATCGGAATCGGAAAGAATAGAGAGGAAAACTGAACAGATCCCGTGCGATGACGGCTCCCCGGATGGGATCTTCAGAATCATATCCCGTAACTGGACCTTGGGAAACCAGGACGCTGTCCCGCCCTATTTTCGGGGGCAGCGCGGGTCCTTCATCTGTTCGGTTTGCCGGCCGAAAGAAGCGGTGTCCAATCCCCGGAGGGGGTGGTTTTTCGCATACATCCCTTTGAGCTTCCGGGCCGGGATTTCGGGATAGAAGGTGTTGATCGCCGCCTGGCTCCGATCCAAGGGGGTCTCCTCGATTTCGTATTCGTCCGAACCCAGACCATTGGCCACACCTCCCTGCACCTGCGCTTCGATATCCTTTCCCTTGATGAGGTTCAGTTTCTTCGCTCCGCATTCCAGTGCGCCGAATTCCTCCGCTTCGGAATTGAGGAGGCCCGGCGCGGCATTCATCATGTCGATGCAGGCCTTGTCGACCGCCACCGGATCATAGGAAGCCAGGATGCCGATCCCGTTCACGATGGGTGTGTCGGTCCAGCCATAGCAGTCGCAGTATGGGGTGATGTCCATTGCAAAATTGAGGAAAAAGGTCTTTCCCGGCTCCTTGGTCATCATGCAGGCCAGCGCCGAATCGGCGATGCGGCGGCCGAGAGTGGGCAGGTGGTCGAACCGCTGGATCGCCTTGACACCGGCCATGTTGACGCAAAGGTTGGCGCAGGCGAAGCAATAGACACAGCTATCGAGATCCACGGTGAGCTCCTGATCCGTGACCTTGATGGACCCTTCGGGGCAACAGTCTTCGCAGACCTTCCACCATTCGCACTGACGTCCCGGGCAGAGTTTGGCGTCGATCACGGGCTTGTCGCCCGCCAGCGCTCCGTGGAGGTTCATCTTACCCCGCTTGCTCGCCCCGCCGACACCGATGTTCTTGATCGATGCCCCGTATCCGCCGGCCGGATGTCCCTTGAAGTGGGCAAGCGACAGCATCGCGTCGGCATCGGCAATAGCGCGGGCCACGAACTGCTTCATCAGGTAGTTTCCTCGCCCTTTGAGATCGACAAGCACGTCGTCGGTCCCGAGCCAGCCGTCGGCAATCACGATCGGGCAGCCGACAGAACCCTGGTTGAAGCCGTTTCGGTTTGCCGTTTCGAGGTGGTCCATCGCAAGGGTCCGGCTGATCCAGGGGTGATAGGGCATGGTCGTCGTGTCGGTGACAAACGGGCGCATGCCCTTTTCCTTCAGCAGATCAACCAGCGTGCTGATGATCACGGGCCGCAGATAGCCGACATTGTAAGCCTCGCCCATGTGGGTCTTGACCGCCACAATATCCCCCCGTTTCAGGTTGTCCAGCCAGCCGGAAAACTCCAGGATCTGTCTTGCCTTTATAGCCGTTGATTCCAGGAAACGTTTCGCGCGCGCATTCATGAACCAGATTTTCGATCGTGTCATATTCTCCCCTCTGAGATCATAAGAATATCGGTCATTCGTGTTAGACGATGATCACGTACCGGACCAGCCATTTATCTTCCGTCAACCTTCTGGACGGTTGAGAGCAAGGATAGCCGGGATCGCGGTTCGTCGCTTTCCCGGTCTTGATCGGCATCTGTGAGGTGGTGTTCCTTGGTCCCAAGGTTGCTTCACGATGACCTCAGACACAGCGGCACAATAAATGTTTACACATCATTAAATCGCGGTTAGATCATAATGAAAATATTTTCAAGAATCAATATTTATGTGGGGATATTGATGTGGGAATCAGCCAACAGACCTTCCCTTGCTGCGACGGGCGAAAATGTCGGTTACGTTCAACGGAGGGAATGCGCGTCAGTGCATGTCGCTTGACCTGGAAATGCAATCAGATACAATGGACATTGACCAAAATTCCTCACCGAGGAAGGACCCATTTTTTTATTGGATAGTGATGAAAGGAGATTTGGATGAGAAAAGAAATAAAACAAGAACTCATTGACCATGCAGCCGTGTTGGCTCTTGAATTCCGAAAGAAGGGGTTTCATTGCAGTGAGTCTGTTTTTTCAGCAATCAACGGCACCCTTCATATCACGGACCCATCTATGGTGCGGATCGTAACCGGATTCCATGGCGGCGGAGGTTCTCATAGAAAAGACTTAAATGTGGATCTGACGTCTGCTCTTGAGGAATTGGCTTCCGGCCGAGATAGGCGACCCCCCGAAGAGCTTTCAATAAGCATTACCGGGCACTTATGCGGAGCTCTTGCCGCAGGTATCGTCTGCATCGGCTTCCTATATGGGCGTCGCCGGCCGACGGAGGATCTGACTTGTGTGGATGAGCTCTGTTATGAACTCCATCGTCGTTTCGAGGCCCAGTTCGGCGAAAAGTCCTGTAAAGAATTGAGGAAAAAGTATGTCCCTCAGAGTGACCATCACACATGCGAATGCATTTATCAGGAGGGCGCCCGTTTGGCGGTGCAATTGATTTTAGAGGCACCGTTATTGGTTGACCGATGCCCGAAGATGAATTGGGAGAAGGCAAAAATGAGGCCACCATTGGTCATAGCAGAAGAGAAGAATGCCGAAAAGCCGTAACGAAAGACAGAAAAACATCCGGCATGCAAGCGGACGAATGCAAGAAAACCCGCTATGATTAGCGGGTTTCGCACTTCCTTGGACTACGTTGCATTCCAAAATGGTGGAGGCGGCGGGAGTCGAACCCGCGTCCCACGGCATAAGCATTTGATTTTATTGAGCATATATTGACAGTGACTGGAGATTGACAAATTTCCTCTTTTTCTTGCCCGGATTTGCATTCGGATATGAAGAGGTTCTTCCCATACGAACGAATGAGAATGCCGATCTTGCCCTGGTCGTGGAAGGCTCAAAGGTGAAAGATCTCCACGTTGCCCCACTTTGAACGCAAATATTCAGCGACGAGCCTTCGATGGCATTGCGCGGGCTTTTCCTCGCTGCACAAGAGGCATGACTCATTCAGTAGTTCCGGGGTTATTTCCCTCTCCACCCCTCTTGCGGAAAGCAATGCCAAAAAGTCACTCTCGTAAAACGGCCAGCTTCCCTTGCTCTTCTTGAAAGCGTCCAGGATCTGCTGCGTTGGCGCCAGATCCGGACGATGGTGATAATCGATCCCGCCGATGGTCCGGAGGAAATAGCGAAGATCATCCCGCTTGGCGAAACCGGCCAGTTGGGAGACGTTGTTGAGTCGGATGTCGATCACCCGCTTGACGCCCGCCCGGATCAAACGGCAAAAGAACTCCTCCGCCGTCTTCTTGGTGAAACCGATGGTAAATACCTTAACTTTGCTCATCATGTCCCCTGCCCTTCCTCCAGCGTATAGGCGACCTTTTCACCCTGGAGATCATAGGCCCGCTGGATTTGATCCGCTTCGGTGGAAAAGAGATCCGCGGGATCGATTTTCAATAGCTTCATGAGTCGTCTTTCCGTATCCCGATGGTCTTCCAGAGCGCCATCTTCCAGGATATGCCGGATGACGATATCATCCCCGCGCAGATTCCGGCAGATCAGAAGCATCCGATGGCATGTGAGAGGGTCCTTCTCGGCGCACATGAGTGCAATGCGATAGGTCGCCATGCCCTTCTGCAGACGGCCAAGCCCCTGTTGGAAGATCTCCTTGGCGGCAAGGCGTTTGTATTGAACCTTTCCGCCTTCGTAACAGGTCGGATCGGAGCTTCGTGGACCCAGTTCCGCGCCCAGATAGAGGTAAATGATGCAATGTTTCGCCAATTCATCCTTCAGCGATTCGCGGTTGAACTGAGGCGTATAACGGCTGTATGGGCTGGACCTGACGTCGCAGAGGGCGGTGACGCCATGCGTCTTCAACAGGGCGACAAACCGCTCAAGAGAATGAATCGAATGCCCGATCGTAAAAAGTTCCAACATTTAAAAACCTTATCATTCCATAGTAATCACGGCGGCCACCAGTTTATAACAATAGCCGTTGAAAGGCTCGCCCAAACTGACTGTCAGGTAAAGATCCCTGTTGCTCAATGGGTACTCACCATGGTCCTTCACGAGATACGTTCGTTCGATGCCGGGATCGGTCACCGAAAGGAGATAAGGGGTATCACGATATGCGAACCTGGCGCGAACCTTATTTCGTCCATCAATATCATCTGACACCACGAGGGTAAAACCGTCCGGCCGGATCAGGTAGAGCGACGGTTCGTTAGCCTCCTTTACAGTCTCTTCGGGCACGCGGTCGTTCACGCCATTCGTGCTGTGAAAACCCGTCAGCCAGAGACTATTCACATCATCCACCAGATGGGGCAAGGCATCAGGGAGTAATTTCCGTTGCCAGATCCAAGGGCGTTTTTCCGCAATCAGGACATTTTCCTTCTGGTAGGGATGATCCGCGGCGCGCTGGGTCTCGATGGTGATGATATCCATGCATTGCGGAATATCCCCGTTATTCATCCGGATCTCTCCCGTGGAAAGTTCGCCGGTTTCCTGCCTGCTGACCGGACGGAGCCACGGTCCGGCTTTTCCCTCAATCCATTCCTTGCCCGCAAGGCAGTAGCCGCCGTATTTCCGGGATGCGGCCAGGCAGACAAAGGTTTTATGGCTCTCGGGACGGTTCTGATCCTGACACAGCTGGTGCAGCAGGCAAAGCTTCAGCTCCTCGTAAGGGATCGTCCCGTTCAGATCATCAAAAACGGGGCGCAGCCGTTCCGTTCCCAGACGGGCGAAGGAGGACAATACCGCTTGCCGCTGATCCGCCGTCAAACTGGAGCTCATAAGAAGATTGTTTTGTCGGAGGGGGTGGTCTTTCCGCAGATACCGGTAGAGATGGTCAATCACCGTATTGCGCTGGATGTTGAAATCTCCCGCCAGTTGTTCGATGGTGCAGCCCTCGTTGAAGCGTTCGCCGATGACCAGATACCGGCGCTTGCCGCTGCTGTCTGGGGGAGTGGGTGCGGGCTCTTCCACCGGGAACGGTTCTTGCGGCTCCGGGATCTGGTGGGTCCGGCAATGCTCCCGGATGATATCCAGAAAGACGTCGGCGTATTTTTCAAGCTTTCTCGTGCCGATCCCGTAGAGTGTGAGCAAGCTCTCCCGTATCCGGGGATAATAGGTAGCCATTTCCCTCAATGTCCGGTCATGGAAGATCGCGTAGGGGGGAAGGTTCGCCTGATCGGCGAGTTCCTTCCGTTTTTTCCGGAGGGTTTCAAAAAGTCCTGAATCAAAGGTTTCCGCTTCACCCGCCCGTTGACGGAGAACGGCGCCACGTTCCTTTTTGGCCTCTTCCATTCTTCCGAGGAAGGTCTCTTCCCCCCGCAGGACCACCCATGCCTTCGGGGTCAGTTTCAGCGATCCGTGCTCATAGTTGTAAAGCAACAGGCCCTTCTGGATCAATTGACGGGCGATGTGACGCCATTGCTTTGCGGAATAGGCCGTGCCGATCCCATAAGTGGAGAGCTCCTCGTGTCCGAATTTCAAGACCTTCTGAGAATTCGAGCCCCGCAGGACATCGACGATATGGCCCGCACCGAAGATTTCGCCGGTCCGTTTGACACAGGAGAGGAACATCTGCGCCGGGATGGTGAGATCGACGAGATTCTTTTCCTCTTCCCCCAGCCGGCAGTTGTCGCACATGCCACATCGGTCCGGAACGCCGGTTTCGCCAAAATAATTCAACAGGGGAACGCGGCGGCAGAGGTCCGTTTCGGCAAATCCCAGGAGCTGGCTGAGGAGAATATTGGCCGTCCGTTGTTCCTGTTCCGTTTTTTGTCCGATAAAGAACTGAACCTTTTGCAGATCCCCATAGCCGAAAAGCAGGAGACAATGAGCGGGCAGACCGTCCCGTCCCGCCCGTCCGATCTCCTGGTAGTAGTTGTCGATGCTTCCGGGGAGATCGTAATGGACGACAAACCGGACATTGGGTTTGTTGATTCCCATGCCGAAGGCGATCGTCGCCACGATGATCCGGATATCGTCACGGCTGAAGCGCTCCTGGTTCTCAGTGCGCTCTTCTTCGGACAGACCCGCATGGTAAGGTCGGACGGAATAGCCCTTCCGGTGGAGGAGGTCGTGAAGATCGTCCGTCTGCCGGCGGGTGGCGCAGTAGATGATTCCCGATTCGTTGGGGTACTGTTCGAGCAAGGTCAGCACCTGGTCGAGGGGATCGGTCTTCGGGGCCACTTCCAGAAAGAGATTCGGGCGGTTGAAAGAGCCGATGCATTCGCTCTGAGCGTCGATACTCAAGGATTGCCGGATATCCTCCCGGACACGGGGTGTGGCCGTGGCCGTCAGCGCCATGCAGGCCGCATCGGGAAAAGTGGCGCGGACCACCGCCAGTTGCCGGTATTCCGGGCGGAAATCGTGACCCCACTCGGAGATGCAATGCGCTTCGTCAATGGCGATGCAATCCACCTTCAGGGCGGATAGTAGGGCAAGGGTTCTCGGGGCCAGCAAGGCTTCGGGGGCCAGGTAGAGGAGTTTCACGCGGTTTTCCCTGAGCTTCGATACGTTCGCTCGGTACTCTTCAATACTCAGGGTGCTGTTCAGGAAAAGGGCCGGAACGCCGTATTCCCGCAACTGGTCCACCTGGTCCTTCATGAGGGAGATCAGCGGGGAAACCACGATCGTCAGTCCGTCGAAGATCATTCCCGGAATCTGATAGCAGAGCGACTTGCCCCCGCCCGTCGGCATTACGACCAGCGCGTCCTTTTTCTCCAGGACATGGGCAATAACCCTTTCCTGGAGGGGCCAGAACGTTTCAAAGCCGAAGACTTCTTTCAGGATGGACCGCGCACGATTCATGGTGAGACTCATTGAAGAAGCCTCGTCAACTGATTCCAACGCCATCCGCACCTCTCCAAGGATCGCCTCGAAACCGCGAGATGAGCCTCCGACCCACCAAGGCGCCGGCCTCGGCTACATCGTAAGAAACCCCTGTCGGCAAGAGCGGCGGGATGTCGCCCAGAAACGATCGATTCCGGAGCTTGCTGTCCAGGTTCTCTTCGAATTCCGCGCGCGAGACGGCAAGACCATCGTGTTCCAGGTAGCGACGGAAACAATCAACAACCTTTTCATCTTCAACCTCAAGGGAGGTAAGGGCAAGCCAAAGGTCGTAGAGGTCTCGCCCCTTCTTCCGCTGGTAAAGGGCACGCAGCTTCGTCCCGAGCAACTCCTCGATCTGGTAAATACCGATGTCCGCATGGCCAGAGAACCAGGGGCTATCGACGATGTATGGCCGGCGCTGAATCCCCAAAACGGCAAAATGCTCCCGCGTGTTGATCTCCACCTTGAGCCGCAGCGATTGGATCGGCCTGGTCGTGGTCTCGAAACGGTAGATCATGGTGACCCGGCCTTGGCTCTGCTTTCGTTTCGGTTCGCCCAGCCAGGGATCAAGCGTTGTCCGGATCGCACTAAGGATCGGACCGATAGGACCGGCCGTGATCTGCACCAGGTCGATGTCCTCGGAGTAGCGGCCGGGGGTGGGGAAAAAGAGCTTGTGCAGCGCCGTGCCGCCACGAAAGGCCACGGTCTTGGTGACCGTTTCATTGACGAAGAGTTCCACCAGGGCTCGCGAGAGGATAAGGTCCTGCTCGACCTGGGCGTCCGTCGGCCAGGGGGCGTGAGAACGCCAGGCCGTCACTTGGGCTCGGGGGATCAAAATTCCGCCTCCACTTTCTCGTTAGGGATGATCCGCCACCGTGGATCGATGGGGCTATCGCCTTTCGCCTGGCCCGGTGCCAGCAGGATGGGACGATAGCGCCTGTTCTGTAGCCGCTCCGCCAGCGGGTCAGCGAGACGCTTCTCCCCCAGTTGCTCCAGTAGGTAGCCCAGCCGCTGCACATCCGAAAGGGCGTACAGGTCCGCAATCTGAGTCAGGGGTTGCGGGTCGATCTTCTCGGCCAGTTCGCCAAGGACTGTGACCACGTTGCCGATGTGTCCGGCCGCAGGGGCGAAGCGGACGAGATCAAAAGCGGTCGCTTCCGGGGTGGAGACCCGCATGGTGCCGGTCTCGGTTTGGATGGCGACCACCGGCACCTGCTCCATATGGCGGCCCATATGGAACCCGATCCGGACCCGTCCCACCCGCGCCGGTCGTGTGGGCCGGTCGGTGACGACTTGAAACAGCATGGGCTGCTGGTGGGCGGCGCCATGGATCGCTGCCGCGCTCAGGATACTCACATAGTAGGGTTGACCCAGGAAGCGCATCAGGTCGTCAATGAACCAGTTTGCCGGCGGGCACCCCGCCTCCCGATATTCCACCGGGACGACCACGTAAAAGCCCCGGCGGGGACTGGCGATCCGGCCCTTCTGCTTGAGTCTCCGCAAGGCCGCCTCCAGTGCGACGGGCGAGCGCTCATCAGCCCCCATCGCCTCGGTCAGGGTGAAGGTATAGCGCCCCTTGGCCTGGAGGGTATCCACGAAGGCGGTCATTGAGGTGATCATTGTAAAATTCCTTTATCCATTTTGTTTGCGAAAGCTAACAGATAATGTCAGCTTTTGCAAGTGAAATGGATGGTAAATCGCCACTGATGTTCTGGTATAGGACGCCTTGTCGGCTCAATAGATCCGGCCTCAACATAGCCCTCTGCAAACCCTCATGAATGAATATCATTCACACCATGAATTAAACAACATTTTCTTTCTCAAATGTCTCGATGTAATGGCTTACCTTCTTGGAAATCAGCGCCTCAAATTCCGGGTCTTTGTCGAGGATCATGTTGGCGACGACTGCCATCATGACGGATTGCGACGAGAGATCGCCTCCGCTCTCGTGAAGGCCGGGAATGTACAGAACCAGCTTGGGGTTTTTCATTGAGACCATTGGATTATAGACCAAAGCACAATCGCTGAAGGCATCTAACTTGATCTGCTGCGAGATGGAGTATCCCACCGACTTGGCATATTTGCGGTTCAGCTTGCCCAATAAAAAATGGAGGAAGTTATCAAATTTGTTTTCCACCCTATTCTCCTTCAACACATTCTGGTATGCCCATTGCGCTTTTTCCATCATTGGTGTCAGTTCCCTCCTGTGTTTCCCAGACCGGCTATCTGTATTCCTTTTTCCCCAAATTCGCAGCCTTTTTTATACCTTTCCCTGATCATCCAGAATGATCCGCCTGTGCACAGTATGAAAATTCTCTGCCTATAGCGTCTATAGGCGACCACGTTCTTAGACTTTTCCATTCGTGTGCCTCTACCATGCACTCAAAAACGGAGGATCATATGGAAAAGTCAGGGACCGACTCGGGCAGGCTGACAGGAAACAAGGCGGCCGGCAACGCCAAATGGACTTTCATGGTCTACATGGCCGGAGACAACAACCTCGACGGCGCGGCCCTCCGGGACATCGCCGAGATGGCCAAAGCCGGCTCCACGAAAGACGTCCACGTCCTGGTGCAGCTCGACCGGATTGAGGATCAAAAGACCCGGCGCTTCCGGGTCACACCGGGAGGCGGGTTCAAGAAAGACTGCATCGAGACCTTCAGCGAGACCAACACCGGTGATCCCAAAATCCTCTATAGTTTCTGCAAATGGGCGGTGGACAATTATCCTGCCGACCGTTACGCCCTCGTCCTCTGGAACCATGGCAGCGGCTGGTGGGAGGAGGTCAAGAGTAAGACGACCAGTCCTACCGGCAGGAGACTGCACCGGCCTCTTTTCCGCCACGCCTTCCCCCAGTCGCACCGCAGCATCTGTTACGACGACACCTCCGACGGCGACGCGCTGGACAACCGCGAGCTGAGGGTGGTCCTCGCCGGGGTCTGCGCACTCCTCGGCCGGAAGATCGACCTCCTCGGCATGGACGCCTGCCTGATGAACATGGTCGAGGTGGCCTGGCAGCTCAGGGATTCCGTGAAGATCCTTGTCGGTTCGGAGATCGAAGAGCCCTTCGACGGCTGGCCCTACGCCGAGATCCTGACTCGTCTCACTGCCCGGCCCCGCCAAGACGCAGCTGCGTTGGCCCGTTGGATCGTCAAGAGCTACCTCCTCTCCTACAAGGGGCAGGACGAAACCGTCACGCAGTCGGCCATCGATTTGAGCCGGATCGAAGATGTGACCATCAAGATCGACGCAATGTCGGAAGCCCTCTTTGAAGAAATTGACACCGAAACCAAGCTCATCGAGGCCGCCTGGAATAAAAGCCCCCGTTTCTTCGATGACAACTACATCGACCTGGCCTGCTTCGCCAGGAATCTCCGGAAGAAGGCCAACGCAGCGATTCAGGCCAGGGCGAACGATCTTCTCGCCACACTCAAGCCTGGAAAAGGCAGAGTGATCCTCCGCCAGGGGAAGATCGGACGCGAGGTCAGGGGCATCGGCGGCCTATCGATCTACTTCCCCGCGGACCGGATCAATACCGCCTACCGGTCTCTCGACTTCAGCGAGGACTGCCGGTGGGTCACTTTCCTGGAGAGGTATCTGTCATGACCGACAGCCCCAATAACAGCAACGACCGGTACAACCGGCTCCTGCTGGAGAGCATCGCAAAGCTCTCCGGCCAGACGGAGGAGCTGAACCATCGCTACGCCGCCCTGGACAAGACGATCTGCCTGCTGAAGCAGGCCTATGAGGCGAGCCTGCAGGCCGACCGCCAGGTGATGGCCGACCTTCTTGCCCAGGTCCGGCGGATCACAGTGATCGTCGAGGACCTCGCCTGCCGGGAGCACGCCCGGCGGATCCGGGACTTCCAGAGCCGGATCGCCGCACTGGAGGCGTACGTCACCCCTTCGAAGTGGGCGGCGCGCTTCATCTCGGCCTTCTTCCAGAAGACCGGCTGGGTCTTCGGCGCTTTGATTATGGCATCGGTCGGCTACGGGATCTATCTCGTAGTCGTGAGGATCGTAAACCCATAAACAAAAAGGAGGAACAAATCATGGGAAGAGCAACAGGTGCAGTCGGGAAGGACGAACTGGTCGGCCATGTGGCCGAAACCACGGAGCTGACCAAGGAGAACGCAAAGAAGGCGATCAACGCCGTTCTGGAGGGTGTTCTCTTTCTGCTGGAGCAGTCGGGGATGCTCCGGCTGACCAACTTCGGGACCTTCACCGTCAAGAAGACGAAGGAACGGCAGGGGATCAACCCGAAAACCCAGGAGCCGATCACCATCCCCGCGAGCTACCGGATGGGGTTCAAGGTGTCCAAAACCTGGAAGGAAAAGATGCTGGCGCGCAAGCGGGGGCAGTCCAGGGACAAGGTCAAGGTCAGTCTGCCCAAGGCGACTGCAAAGGGCAAGGCGGCGGCCAAGGCCAAGGGAAAGAAGAAGTAAATCCAAAGATCGGAGAAACCGCCCGCCACATCGCAGTCCGGGTGTGGCGGGCTCTGTCTTCCAGTCCTTTAGCAACCAAGGAAGGTCCTGCTTATGAGTCGCGTTCCTGGAACAAGAGCCCTTTTCTCCCCCAAGGGCGGCACCTCGAAGGAGCTTGCCCGGCTGATCAAGGCAGCGAAGAAGGAAATCGCCGTGGCCGCCTATGCCTTCTCCTCGAAGTATCTCGGACAGGCCTTGTCGGGGACCCTGAAACGCGGGATCAAGATCCGGATCCTCCTGGACGGTGACAATGCCCGGAAGTCCTACTCCATCGACGAGTGGCTGGCCGGTGAGGGGATCGAGGTTCGGCTCATCGAAATCAGGCGCGGCTCGCTGCATCACAAATTCATGCTCATCGACGGCAAGATTCTCATCACTGGTAGCTACAACTTCACGAATGAATCGGAGTTCCGGAACCATGAGGCAGCGATCTTCACTAACCACACGGGGCTGATCCAAGCCTTCATCGCCGAATTCGAGCGACTCTGGTCTCAGTGCGACCCTGCCGAATCCATTGATTCTCTATCCAACGATACGGCAGTTACGGGCCCCTCGCCGAACGCCGATTAGGGCGTGGCGGAATCTGGGGGAGGGGGTAGGGGGTGGGGGCGCAAACAAAATGGACGGCAATATGGTGCATCCGATCCCGGGCAGCGGCCTTGCCCAGACATACCTGATCACCGACGAGAATGACGGCCTCATGGTCATAGATTGCGGCAGTGTCGGCGCCGCGCACGCCGTTGAGGAATTCTGCACCCACACCATAAAGCGCTCTCTCAGGGCGATCCGAATCATCGCCGCCACCCATTTTCACATCGACCATATCGGCGGAATCGGAACGTTGCTCTTGAAGTGCTCTCCCAAGGCGGTCGTCCTGTTCCATCCCCTGGTGAAGGCCTATCTGAAGGCGCATCGGCCGCTCTCTCCTATGCGGAACTGGGTCACCGGCCTGCTTCCAACGCTGATTGCCGGCGGCTTCTTCGGCATCCGGAAGTGGTCTGATCTGGCTTTCGACGGTCCGGCCGGTACGCCTCTGCCGTTTTTCCGGGATCTTCAGCAGGTCTCCTATGCGGAACGAATCAGGTACCTCGAAGGGAACCTCTTGCCCCGTTCTCGGATCGGCTTCGGTGGTTGGGAGGTGATCGCCGCGCCGGGCCACACGGAGGAGTCGGTGGTTTTCTACAACGAGGCTTCCGAGGAACTCATTGCAGGTGACCTGATCCTGGGACGGAAGGACGGAAGGGGCTATCTGAACCGCTTCTGCTGCGATGAGGGGCAGACCCAGAGGACCTTTGACACACTGGCGGAGAAGCTGCACGTCCGGATCATCTTTCCGGGCCATGGGCCAGTGGTCTGGTCGGCTGAGAATGCCTTCGGGAAGGTCGATGGCATGGGGAAGTCGGCCGCGCAAGACGGTTTTCTGAACGGCATTTACTGAGTGATCTTGGCCGGGTTGCGCCAGAGGTCTTCGGCAGAAATCCCGGAGGAAATGAAGGAAGCAAGCAATGGAATGTCTACCCAGACTGGAACGAACCAGGCCGGTGACCCTGACGCCCGTCATGAAGCTGGTCGTCATGTCCGATATGCACCGGGGTGACGGCTCCGGGGCAGACGACTTCGCGAAGAACTCCCTGATCTATCGCTGTGCCCTGGAGCATTACCTGGAAGAAGGTTTCACCTACATCGAACTGGGGGATGCCGAAGAACTCTGGGAGAACGACAACTTCGACCAGATCTACATCACCCACACGCCGGTATACGAACTCCTGGCGAAATTCCATGATCCAGATCTGGCAAAAACCCGCTACCTGAAGGTGTGGGGCAACCATGACCTCTATTGGAAGGACCACGAGACGGTCTACCGGACGCTGTTCCCCGGCATCGAAATCAATGAGGGGATTCTCCTGGCAATGCCCGAGGGGAGGGAATGCGGTGCAGGCAACGACCAGTGGCAAGAGTCCAGGGTAGGCGAAGCAAGGGGAGAGGATAGTGCTTCGCCTGCAAAGAGGATATCAGACGAGGAAAATGTTGACGGCGACCGTAAAGGCGTGGCGGGTGGCGGCACAGGGGCTGGATGGGGCTGCGGCAGGAGTGCGACGGTCTGTGGCGACATCCTCCTCATCCACGGCCACCAGGCGGACCCAAAATGCAGCGGCGAGGGTGCTGCAGTCAGCAAGTTTTTCGTTCATCACTTCTGGTCGGATCTCCAGCGGTGCGGCGCCAAGGACCCGACCCGGGCCGCCCTCAATCCCGGCCTCTGCAACGAGGTGGACAGGCAGCTCCACGAGTGGGCGAACCACAATGACCAGGGCATTGCCGCGATCATTGCCGGTCACACCCATCGGGCGGTCTTCGAGAATCTGTCGCTTACGGAGCGCCGCTACCTGGAATCCAAGATCAAGACCGACGGTGTCAAGATCAAGCATCAGCCTGACGGGAGCTACTACAACACGGGCTCCTGCGTCCATCCGCTCAGCATCACCGGGATCGAGATCACCTTCGACAGCGGCCCCGGTCCACGGCTTTGCCTGGTCGAGTGGGGCCAGGCAACGGAAGATCATGCGTTGACCATCCAGAGGGAGGAACTATCATGAAGATAAAGCTAATATCGGCGGCGGTCCGATCAAAATCGAAGTGGTCGCAGATCATGACCCTTTCCCTGCCGGCGGTGGCGGCGGCTACCCCTGAAGGGCATGAGATCACCATCGAAGATGAGAGGGTCAAGACGATCCGCCTGGACGACCATCCGGATCTTGTGGGGATCTCCTTCGAGGTATTCAGGGCCTACCGCGCCTACGAGATTGCCGATCATTACCGGCAGCGGCACGTCCCTGTGGTGCTGGGCGGGATGCATGCCTCGGTCATGCCGGAGGAAGGGCTACAACACGCCGATGCGGTGGCGGTGGGCGAGGCCGACGAGGTGTGGCCGGAAATTGTCGCCGATGCTAAGGCTGGAAGGATGCAAGGGATCTATAAGGGTGAAAGGCCGGTCGCCCTGGCTAGGCTGAAGCCGCCCCGGCTGGATTTACTCGACGCCTCCCGATACTTTCCGCTCTATCCCATCGAGGCGACTCGGGGCTGCACCCATGCCTGCGCCTTCTGTTCAACGAGATATATGCACGGCATGGGATTCCGGACCCGGCCCGTTGATCACGTCATTACCGACGTTGAGCGGGCGGGCAACAGGCTCATCGCCTTCCTGGACGACAACCTGGCGGCCGACGAGGCCTTCGCGAAGGAGCTGTTCACGGCCATGATCCCCCAGGGGAAGAAGTTTTTCATGCAGTCCCATGTGCTTCTCGCAGAAAACGAGGAACTGCTCTCGCTGGCGGCGAAGGCAGGCTGTATTGGCGTCTTTGTGGGGGTGGAGTCAGTCTCCGCCGCCGCTCTATCCGAGGCGAACAAGGGGTTCAACAAGGTTGAGCGGCTCAAGGACAACATCGCGCGGTTCCACGATCGCGGCATCCTGGTGGACGGGGGGATCATTTTCGGATTCGACACCGACACGCCGGATGTGTTCGACCGGACCATCGAGGCCCTGAAAAGGGTGAAGATCGACAGCGTCGCCGTCAACATTCTGATCCCCTATCCGGGGACCGAGTTCTACCGGAAATTCGAGAGGGAGGGCCGGATCATTTGCACCGACTACTCGAAATACACGGGCAGCACCGTCATCGTGAGGCCGAAGGCCATGACTGTCGAGCAGCTCCAGACAGGCTACAACCAGTTTACGAAGGATTATTACCGGATGATGGAGATCGTCTACCGGGCCTTTAAGCAACCCAACGCTGTGGCCACGATAACCCGGCTAATCGCCAATGTAGGGCACAGGGTGAACTGCAGCCCTGAGAAATAATCGCACGAAACATTATTCGAGATAAGGTTCTGGCAATGGCGAATTATAGATTACCTAAACCTGAATAGAAGACTGACTGCCATTTTCCCTTGCCCTAACTGTAGGGTGAGTCCTTAACTTTTACATGTAAGGCAAGTCTTTCATTTTTACATATGACGCACAATTCGGGATCGTGCCCATCTTTTGGGTAGGTTCTCTTAGTATTTGTAGAATTCGTATTCACCCCTCGGATCGATCCGCAGAGAGCATTCACCTGTCTTGTCCCTTTTTATATTGAACCTGACACTATAGATATCTTCCACAACGAGTTGATTAATACCATCTTGCAGTATGTCATAGAATTTCCTAGACTCATTATAATAAGGGATAGCAAGGCGCTTATATCTATTGAATCTTTCTAGCATTCTTTCGCGAACACCACTTTCCCACTTGTAATGGTAAAGCGGCAGTATTTTCTCGAAGCGCTTTTCTCTTCTAAACCGCTTCGTTACATTATGCGCTGCCCCCTCTACCAGTATATAATTTCTTGCCAAGGGCGCCTTTTGAGCAAGTGCATTGGTTTGCGTTAAAAAGCATTTTCTGTGAGGTATTTCGAAGACCGTGGTGTTACATGGAACCTCAACATGTGACCTCTCCGGCATCATGTCAACAGTAAAAGCTAGAAAATAGGAGCTATCTAAGGGTCTCCCCGTTGTCAAGACAAAAAAGTGGGTTGTATTTGGTGCACGGTATTAGCCTGCACGGGTTTTGGGTTTAACCGCTCCTTGACATAAATCTCGTAGGGGGTGCGATACCCCAGAGACT
>JAXDCM010000009.1:0-5514 GCA_034677965.1 Syntrophales bacterium
TCTCGGTGATGAAGGTGCCTGTTCCCGTTACCGGATCGAGGATTTCCACATCCTCGTCCCCGAGGAGCCGCCCGAAATTCTGGTGGACCAGATGCTCGGCGGATTCCACCATGAACCGGACGATCTCATTGGGAGTGTAGATGATCCCTAAACGGTCCGCCGCCGCCGGATTGTAGGCCCGGTAGAAGTTCTCGTAAAAGACCTTGAGAAAACGCTGTTTTTCGTGATGGTCGGCGATCCCGGACGCGGCGGCCTTGATGATCTGGATGTAGGGATCGATCTTCCCCAGGATGCCCCTGCGGACGGCGCCGGTGAAGAAGGTCTCGATCACCTCCATCAGGGAGTGGGCGATATTGTTTTCCCGGTGGAACTGGGATTCGTTGAACACGGTGATGAAGATGTCCTCCGTCAGGATGTGCTGGATGATCATCTCCCGGACGTCGGCCATGACGACGTGGGGGTTGATGGACTCCCGGCAGAGATCAAGAAAACTTTCTCGTGCCTTGGCAAAGGATTTGTTCTTTGCTGCCTGCTCTTCGATTAGCTCGCGCAGCTTGACGATCAGGTCGGGAAGATCCTCTTTGAATCTTTCAATCGCCTCCCGGAATGTCCGGACCTCTTGGGGTTCATAGTTGACAAAGGTTGTGATCAGGCTGTGGAGGGCGGCGTGGTTGTCGAATGATGCCCGCTGTAACTCCCGGCCGTTCCGGATTAGAACGGCGGTTCGGCTGTCTTCGAATAGGATATTGGTCGTGGGGTACCCTTTGGCAAGCTTCTTTTGAATCTCATCGTCAAGGGTATCTTTCTGGTCTTTGCTCTCCCAGTATCCCCAGTCCTGACGAAAGGCGTCTTTCAGCGTCCCGTCCGGATTGACGACTGTGCCCAATGCGGTCCTGTACTCCAGTTCCAGGATCAGTTCGATTTTCTTGTCGGCGCAGTATTGTTCCAAAAGTTTCTGGAAGGCGGGGCGGATGGCGGTTTCGTTCCGGGAGCCCCCGTACTGAAGGATTTCCTGAACCTTGTGGTGGTATTCCTGAATGAGTTTAAGAGACATTTTTCGTGGAATCCCTCCGTCAGTAATGGTACCTCGCCTGCAGGAAATCGATTCGATCATCACCGACCAGATAGACGATGCGATGCTCCTGCGTCAGGCGGCGGGACCAGACGCCGGCGGCAAGATATTTCAGCGGTTCGGGTTTGCCGATCCCGGCGAAGGGATCTCGCAGAATCGCCTCGACGAGGTTTAACGCCCGCAGGGCGACCCTTCGCTCCGTTTCCACCCAGTAGCGCAGGTCTTCGAGAAACTCCGGCTGAAAAACGGCCTCCCGTCCGACACGCTTGTCCGGTCCCGTCTTATGCCCTGTCCCCAAGGCCGATCCCCTTTTTCAACGCATCCACGGATTGCGGTTTTTCCGTATTTTCCTGAGCGCGCGCCAGCGCCTGGAGCAGACGCCGGGCATTTTTCGGCGAGCGGAGGAGGTGGGCGGTCTCGGTGAGGCTCGACAGTTCGTCGGCGGCCACCACCGCGACATCCTCGCCATTCCGCCGCCGGATGATGACGACCTCCCGGTTCTCGGTCACTTCCTTGAACAAACTCGACAAATTGGCACGCGCCTGCGTGTATGTGGTTTGTATGGACATGGCTTTCCCTCCCGTACTTTTTCTGTACCGAAATACAGTACAGGTTATGCCAAGGTCCGTCAAGTCTTTATTGCACAGCCTTCCCCCACTATTTTCTCATCCCGTAGTGGGCGACGAGACCGGCCGCGAAGCCGACGGCCATGTTGGCGAGAAGGGAGACAACGATGGTGAGCGCGAGAGGGATCAGATCTGCGCCGGGCCGGACATCCCGGACGAACTTGGTCAGCTCGATCCCGACCAGAAGCATCATCGCGCCGATGATCGCAAGCGGGAACGCGGTAAACAAACCGGCGATGGCGGCCGAGAAAAACAGGCCGAGGGTGATCTCGATGGCGCCCTCGATCAGGTTGGCGCCGCCGGTCCGCGCGCCGAAATAGTACTGACCGGCGAGGCCGCCCGAGCCGTGGCACATCGGCATCCCGCCGAAAAAGGGGGTGACGAGGTTCATGATGCCCTGGTTCCAGGAGAGTCGTTCCACGGTCACAGGCCTGTCCGGGAAGTAGCTCCCGATCAGCGCGGCGGTGGCGATCGTTGCGTTTGTGATCGTCAGCGGGATCTGCGCGAAACCGGCGAGAACCAGAGACTCCCACACCTCCGCGGGGCGAAAGCCCGTCAGCGGCGGCGCGGTGAAGCGGATCGATTCGGCCGGCGGGAGGCTCCCCCGGAGAGCCACCATCGCGATGCCGAGGAGCATCAGGACAATAGCGGCCGGGGCGTAGCGGCTCTCCCGGAGGCCTATGACGATGACCACCGCGATGATCCCGAGGACCCAGCCGGTCGACACCATCTTGACGGCCTCCACGGCGAGCAGGATCCCGAGCGTGGCCTGGATGCCGCGGACCACGCTTTTCGGCGTGATCTTCGCGAGGCGTCCGATGATCCCCGTTGCCGCAAAGAGAACCCAGACGATCCCCATCGCAAAACCGGAGGCGTAGATCAGCGAAGGCGTCCAGTGCTGGGCGATCGCGACGACGGCCAAAACCTTCATCGGCTCGATCGGCATCGGGAGCTTGTAGATCAGGCCGGTCGCGACGTTGGCCAGGCCCATCATCACGAGAAAGCCCGCCGGATCGAGGCCGCAAACCGCGATGTAGCCGATGGCCAGCGGGAAGAGGGTCCCGAAATCCCCCATCGATCCGGCCAACTCCCGAAGGTTGAACTCAAACGATCGAACCTTCATTCCCGCCCCGTGAATTCGCTGAACGCTCCATCTCCGGGTTTCCGGCGGCCCATGCCGGACCATGGATCCGGACCGTTTCCACCGATTCCCATCTTAGAGTTTGTTGTGCGCCCCGTCGCAATAGGGCGGTTTCTTGCTGTGCTTGCAGCCACACCAGGCGACCGTCTTGGGATAGGTGACTTCCACTTCCATCGGCGTCATCCCGGTATTTTCCCGTTCATGGGCGCCGTCGCAAAACGGCTGTGTGGCGGAATGGCCGCAGCGGCACCAGAAATACTTTCCCGGCTGCATCTCCATCATGTACGGTCCCTTTTTCGCGATCTTCGGTTCCATGGCTTGTTCTCCCTTCCATTCGAATCAAATACACCGGCAGTCGCAACCCATTGTTGCGGACACGATCCACGATTGAGGCATCATAGGGGGTGATTGTGGGTCTGTCAAGAAATCCGGCTCGCAGGTCCTTTGCCAGCAGAACGGACCGACTCAGCGCAACGGCAGGCTCGCCCAGTGACCGGAAACCTGAAGCCCGACAGACTTCCGCGGTTTTTTTTAAACGCTTCCGGGTCACATGGACATTCGGCTCGACGACCAGGAAGCGGCCGTCGGCGCCTTCTTTCGCTCTCCGTCAGAGAGGATTCAGGGGATGGTGACCCTTTCGGAAGACTTCCTGAAAATCCAGGATACGGAGAATCCGCACATCCAGGAGGATCGCGTTTTGACCAGCGGGCTGTTCTCGAATACGGCGCCCCGGAGGTCGTCAAGGCTGACAAAGGCGTTCAGGATGAGAGGATCGAACGTCTTGTGGAAGCCGACGGTGAAGGTGGCGCCGCTGTAGCCTCCCCCGGCGTCGTAGGCGGAGCGCACCGCGGTCGCATAGGACGGATCCACGGTGTAAAAATAGGCATGATGGCCCCGGTCGGCGAAGAGAGGACCGGCTGAAATTCCGATGTTGAGTCCGGTCCCTGGGAGGATGTCCGCCTTTTCGAAGTTCAGCCTCGGATGAAACACCCATCCCTCGTGACGGACCGATGAAAAGTCGGTCGAGAAGGAGGCCCGGACCGGAACCGTCAGCATCAGTTTGTAACGGGTCTGATGATTTTCCAGCAGGGTCACGTTGAGAGAGGGACCCACTTCAAACGTCGGATCCAGGTCGGGCATCCCCCGGCGGTCGGGATTGTCCGAACTCTTCACCGGGACGCTGCCGTTGAGACTCACATCCAGCAGAAACCGGTCGGTTTCGAAGATGCGTCCGGAGATGCGCTCGCGATCGACCCGCAGGATATCGCCGCGATAGATGAAGTAGGGATACGGGAGCAGATAATACCTGTACTCGTCGGAGCCCCGGTAATCGGGCATCCGCAGCGCGGCGACACCCACGCCGAGCTCCCAGAGGGGCTTCTCCCCGCAGAGGGCCCCGTCCGGAAGCCAAAAACCCCACAGTGCGAGCAGAGTCGCCAGAAAGCGTCGAATCGGCATCCCGACCTCATCAGCGGAAAGCATCCGCGCTCCGTCTTTTTCGCAGGGCGGATCCTTCAATCGTCCCTTCCCGGGACGGGAATATTCGCCTCGCACGGGACGGCGGTCTGGCAAAGGCCGCAGGTCGACAAATCCAAACCATAGCGATCTTTGACGAAGGGCTTTGTGACGTTGCGGAGATAGTTGCCGCATTTTTCCTTGTCGTGCCCCGTCCGGGTGACGGCGCCCGCCGGGCAGCGTTTGATGCATTTTCCGCAGCTCCCGTTACGATAGAAAAGGCAGTATGCATGGCGGTCGGTGTACGGACGATCCGTCGGGGGGACACCGATCCTCGCCACCACCGATCCGCAGCGCACCGCCTTTCCGCGGGGCGTGATCAGGCCGTCGCAAAGCCCAAAGGTGCCCAGACCGGACGCGTACGCCGCATGCCTCTCCGACCAGGAGGAGGCCGGACCGTATCGCTCGGACGTTTGCTGTTTCCATAAGGGGGAGGTCATGGGTGCGACCGCCTCATATGCGGCGGCGTTGAGGAGACTCGCTACGTGGTTGCGCAGACGGACATTGAACTCCTCCCCGTATTTGTACGTCATTGCCCAGCGCCGGGCGGGCAGTTTCTTCTCCCCGGCGTTGTCGTGCCGGGTAAGCTCCGTCTGCGGCAGGATCCAACTCACCACGGCCAGCTCTTCCGGCAGCGCCTTCACCATCGGAAAGGTCAACGAAAAAATCTCTTTCGGCGTCCAGACGAACGGTCCGATATCGTCCTTGAAATGCCGATACAGCGGGTCGTCGCCGCGGGAGAAGCCGACGAGAGGCTCATCCCAGGCCGGCTCTTCGGTGCCGCCCGGGTCTATGCGGTTTTCGGCGGACGCGACGAACTTGCCGATGCTTTCCCGGATCCACGCGGCCGCCTTGCCTGCTTCAAGGGCTGTTTGCGTCATGAGCCACCTCCATCAATTTATCCAGAAGAATCCGCATCGCCCGGGCCTGAGTCCTGGATGTGAGATCCTATGGTTTCATAAACAATGCGGGTTGCCGCAGAGTGTAAAAGGACGGCGCCGGCCTGTCAACAGAAATCGCCCCGAATGGCCCAGAAATCGCCTCTGCATCGCCCCGGATGTGTCCACGGCTCCCACCCGAACCGTCTCCCGGTACCCGTCGACGGCAACGCAACGGCTTTGAACGTGTGTTGCCGACGGAAGATCGGCAGATTTCGCTTG
>JAXDCM010000010.1:0-2505 GCA_034677965.1 Syntrophales bacterium
TCCCGGTCCGTCATCGGGAAATCGATTCCCGCCGCTTCCAGAATTCCGCGGCCGATACTGTTTTGAATGGGGTCATATCCGAAAAGGGCGAAATGGGCCGGACCGCTGCCGGGCGTAATGCCGTAACCGACCGGATCCAGAAGTCCACAAACGGACTCTCGAGCCAATGCGTCCAGGTTCGGTGTTCTGGCCGATTCCAGTTCCGTCTGATTCTTTTTCCCCATCGGAAGGCCGCCGAGGCCGTCCATGATGAGAAAAACGATCTTCGTATCATTTTTGATTACCAGCGTATCGATAAATTCCGGGTTCATATGGTCGCCTCAGGATGGATCGGGAGTGCATCAACTTCTCTCCCGTAGGGTCGGTGGAAATCGATCATCATCGAATGCGGGCCATTATCACACAAAAGGGCTAATGCTGCAAGGTAGAAGACGGGATCTTGTCGAAGACGGGCTCAACACTGTTGTGAAATAGATGGAAATCGTTCAAAAATGGATTTAATGCCTTGACAACCCGTCATCAAATTAGATACAAGAAGCCCCTAAAATTCGATGCCTTCATCCGATATGGACGACCATGGTTTTTTTCACCGCGTCCATTTTCCCAAGATCTTTTTTACGGCTTAACGGATGAAGCCGGCGTGAAGAGAGGTGACGGATCAAGGGATCCGTTTTCGCAGTGAGAAAATCACACACAGGAGGGAAGTGTATGGCAGATTATTACATCAATATCTTTCTCGATGAAGAGAAGCTCAAAAAGGTTGAGGATGCCGGATTAGCGGGACAGATCATTGAAATCGACGGCAAGAAGGCGGTTCGGGTCGGTGTGACCGCCAAGGAGCACAAGAAACTGCTCAAAGGCTTCCCGGATTTGACCCCTGATGCGTCCAGCGCCTATACCCTGCCGGAAAAGGGTGAGACGATCCTGATGGGGATCATCGTATCGGCGAAGAGCCTGGATGTGATGAAGGCTGCCATCCTGAAGCTTTACAACCCCTTTGCCGGCAAGGAGCTTCTGCAGAAGACCTTTTAACGACGAAAGGCAAATTTTTCGTGGCTGGGCTTACCCCTGAGGAACAGAAAAAAAAGGCCATTTTCGATGCCATGTCGTCGAGAGGCCGTAAGAGAATCCTCGATAAGGGATACGAAGAGTGGGACCCCTTTCTGCCGCCGAAGGACCCGCTGGACCTCCGGATGGCGAAACACCGGGAAACGGCATTGTCTTTGATGAGAAAATTTTTAAGGGAGTGCCCCCAAGATGATTACGGCAATGCTTATGGCCAAGGGGCTTGGGAGATCTGCATGGGGATCGTCGGCGGCGAAGACCGATGGAGAGGCAGTTACGATTTTTCATGTTGGTACCGTGATTTCCTGAAAAAAGGCGAGTGATGACGGAAACGATTCCCGCGGAACAGGCTGTGATGGAGCTCCGAAAACAACTGGCGGGGAACCCCGGTTGCGCGCTTACCCATTATCATTTGGGGATTGCGCTGATCAAGTTGCATGAATGGGATGAAGCCGCCGCGGAGTTTACTGCGGCGATCGCGGAGAGTCCCCAAATGGCGGAGGCGTATATCAACCTCAGTGGCATCTGTTTCCAGAAGGGAGAAATGGACAAGGGGATTGAACTCTGCAGAAAGGTGATCGCCTTTCGGTCGGATTACGCGGTTCCATACGGCAACATCGGGTTTGCGTATCTTCAGATGGGCGAGGTTGAAAAAGCGATCGAGATGCTTAAGAAGGCCGTCGAAAAAGATCCGAAGTTCGTTCAGGCCTTGAGCGACCTGGGGAGTGCCTATCTCATGCAGGGAAAGATCGGGGAGAGCATCGCATACAGCAAAAAGGCTGTTGAAATTGCCCCGCGGTTTGCAGTGGCCCACAATAACCTGGCCGTTGCGTATCTGCAGAAGGGAGAGGGGGCCAAGGCGAAAAAGCATTGTGACCGTGCATTGGAATACGGCTATGAAGTGCATCCGGGGTTGCTGAAGGAAGTGAGGGAATTGCAGAAATAGCGGAGATCGCGCCGTGGAGCGGAAGGGGAGAATGGAATCATCATGTTTTTAAACCTGGAGGGAAATAAACCGCAAGGGAAATCCCGACAGATCACCGAATGGGAGAGGAGGTATTTGAATGGCGAAGCGTAAGACTCCGATGCTGGACGAGTTGGAAAAAGGAAAATGGCCGAGTTTTGTTTCCGATATCAAACAGGAGGCCGAGTCGAGAAAAAAAACCAACGTGGATTTACAGACGCCGAGAGAGGTTTGCGATGATCTTCTCGATCTTCTCGAACTCTCCTTCAAGGACCGGGAGGGGCACTGGAAACACGGCGGGGTCGCGGGTGTTTTCGGGTATGGCGGAGGCGTTATCGGCCGATACTGCGATCAGCCGGAACAATTCCCGGCGGTCAAGGATTTTCACACGCTCCGTGTCAATCAGCCTTCCAGTTACTTCTACAAGACGGACTTCTTGAGACAGATGTGCGAATTGTGGGAGAGGCGGGGCAGCG
>JAXDCM010000011.1:0-14471 GCA_034677965.1 Syntrophales bacterium
TTCATCACCGGATCGTCCGGGATCTCATCGGTGAATCGCCGGCCCGACCGTTCCGACCGCCGAATCCGGGACCGCTGGCTGCCTTTATTCATCATCCGGACAGGCAGAAATTTTTCTTGAAGATCCGTAATACGTCGCTGTTTACCCGCCTGGCCGCCACGGACTGGTTCGGCGGCCTCCTTTTCCTGACCGGTCTGCGTCAGGACGTGTTTGTTCAAGAGGAAATGCGAATCGATCGCATGGATCTGGATGAGGGGCGATGCGATCGCTGCGGCGTCTGCAGCGACGTTTGCCCGATGGGGCGGTTTTTTCCGGACGATTTCCTGGATCCCGGGACATGCCTGCAATGCCTGTACTGCTATTCCGCCTGTCCGAAACAAGCGATTTCATACAGCGGGGAGGCCGGTTTTTTTGCGGAGCAGGAGCGGCAGTATGACCGCCTGATCCGGGCCCTGTTTCGAAAACCGCATTTGCCCTCGTCCGGCGAAGGTTAAAATCCGAAAACCTTTTCCGGGCGCGATCCGCATCCGCCCGATCCAATAAATCCATGAAAATCTGGATCCTCAACCCGCCGTTTTTGCCGAAATTTTCGCGTCCGCAGCGGAGTCCCGCCGTGACCAAGAGCGGAACGCTCTATTTCCCGATATGGCTGGCATATGCCGCGGAGGTCCTGGAACAGGCCGGTCATGCGGTAACCCTCACCGATGCCCCCGCGCGGGGATGGACGGATGCGGAAATTCTGAAAATCGGCGAAAAAATGGATCCGGCGCTCATCGTGATGGACACCAGCACGCCGAGCATCCAGAACGACATCCGGGTTGCGGGTCTCCTGAAGGGTGCGCTTCCGGACGCGACGGTCGTCCTGGTGGGAACCCATGTGTCCGCGCTGCCGGAAGAGACGTTGGCTCTTTCCGACGCGGTGGATGCCGTCGCCCGGAGAGAATACGAATACACCCTTCGGGAGCTCGCCGATGTTCTGGAGAGGAATCCCGGGACCGGCCGGAGGCCGTTTTCGGGCATCGCCGGACTCTCCTATCGAGAGGGCGGCGCCGTTGTGCACAATCCGGATCGCCCGTTCATCCAAAACCTGGACGAACTGCCCTGGGTCAGCCGGGCGTATGCAAAGCACCTCCGGATTTCCGACTATTTCAATCCGAACGCAATCTACCCGATGGTGACGCTGATCACAAGCCGGGGGTGCCCGTTCCTCTGCCGGTTTTGCGTATATCCGCAGGTGATGACCGGTCGGAGGTATCGACTGCGCAGCATCGAGGATGTCATCGAAGAGATGCGCTTCGTCCAAAAAACCTTTCCGGAGGCCCGATCGATCTTTTTCGAAGACGACACACTGACGGTCAACAAGGAACGGCTGATCGCGTTTTCGGAGGCGCTGATTCGAAGCGGCGTCCGCATCCCGTTCGTCGCCAATTCCCGGATCGATCCGGATCTGGAAACCCTGAAGATCATGAAAGCCGCGGGATGCCGGCAGCTCTGCGTCGGATTTGAGAGCGGCAATCAGGGCATACTGGACGAAACGCGCAAAGGGGTCAGGATTGAAAAGATGGAGCGGTTCATGGAAAACGCCCGAAAGGCCGGCATCCTGATCCACGGCTGTTTCATGGTTGGGTTTCCCGGGGAAACGCCCGAAACGGTGAAGCAGACCGTCGAGCTGGCGCTGCGGCTTCGTCCGGACACGGTTCAATTCTATCCGGTCATGGTTTATCCCGGGACGGATGCGTATCGGGATTACCTGAAGAGGGAGTGGATTACGGCAACCGATTTTCGGCAGTGGCTCACGCCCTCCGGGCTTCACAACTGCGTGATCCGCAACGACTCTTTCGAGCCGGCTGAACTCGTTAAAATCTGCGATGAGGCGCGGCGCCGCTTCTATCTCCGTCCCGCCTACGTTGCGTACAAACTCCGACAGGCGGTTCTGCACCCTTCGCTGGCGTTGCGAACGGCCAAAGCGGCAAAGACCTTCTTCAGGCACCTTGTCTTCGGGTCCGGCGTTTGATATAGCTGCGCCGATTTCAAAGGCCTCAAACCTTCGGTGAACGGATATGAATGATAAATCGAGGATATTGATCACAGGCGGCGGGGGATTTATCGGATCTCACCTGGCTGAGGAGCTGAAGGACGACTATCTCGTCAGGATCTTCGACAAGAAATATTTTTCACACCAAAACATCGAAACGTTCGAAGAGAACGTCGAGGTGCTGGAAGGCGACTTTCACAACATCAAGGATGTCGAGGCGGCCGTCGACGGCGTCGATGTCGTGATCCATTTGGCCTGGAGCACATTGCCGGCCATGTCAAATGCCAACTATCGCTACGATGTCGAGACCAATATCATCCCGCTTTTAAATGCCCTCGATTTGTTGAACAAGAAATCCATCCGGAAATTCATTTTCATTTCGTCCGGCGGAACCGTTTACGGGAATGTCGAAAAAATGCCGATCAAAGAGGACGAACAGACCCGACCGCTTTGCTCTTACGGCATCACAAAACTGATGGCCGAGAAATATCTGTTTCTCAACCGTCATCTGTTCGATCTCGACTACACGGTGCTGAGATTGGCGAACCCTTACGGAGAGAGACAAAATGTGCAGAACCGTCAGGGACTGATCGTGACACTGCTTTTCGATGTCATCCATCGCACGCCGATTGAAATCTGGGGGGACGGCACGGTGGTGCGGGATTACTTGTACATCAGAGATGCCGCAAGGTGCGTAAAAAAAGCGATTTCCTACCAGGGGACGCAGAAACTATTCCATGTCTCCAGCGGCAAAGGACATTCCATCAATGAAATTTTAGAGACCATCACTGCGGTGACCGGGCAACGCGTCGAGGTCCGATACAAAGAGGCCAGAAAATTCGACGTCCAAAGAAACGTACTGGACAATACGCGGGCCAATCAAGAGCTGGGTTGGCGGCCTGAGGTGGGTCTTTCGCAGGGGATTGAGAAGGTCTACCAGTGGATGAAAAGACGGAGTCCGGAAGAGAGTGACCATCCATGAAGAGAGTCGTAATCATCGGCGCGGGCGTTGCCGGGCTGGCGACCGCCTATAAACTGCTTGACAAGAAGAATATCCGTGTGTGCCTGCTGGAACGGTCTTCAGAGGTCGGCGGGCTCAGCCGGAGCATTCATCGAAACGGTTTCACCTATGATTTGGGGCCTCACCAGATCCATACCCAGGACCGGACGGTCATCGATTTTTTAAAAAAAGTTTTGGGAAACGAGCTCTTGACCAGAGAGAAAAAGGCCAGCCAGCGATTTCTGAAAAGATATTTCAACTATCCACTGGAACTCAAGGATGTCGTGACCGGTCTGCCGCTGAATCTCTCCATCGGATGCTTCTTGAGCTTCTGCAAGCAGCGCGTCATCATGAAATTCAAGCGGCCGACCGGGGATTCTTTCGAATCCTGGATCGTCAACCATTTCGGAAAGAAAATGTATGACATCTATTTCGGTCCCTATACCGAAAAGGTTTGGGGGGTTCCGCCGTCCACGCTGGCAGCCTTCTGCGCGGAGCAGAGGGTGGCCGTTCAGAGTCTTTTGCTGGTTTTGTTGAGCACGATTTTTAAAAATATCAAAAGTTTTCGGAAGAACCTCCTTCTGCCGCATTCGCCATACCAGATGATTTATTATTACCCCCGAAAGGGCATCGGAGAATTCGCCGAGGCGATGAAAAAGGATATCTTGTCCAAAGGGGGCGAACTGCATTTCAACCGTCAGGTGGTCGGCATTCAAAAAGAGAAGGGAACCTTTCAAATCGAAACGGCCGACGGTTCGAGCTTTGCGGCGGATTCGGTCGTTTCCACGATGCCGATCGATGAATTGCAGGATATGCTGATCGATGAAAACGAAAAGCGCCATCTGCCCAAGGGAAGGTTGGAATACCGATCCCTCCTTTTTCTCTTCCTCGAACTGGATATTGACCGTTTAACCGACAACCATTGGATTTATTTCGCCGATCGCGATTGCGTTTTTCAGCGGACATCGGAATTCAAGAACTTCAGCCCATCCACCTGCCCGGACGGCAAAACGGGGATTTGCATTGAAATTCCCTGTAATTATGGGGATCCGATGTGGAACATGGGTGCAGAGGATCTGTATCGATGGGTCATCGCCGATGCGGAAGCGGAAAATTTCATCAAGAGGGAGTGGGTTGTCGGATATTTCGTCGAAAGGGAAAGATACGCCTATCCGCTTTTTAAACTGAATTACGAAACGGAATTGAAGAAGGTGATGGACCGTTTAAACGCCTGTGAAAATCTGTTCAGCATCGGCAGGCAGGGAACCTTTCAATACATCAATATCGATGACGTGCTGTTGATGGGATTTGAAGCGGCGGACAGGATATCCGGGTGACATGGGAGCATACGCCGACGAAACACGACTGGATTTCTATTCAAGATGGGGGCGTCTTGCGCGGCCCTATTTCCAATGGCAGTTTGAACAGTTCGAAGGGTTTTTGGGGGAACGCATCGCGGATGTGGGATG
The DNA here is from genome assembly GCA_034677965.1 of Syntrophales bacterium. Taxonomy (GTDB): domain Bacteria; phylum Desulfobacterota; class Syntrophia; order Syntrophales; family UBA5619; genus UBA5619. The sequence goes on from JAXDCM010000011.1 coordinate 4,505, forward strand.
CGGTTTGGGCAATTTTACCGAGTTCTTTTACGACAAGGAATTTTATCTGGGTTTCGAACCGGATGTAGAATTTGCCGAAAAGCTCAGGGAAATCCATCAAAGAAAAAACATTTTTTTCTCCGAAGTCGGGGACATTTGCAGCGACAAGGCCGTTGAAATTCTTGAGCGGAACCGGATCGACACGGTGATCTGTTTTAATGTGCTCGAGCACATCGAAAAAGATGCCCTGGCGTTAAAAAACATGGTTGATGGTATCGCCCCGGGAGGGTATATCTGCCTGATCTTGCCGGCGTTCCGATGGCTTTACGGCACACTGGATGAGTTGGCCGGCCACTATCGTCGCTATGATAAAAATGAAATAACGAGATTGATAGGAACACTGGAGGTTGATATAAAAAAATATCATTATTTCAATTTATTGGGAGCGGTCGGTTGGTTTATAAAGGGCAGGATCTTCAAGCAGAAGTTTCATACGGATTCCAATTTCAATTGGATGAACAAAATATTGCCCATGATGTCCGGTTTGGAGAGGCATTTTAAACCCTGTTTCGGGCTTTCCGTCATTTTGGTGATGCAAAAAAAGGGGTCGGGATAGCTGAATGTCGTCAGGCGGCATCTGGGAAAGGAACCGGAAATGGGCATTTTAAAACTGATTTACGAATCTTTTGTTCAAATGCAGCGGGTGAATGTCGTCAGCAGACTGCTTGCGGAACATATTCCTCACGATTCTTCTGTTCTCGATATCGGTTGCGGGGACGGAACGCTTGCTGCTTCCATCATGGCATCGAGAAAAGATTTAAGGATTGAGGGCGTGGATGTGATGGTGAGGCCATCCGTCCATATCCATGTCCGGGAATACGACGGATTGAAACTTCCCTTTCCGGACGACTCCGTGGACGTGGCGATATTTGTGGACGTGCTGCACCATGCCGAGCAGCCGTTGGCCGTCTTAAGCGAAGCCGCCCGTGTGGCCGGAGGAAAGATCATCATCAAGGATCATCTCCGGCAGGGTTTTATGGCCCAGACCCGGCTGAAAATGATGGATTGGATGGGCAACGCAAGGTATGGCGTGTCGCTTCCCTACCGTTACTGGACGAGAAGCGAATGGGAAAAAGCTTTTTTCGAATGCGGACTTGCCGAAGAGACCTTCCTGTCCGGACTCCGTCTATACCGTTTCCCTTTGCAATGGTTTTTCGGGGGATCGTTGCATTTCATTTCCGTCCTGGACATAAAAGCGAAGAAAGAATCCGTTGTGAAATCCCGGGGCAAGTAGGAGAGTCGTGCTGTTGAATTCCGAAGTTGTAAACGGTCTGTCCGAGAAGTCCATGAAATGCTCAAAAAGCATATTCATCGCGGGAATCATCGTCGTTTGCCTCAGCAGGCTTATCCTGATCGAATCATTGCGCATCATTGCAATTCCGGTTGCCGGGCACGACGATGGTCTTTTTGTCAGGTTGGCCGTATCGATTCTGAACGGCGAATGGCTTGGACCCTACAATAACATGACGCTCGCCAAGGGTCCTTTTTACCCCATCTTCCTGGCGGCCAACTTTATGCTGGGACTGCCTTTGAAATTCAGCGAACATCTGCTCTATCTCGTTTCGGGAATCGTTTTTTTATATGCATTGTCGGGTTTCATCAAAAATCGCTGTCTCCTGCTGTTCATATTCATCATCTATGCCTTCAATCCCGTAACGACGTCCGAAAGCAGCCTTCGGGTCATCCGCGAGGGGATATATCCGTCTCTGACGGTTCTTGTCCTTGCCGGCATGATCGGGCTGACCTCTTCTGCCGACAAATCGATGAAACAGATCGTCATGTGGGCCTTATTGGCCGGTCTTTCTCTTTCGGCGTTTTGGTTAACCCGGGAGGAGGGCGCCTGGATCATCCCTTCGGTTTTCATTTTGCTCGTTTTCAACGGGTGGCGTGGACATAATCGATTCAAGGGCCATTTTTGGCGTCCCCGATTTTTCATTATCCTGTTGCTTCCTATCGTCATCGGGGTGTTGGGGGTCACGTTGGTCGCGGCCATCAACAAGAGCCACTACGATATTTTTGCAACCAATGAATTAAAGCATGATTCTTTCTCGTCGGCATACGCTGCTTTTCTTCGCGTGAAGCATCCGGAAGGGGAACCCATCGCCATGCCCCCGGAATGGAAATCGCTTATCTCCGTGCCTCGGTCCGTAACAGACGCCTTGTCACGGGTATCTCCCGCATTTCGCGATATTTATTTCAATGATGTGCGGGGCCTGTGGGTCAATGCCAATTGTATGCACACAACAGGCCCTTGTGATGAAATTAACGGCGGTTATTTCTTGTGGGCTCTGCGTGACGCAGTGCAGAATGCAGGCCATTATTCCGACGGTAAAAGGGCGGCCAATTATTATCGAAAATTAGCAAATGAAATCAACGCGGCGTGCGATAAAAGGCTGCTGGATTGCGGTCCGAAGAGATCTTTTCTCGTGCCTCCGCTCAGGCGTGAACATCTGGAGGGAATCCCATCCGCGTTTATCCAGGAAATCCAACTACTGACTACTTTTATCGCTACCCATACCGCATTGTATCCCAGTCCGCCGGGTTCGCCGGAAGGCATACAATTATTTCAATATATTACACGACACATCCTCTCTCCGCCTCTCATGCATGAAAAGCACGTAAGGGTCATGGGATGGGTTTTTCGACCCGGCGATGATCCTGTTGATGTCAAGGTGATATCGGATTCGCAAGATGTCACTGTTGAGAGGCAAAAGGGGAGGGATGTTGCAAAGCACTTTAATGATCCGTCGGCGCTGAACTCGCGCTTTGTCATCAATGCAAAATATTATAACGCCTGTAAGCTCCTATTTTCCATCAGGGAACAGCCTCTTGCAGAGGCCATGTTGAATGAAAAACCCTTGTCATTCAAAATCCATGATCCGAAAACCCGATTTGCGATCGATAAAAGTTTGGACATTGACCCGGATCCTTTGGCGCAGCTCAGTGGTCTCACCTTTTCTAAAATTGACATATTGAACAAAATCGCAGATATCTACTCAAAATATTTCCGTTATTTTGGAGTAATTTCATTGATCTGTTATTTTTATACTTTGTTCCTCCTGATGCGACACAGGATTACGTCTCTTTTTTTCATCAACTCGGCCCTCTTGTTGGCAATGGTCGTTCGTCTGCTTTTGATTTCGGTGATCCATGTCACTTCATTTCCCGCATACGGCGTCATTTATATATCATGCATTTATCCGCTCATGCTGATATTCGCGTGTACGAGCATCATAGATGCCGCAATGTATTTTCCAAAGAGGAATCAAGGGACCGTTTCGCCGGCCGTCCTTGCAGAATAACTCTCCGCGAAAATCAACAAAATTCCCTTCCGGAACTTTTTTCCCGAAGCTGCCATCCGTGAACGATCCCGGGGAGATCCGAACGACGTGAATATTTCCAAATGACCGCTGAAAAAGTTGCCGTCCGCTATTCCGTGGTGATCCCGGCGTATAATGCAGGGCGGACCCTTCCGGACACGCTCGCCGCACTGCGAAATCAGTCGGTCCCTCCCGAAGATTATGAGGTCATTGTCTTGGACGACGGCTCAACCGACGAAACCCCCTCCGTGGTCCGCCGCTTGGGCGCCAAATGCATCACCCAGCCGAATCGCGGACCGGCGGCGGCCCGAAACAGCGGGGTGCGGGCAGCGCGCGGCGAGTTCGTCCTCTTCACCGATGCCGATTGCGTTCCGGAGCGGGACTGGATCCGGCAGATGACATTGCCTTTTCGGAATCAGAAAACCGCCGGCGTCAAGGGGGCCTATCGCACCTGTCAGACCGAACCGGCGGCCCGATTTGCCCAGGCCGAATTCGAAGACCGCTACGACCTGCTGGAAAAATTTCCCGCTATCGACATGGTGGACACCTATTCGGCGGCGTTTCGACGCGACGTCCTGATGAGCATGGGTCTTTTTGACGAATCCTTTCCGGTGGCCAGCAATGAGGATACGGAGCTTTCCTACCGTCTGTGCGCCGCGGGGCACCGCTTGGTATTCAACCGAAAGGCTGTGGTCTATCACCGGCATCCGGATACCTTTTCAAAATATTTGAGATTGAAATTCAAAAGGGCCTATTGGCGCATGGTGGTGTATCGAAAATATCCCGGGAAAACGTTCCGGGATACCTACACACCTGCGGTCGTCAAGCTCCAAACCGTGGCCGCGGCGCTTGTGTTGACGGCTATCCTTTTCGCTGTTTTTTCCCCGAAATGGTTCTTGCTTGCGGCAACGCTCGTTGTCGGGATTCTGGTCTCTTCCTTCCCTTTTGCCGTAAAGACGTTCAAAAAGGATCCGATCGTCGGTCTGTTATCCCCGGCTGTGGTTTTGGCACGGGCCATGGTGTTTTCGTTGGGGAGCCTCTTCGGTCTGCGACGAGGGAAATTATTAAAAAGTCTTGACATCTTTGTTTAGATTAGATAGACGCTTCCGTAAGTGCAGGATCCAAGCGGTTCAAGTGGCAAAAACTTCCCGAAGAATTGGAGCGAACGCCGATCGACCGTGAGCGGAATCGGCAGAGCGGAGCTTTACCGAAACCTTCTCATCTTTCCCGACATTCCGAAAACAGATCCGCCGTCACTTCAAATGATCGTATAGATAAAATATACGGTTCATAAAAATGCTGACCGAATTATTTACGTCCAGAACGCGGATCCATCTTTTCCTGAAGCTTTTCCTGAATCCCCAGATATCCTGCTATCTTCGCGAATTGGCGAGGGAATTCAATTTAACCCCCAATGCCCTGAAGGAAGAATTGGACAATCTCAGCCGGGCCGGTTACCTTCTCAAGGAACAACGGGGGCAATACATCTTTTACCAGGCCAATACGGACCACCCTTTCTTCCCAGAAATCAGTTCCATCATCAAGAAATATTACGGCATCGATAAAATTGTCGAACATGTTTTAAATGACCTCGGGAAAGTTGAAGCAATCTACGCCCTCGATGACTATGCCGAAGGTCGGGACAGCGGCCTGATCGATGTGCTGATTGTGGGTGACTTGGATATGGATAAAATTCAGGCATTGAGACCCAGTCTGGAAAAGGAGATCAAGCGAAAGATCCGGGTCATGGTAATGAGCGGCCGGGAATTCGACGAAAGCCGCGAAATGCTCCTGAAGCGGCCAAATTGGAGAGTTATGTAAATCGGAACGCGAAGCAGATAGATTTTGAAATTTGATGTTGCGGGTATGGGGGAATGTTCTGTATTAACTATGCCTGATGACAGAAAATATGGTTACATAATAATACAGAAATGTCTTACAAATTAACCGAATTTAAAGACCTTACCCCAGTAGAGAGCAAGTTGAAACCTCTCTTCTGGGATTACCTCGTCGATCCTGCAGAGGCGTATGATGTGCTCATGGGGAAGCGCCGGCAGGCAGGCCCCTTCGATCGGGAAAAACTCATTATCCGCTTGCTGGAACGACTCTCCTGGTATGACCTCCTTGAGATCTTCGGCCAGGATGGCGTGAAAAACATCCTTACACCGGGAATCATTCATAAACTCCGATTCCCTTACCTGAAGGAGCGTTATGAATTCATTCGCAGGATATTACACAAAGAACCTGTACCCTTTACAGGATGGAGTCCTGAGAATCGTTCAAGAGTTGGCGCTACCATTTTATCTCACCGGCGGTACGGCGCTCAGTAGGCATTATTTCGCCCACCGATACTCCGATGATCTGGACCTGTTTATAAACAAGGATCCCGAATTTGACTCGTACGTAACAGCGCTTTTCGCAGCCTTGGAGATGGGGCAGGATAAGGGGAACTTTCGGATCAGGTATGAGAGCGTGCAGAAGTTCGATTCCTTCGCAACCTTGTATTTGATCTCCTCTGACGGGCAGACGGATCTGAAAATCGATATGGTCAACGACATTGCCCCCCATTACGGAGGATTTGAGACCAGCCCGGTCCTCGGCAGGGTCGATCACTGGCGAAACATCCTGTCCAACAAGCTGGGCGCCATGTTACGTTTCGAGCCAAAGGATTACGTGGACTTATTGTTCATCGCCCGTCATCGCTCCTTTTCCTGGAAAGAGGTTGTCGAAGAGGCAAGGTCCAAGGAGGCGGGACTCGATCCCGTTGTATTGTACGATCTCATGCGCTCGTTTCCCCGGGAAATGCTTTCCACGATTCGCTGGGCTGTTGAAGTGAATCCGGACACCTTTCTTAAAGATCTGCAGCGACTGGCTGAAGACCTGTTCTTCATGAGAGACAATTTAAGGGCGACATAAGCCACGAACATTTCTGAAAAAATACCAAAAATTAAACTGACCACCGTGTAATATGTTGATGAGAAAGTCGATGGCTGAAATGATGAATGAAAATAATCTTGCCAGGACGCTTGAGCTGATCGACCTCTGCTTTAAGCTGAAGGAGGCCTACCTCAAACAACAGCATCCCGAAGCGCCTCCTGAAAAGATTCGTGAACGGATAGAGCAAGGCATATTGGCACGGAAGGAGCGACAATGGGCGTCGCGGAAAACCTCCTCCACACTTTAAAGTCCCTCTGCTCACTTCTGAATGACGAACAGATCGACTTCTGTCTGATCGGGGGGCTTGCCGTGGCCATCCTGGCCAAACCGCGGGCGACGGAAGATATCGATCTGCTGATCTTGATCAACGAAGAGAAGATTCCTTCCCGCCGGCGGCAAACCGGGCCGTTAAATTGACCGGATAGGGAGAAACATGAAAAAATATCTCATCACCGGCTGCTCCGGATTTGTCGGCCGCCACTTCCTGGAATACCTCGATCGAAACAAGACCCATGCATCCGTCAAGGGCCTGGACGTCCGGCAGCCCGAATTTTCCCACGATTCCTACAGGAACATTCGGCTGGATTGTGAAGAGATCGATCTGCTCGACCAGGATCGGGTCGGAAGCGTGATCTTCAACTTTCAGCCGGACTATATCCTCCATCTGGCCTCTTACAGCAGCGTGGCCTTCAGTTGGAAGGAACCCATCCTGAGTTTTCGGAACAACATGAACATCTGCCTGAACCTGTTCGAGTCCGTCCGGAAATTGAATCTGCCCGCGAGGATTCTGTCGATCGGATCCTCGGAGGAATACGGCAACGTGGATGAAAAGGCGCTGCCTCTGACGGAGGAGCAGATCCCGAGGCCGGTCAGCCCCTATGCGGTCGCCCGGGTCTCGCAGGAGATGATTTCCAAAGTGTATGTGGATGGATACGGTTTGGACATCATCATGACCCGGTCCTTCAACCACATCGGGCCGTTCCAGAAGGATATTTTTGTCATCTCTTCCTTTGCCAAGCAGCTTGTGGAGATCAAGAGGAACGGGGGCGGCTCCGGCAAACTGGTCACCGGCGATACGTCCATCGTCCGGGATTTCACGGATGTGCGGGACGTGGTTGCGGCCTACGATTTGTTGCTGAAAAAGGGCAGGACCGGAGAGATCTACAATGTCTGCAGTGGTCGGGGGACGTCGTTGAACGATGTCATCAACATCATGGCCGGCATTCTGGACTTGCGCATTCAAACACAGATGAACGAAAAGCTGGTGCGGCCCAGCGACAACCGCGTCATCATCGGCTCCAATGAAAAAATCAGGAAAGAGGTCGGCTGGAACAACGCCATCCCCTTGGAACAGAGCCTGAAGGACATCATCGATTACTGGCAAAAAACGTTTTGAACGGAAGCCGGCAGAGTCATGTCGATCGGCGCATTCGACCCCTCGAAATCCGGCACCTGGTTTTTGGATCGGTGAAGCGTTTTCAACACATATCTCACGGAGCATCCTTATGGGTCGTGTTCATCGTTGCTTTCCTTTGCGCGGGTTTGCCTGTTGAGGGCGAGGCTGTGAGACCGCCGTTGCCGCCGTTGAACAGCGAAAATTTTAATCGCATGATCCGGGATGCCGAGGTCATCGCGATCGGAACGGTGGCATCCTTGTCGTCTTCAAAGATCGTGCAGCCGCCTCTGGAAACCGTGAAGATTCGTGTTACCGTGAAGCCGGAGAGGATCCTCAAGGGCAGCGGGGCGATGGAGTCACTGGAGATCGAGGAATCCTACCGGCGTTTTTCGAGGGAAGATGCCGTGAGACCGCCGGGCGGGGGTCAGCCGGGCGGGGATCAGGCAGGCGGAAAGAGCGTAACGGCCCATACGGCCGGTCCCGCTCCACAGGTTGGCCGATACCGGGAGGGCGCGCGGATGCTGCTTTTTTTGAAGGCCATCCAGGGGTCGGCGAAATTCCATCCTTTGGGTTCAGGGGACCATGACGCGTACCTCGGGGTTTTTCAGATCACGTCAGACGGCGTCCGGACGGACAGCCATCGGTTTGACGAGGATTTATCCCGAAAAGCCCGGTCTGAGGCGGAGCTTGTTGATTTCATCCTAACCGCGACAGGAGGTGGGAAATGAACAAAGAATACGGGATTCGGAGCCGAAAAATTCCTGCAAAATCTGCGTTTGCAGCGGCGGTCCTCTGCGTATTTTTTCTGGTTATCGGTTTACCCGCCGTTTCCGCCCAGCAGGCGGAAAGGTCGGCAGGGGAGGGCGCGCCGGTCGCCAAAGTCCCGGTCGCGCAGGGCCCGTTACGGCAAGTCAACCCGTATTTCAGCACCCAGACTTTCACATACAGCGACGGGACCACTTTGGAAAGGGCCGTCATCAACGGCCCACCGACGCCGCCGCCCGGCTTTGAGTCGGAACGTGCGGCGGTTTCATTGCCCGAGCCGGATAAGGCCGCGGCCGCCAAAACACTGACCGTCCCCGCCTATAACTGGGTCTTTGGATGCTCTTCGGTTTCCGGCGCGATGATCGCCGCCTATTATGACCGGAACGGCTGCCCGAACATGTACACCGGACCCACCGGCGGCGGGGTCATGCCGATGGACAACAGTTCCTGGCCCACCTGGTCGGATGGATACACAACGTATCCCAATCTCCCGCTGGCCGCCTCCCATAACGGTGTGGACGGCCGGGCGACGCGCGGCTCCATCGACGATTATTGGGTTAAGTATTACAGTCCACCTGACGTTCCCTATGACGATCCCTATATCACCAACGGTTGGACGCAACACGCCTGGGGAACGGCCATCGGCGATTATATGAAAACCAGTCAGTCCGCCTATGGCAACACGGATGGATCAACAACCTTCTACACTTGGACTTCATCAGCAACTCAGCTAACCTGCAGTGATATGGTTTCGTATTCAATCCACACGATAGACGGAACCTATGGGAGGAAACTCTTTTATGAAGCCAGGGGCTACACGGTCACCGACTGCTATAACCAGAAAACAGACAACAACGGCGGAGGATTTACGTTTGCCCATTACAAGGCGCAGATCGATGCTGGACGGCCAGTGATGTTGAATCTATATGGTCATACAATAGTTGGCGTTGGCTATAACGATACTGGCAATACTGTGTATATGCACGACACATGGAATTACAGCACTCACACCATGACCTGGGGGGGCAGTTATTCAGGAATGGTTCTTCAGTCCGTGAGTATTGTCAACATTCAGGGCGCGCCGGTCGTGTGCACCTATTCCATTTCGCCCACCTCGGCCTCGGTGAACGGCTCGAGCGGCAGCGGTACCGTAACGGTCACGGCATCCGGCGGCTCCTGCGCGTGGACGGCAAGCAGCAATACCGCGTGGATCACGGTAACCTCTGGGGCCTCTGGAACGGGCAGCGGGACGGTCGGATACTCGTATACGGCGAACAACACGGGAGACCAAAGAACGGGAACGATTACGATCGCCGGGAAGACGTTCACGCTGACCCAGAAGAAAAAGGCCGGGTTGTCTTGGCTGCTCCTGCTGCTGGAATGAATGAAAAGATCAGTGCCTTTTTTTGTTTTGTTGAAACGGGGTTTGCACCACTCCATTTTTTGATTCCATCCAAGACGGACAGGGAGCACAACATGAAAAAAATTTTAATAGGGTTTTTGTCGGTCA
>JAXDCM010000012.1:0-17981 GCA_034677965.1 Syntrophales bacterium
TCGCCAATTAAAGCGGTACGTGAGCTGGGTTCAGAACGTCGTGAGACAGTTCGGTCCCTATCTGTTGTGGGCGCAGGATATTTGAGAGGAGCTGTCCCTAGTACGAGAGGACCGGGATGGACGAACCTCTGGTGTTCCAGTTGTCGTGCCAACGGCATCGCTGGGTAGCTAAGTTCGGAAGGGATAACCGCTGAAAGCATCTAAGCGGGAAGCCCACCTCAAGATAAGATATCCCTCCTGACGGAGACGTCAGGACTAAAGACCCCTCGTAGACCACGAGGTTGATAGGTCAGATGTACAAGCACAGTAATGTGTTGAGCTTACTGATACTAATCGGTCGTGAGGCTTGACCATAATTATGTTTTCTTCATGATGCACTCAGCCTTCAGATCACAGTATGCAATTGTAGCTTTCATCGAAATATTTCGGTGGCTATAGCGGAGAGGACCCACCCGTTCCCATTCCGAACACGGAAGTTAAGCTCTCCAGCGCCGATGGTACTGCATGGGAAACTGTGTGGGAGAGTAGGTGCCGCCGGGATTTAAATCGAAAAGCCCCGTCTTGAAATGGACGGGGCTTTTTTTATTTACATCCCGCCGGAGCTTGTGTTATAAAACATGTGTAGTTTGAACGGTATCGATCGCAGCGAACCGCGGGGCATTCCGTAAAGAATTTGGATAGGATAAACCTTTGGCGGATGTTGTAAATGTAAGCCGTTTTTCAACGATCAAAAACAGGAGATGAACCGTTATGTCAGGGCATTCCAAATGGAGCACGATCAAGCGGAAGAAGGGTGCCATTGATTCGAAACGCGGAAAAATCTTCACGAAATTAATCAAGGAAATCACGCTTGCAGCCAGACTGGGCGGCGGCGATCTGGAGGGAAATTCCCGGCTGAGGCAGGCGGTCCTGGCGGCCAAGGAAGAAAATATGCCGAAGGACAACATCGACCGGGCGATCAAGAAGGGGACCGGTGAACTGGCCGGAGCCGCTGCGTATGAGGAGGTGACCTACGAGGGATATGGTCCGGGAGGCGTCGCGGTGATCGTCGATGTGATGACGGACAACAAGAACCGCACCGTCGCAGAGATCCGGCACATCTTCTCTAAGCATGGGGGGAACCTTGGCGAAAACGGCTGTGTTGCCTGGATGTTCGATAAAAAGGGGAGCATCGTTTTTGACAAAACAGCGGTCGGCGAGGATGCGCTGATGGAGATTGCGCTCGAAGCCGGTGCGGAAGATGTCCGGGATCAGGAAACCGAATGGGAAGTCATTACAGATCCTGTTTCCTTTGAAGCGGTCAAGAGGGTCATCGGTCAGAAGGGATGGAAATATCTGGAAGCGCGCGTCGGCAAGATTCCCCGGAATACGATCAAACTGGAAGCGGGGAAGGCGGAACAGATGCTCAGGCTCATGGAAAAATTAGAGGACAATGACGATGTCCAGAACGTGTACGCCAATTTCGATATTTCCGATGATGTCATGGAGAAGCTGAGCCGGTAGGCGGAACAGACCGTGTGCAAACGGACCGCCAGACAGGTTCATAACGCCATTCGACGCGATAGGGTTCTCTGAAGTGAGAGTTTTGGGGATCGATCCGGGCAGCCATGTGACGGGATTTGGGGTGGTGGATGAGGGGGGAAAGGGTCTGTCGTGCCTTTTGCACGGAGAGATCAGGCCCGTTCGGGGCGCCTCCTTCTCGGTGTGCCTTCAGAACATCCGTGACGGAATTCACGATGTGATCCGACGAACGGAACCGCTGGCGCTGGCGATCGAGGATATTTTTTACGGGAAGAACATCCGGAGTTTGATCAAGCAGGGTCATGTCCGGGGAGTGGCGATCCTGGCCGGGGCGGACGGCGGGCTGCCGGTATACGAGTACAGCCCGTTGGAGATCAAGAAAGCGGTCGTCGGTTACGGACGGGCCGAAAAAGGGCAGGTCCAGATGATGGTCAGGGCCATCCTGAAACTTCCGGAACTTCCGCCGCCCGATGCGGCCGACGCGTTGGCCGTTGCCATCTGCCAGCTTCATTTTCGAAAGACGGAAGCCCTCTGATATGATCGCTCGTCTCGACGGCATTCTTCTTCAGAAGTCGGTCGCCCAATGTGTGGTGGATATTCACGGGATAGGTTATCGCATCGTCGTACCTCTCAGCACATTCTATGAATTGCCCGATGCCGGGTGCCGTGTCGTTCTTCAGATTCACACCCATGTCCGTGAAGATGCCGTCAGCCTCTACGGCTTCCATACCGACGAGGAACGCGAGGTCTTCAAATTGATGATCTCCGTGGGAGGAATCGGTCCCAAGCTAGCCGTGAATATCCTTTCCGGCATCTCGGCCGGGGAGTGGATCCGGGCCATTGTATCGGAAGACTTGAAGCGTTTGACGGGAATCCCCGGCGTGGGCCGCAAAACGGCCGAGAGGATGATTCTCGAACTGAAAGACAAAGCGGGACATCTCAGCCGTGAAGTTGCCCCGGCCGGTGACGCGGTAGTCCGGACAGCCGATCAGGCCAAAGAAGACGCCTTGTCCGCACTCGTAAATCTTGGTTATAAGGGATCCTCCGTGAGGGATGCCGTTGAACTGGCCATGAAGGATGCGTCCGAGCCTCTTTCCCTGGACGATCTTTTGAAAAAGGCTCTCCGCTTTCTTGCCGGATAAAAACCGGCCTGTCCGATATCGGCAGACTATTGGCGAGGATGGTCACCTGTCGTGAAAAAAACCGATTCCAGAGAAATCTCACCGAAGAATCCGCTGACGGTCCCGCAAGGTCTCGAAGAGGATGAAGGGTATGATGTTTCGCTGCGCCCGAAAAGTCTCGAGGAATACATTGGTCAGGAAAAGATCAAACAGAATCTCTCCGTTTTTATGGAAGCGGCAAAACAACGCAGGGAGCACCTCGATCACGTTCTCCTTTACGGCCCTCCCGGTTTGGGAAAGACAACCCTCGCTTACATCATGGCCCGCGAGATGGGGGTGGATATCAAGGTGACCTCCGGACCGGTCATCGAAAGGCCGGGGGATCTGGCCGCCATTCTAACCAACCTGCATGAAAAGGATGTTCTGTTCATCGATGAAATTCACCGTCTTTCTCATGTGGTCGAGGAGATCCTCTATCCGGCGATGGAAGACTTTCACATCGACATTCTGATCGGCCAGGGACCGTCGGCACGGTCCATGAAGCTTGAGATTCCGAAATTTACACTGATCGGGGCCACAACCCGGGCGGGGCTTTTGACCTCGCCGCTGCGGGATCGTTTCGGTATGAGCTTCCGGTTTGAATTCTATACACCCGAAGAACTGGCCGTCATCATCCATCGGTCAGCCAGGATCCTCTCGGTGAACATCGTCGAAGACGGTGCGATCGAAATGGCCTGTCGATCCCGGGGGACGCCGCGAATTGCCAATCGGTTGCTCCGTCGTGTCCGGGATTTCGCGCAGGTCCGGGCCGAAGGACGGATTACCCGGGATGTGGCGGTGAGCGCACTCGAGATGTTTGAGGTGGATGATAGGGGGTTCGATCATATGGACCGGACCATCTTGCTGACGGTGATCGACAAATTCGATGGGGGCCCTGTAGGGATCGACAACCTCTCTTCGGCGATCGGGGAAGAGAGGGCGACGATCGAAGATGTGTACGAGCCTTACCTGATTCAGGAGGGTTATCTGCAGCGAACGGCGCGCGGCCGGATTGCGACACGGCGGGCTTATGAACATCTCCATCGGGCTTGGGTCGCCGGCAATCAGAAGGAACTCTTCTAAGAAGCAACCGCCAACGAAAGACCCGTTTGCCGGGAATGGGGTTTAGGATCGGCCTTGAAAGTTTTTCTCCATATCTGCTGTGGCCCGTGCACGATCTACCCGCTTCGGATTCTCCGCGGCGATGGGCACGAAATCTGCGGCCTCTTCTTCAACCCCAACATCCACCCCTATCGGGAGTATCAAAGGCGTCTCGACACACTGATTTCATACGCCGACCGCGAAGCGCTGCCGATCATCCGGGAGGAGGACTATCCGTTCGAGCTTTTTTTTCGCCGGGTGGCCTTCAGGGAACAGGATCGGTGCCGACATTGCTATTTCCTTCGGCTTTTTCATGCTGCAGGGATCGCAAAAGAAAAGGGTTTCGATGCCTTTACAACGACCCTCCTCTACAGCCGTTTCCAAAAGCATGATCTCATCCGCGAGATTGCCGGGGAGGTTGCCGAAAAGCGGGGGATCCCGTTCCTCTATCGGGATTTTCGTGAAGGCTGGTCGGAAGGGGTTCGGGTTTCCAAGGAGGTCGGCATGTATCGGCAGCCATACTGCGGATGTGTTTACAGCGAGAAAGAACGGTATTTTCGAAGCACCGGAAATGAGGAAAGCCTCTCCCCACTGCGTCCGTGATCTCGCACCGAACCTATTTCATCGATACGGCAGGGAGTCGGCATCGGGTGTGTCGTATTTGACACAGTCCAAGAGAGACATCCCGGTCTCTTGACTCAAGATTCCGGGAAGCCTTTATCAAAATCTCCTGTTTTTAAAAGGTTAGAGATTTTTGGTAAATTTAATGATGGATATGCAAGATGGTGCGGATATTGCTATGCAATTAACGAAACGGTGATCAAAGACCGTTTTTAGAACGATTTGAGTGGGCGTTATGTTCTTACAAAGAACGATCAACCATGACATTACATGTAAAAGCGTAGGACTTCATTCCGGCAGGAAAGTGGGAATGATCATTCGGCCTGCGGATGTGGATCAAGGCATTGTCTTCATACGAAGGGATCTGTCAGGAAACAATCGGATCAAGGCGGATGTCCACAATGTTCGAGACACGACGCTGGCGACCACCCTGGGTCTCAATGGCGTAACCGTGTCCACGGTGGAGCATCTGATGTCCGCATTCCACGGCATGGGTGTGGATAACGTGGAAGTTTCGGTTGACGCCCCCGAGGTCCCGATCATGGACGGAAGTGCCCGTCCGTTCGTTGATCTTCTCAAAGAGGTCGGAACAAGGGTTCAGGGCAAGGTCAAGAAAGTGATGGTCATCAAAGAAAAGGTCGCCGTTTCCGACGGGGAAGGAACGGCCATGTTTCTTCCTTCTGCCGGGTTTCGCATCACCTACAAGATTGATTTTAAGCACCCGGCCATCGGCATTCAATCCTATGAGATGAACGTATCCGATCTTTCGTATGAAAAAGAGATCTGCGCGGCGAGAACTTTCGGTTTTCTGCGAGACGTGGAATTCCTTCAGGCCAAAGGCTTGGCTCTCGGGGGATCACTGAAAAATGCCGTGATCCTGGATGAGCTTCGGATCATCAACAAAGATGGATTGAGGTTCCCGGATGAATTTGTGAAACACAAAATCCTCGATGCGATCGGCGACCTTTCTCTGCTGGGCATTCCGATTATCGGTCATTTTGTTGCATACAAATCGGGTCATCGACTGAACAACCGGCTCCTCAAAGAGCTGTTAATCCGGAAAGAGTGCTGGACATTGGTCAGTCGCTTCAGCAGAGAGGGAATGTTGCACGAGCTAAAATCCCGGCGCGCCCCATCGGTTTGGGATCTCGATTCCGCTCCGGCATCTCCGTGGGCAATGTGAGAATCATTGTTCATCTCAGTCTCTGCACAGGACAAGGATTCCGCCAAATAGGCCTTGCTTTTTAAGGCTCACTTTCTTAGTATACCTTCCGAATACTCAACATAACAAAAAAATTGATCATTTTACGATATAGCCCGGCCAATGACAGACCGGGCATTAAGGGTCTGCATGTTCAAAAGGCGGTTGTATCGGTTTATTTTTATCCTTTTTTCGCTTTCGGTCATGGTTTCACCCCCGCTTGCTGCCGAGAATGCGGGGATTCGCGACATTCTGGTCACCAATGATGAAACCCATGTGCGGGTGTTTGCAAGGGTGACCGACGGTTTCACGACGGATATTGAAGCTGCAATCTTGGCAGGTGTTCCGACCACATTCACTTTTTATCTTGACCTCTTTCAGCAACGCTCCGGATGGATGGACCGGAAGTTGGGACGCACGACCGTTCGTCACACGATCAAATATGACAATGTGAAGAAGTTGTTTCTGGTTTCCTATGACGGCGAAAAGGAGACGATGTCCTTTACGGATTTCGAAAGCGCCCAGCGGGCGATGGCCGAGCTGAACGGGATCCCGGTGGCCGAATTGAAGGCATTGAAGAGAAGCGAAAACTATTACGTGATGATCAAGGCAACGCTTGATGAGGTCCGGATGCCGTTTCACATGGAGCGTGTTTTCTTTTTTGTGTCTCTGTGGGATTTTGAAACCGACTGGTATCGGGAGAGGTTTTATTACCGATGAAAAGAGTCCCGGGAACGGCCAAACTGGATATCCGTGAAACGAGGAGGAGAAAGCGGGAGAGAATCATCATCATTGTGACGGTGTTCCTCATCGCCCTCATCACGTATATCGAAAGCCGAATCTTTCGCGGAGAAGCGCTTCCTCTTCCTGTTTCCGGAAATGCCCTGATCTTCGGCCTGATCAACATCAATATCATCCTGATCATCCTGCTGATCTTTCTGATCGTTCGAAATCTCGTCAAACTGATCTTTGAACGACGTCGCGGGGTCGTCGGTTCAAAGCTCCGGACGCGTCTGGTTGCCGCGTTTGTCAGCCTTTCCCTGATCCCGACGGTTCTGTTGTTTCTCGTCTCCATCAATTTTCTGTCCAACAGCATCGATAACTGGTTCAGCATCCGCATCGGGGATGCGCTGAACCGGACGCTGGAAGTCGCACAGATATACTATCAGCAATCGGCCGATCAGGCGAAATACTACGCCCGTGAACTCAGCGCTGAAATATCGAAAAACGGCCTGTATGAGGCGGAGAAATTCATCTATCTCAAGGCCCTGCTCGATCGGAGGCACAAAAGTTACAAACTCAACATGCTCGACGTGCACATCGAGAACCAGAAGGAAAATTTTGCAGTCAGCGATCGCGAATATCCGCAGATGGCCCCGAGGTCTCTTACCCCAAAGGAACTGGAAGATGTTTATGCAGGCCGGGAACTGACCACGATTGAACAGGCAGGAAAAGGAGATTTGATCCGGGGGGTCGTCCCGATCTTTTCGTTTGCGAGTCCGAAGGAAGTGATCGGCGTTGTGACGGCCAGCTATTTTTTCCCGGACGGCCTGGTAGAAAAGATCAGCGTGATATCGAAAATCTCCGAGGAGTACCGTCAACTCACGCTTCTGAAGACGCCGATCAAGTTTGGTTACATCATCACGCTGTTCCTTGTCACGTTGCTGATCATCTTTTCCGCGACCTGGTTCGGTCTCTATCTTGCCAAAGGGATTACCGTTCCGATTCAGGACTTGGCCGAAGCGACACGAAAAATCGCGCAGGGGGATCTGAACCATCAGATCGACATTGTGGCGGACGACGAAATAGGGGTTCTTGTCGCCTCGTTTAATCGGATGACCGTGGATCTGAAAAGAAGCAAACAGGGTTTGGAAAGGGCGAATCTGGATCTGGAGCAGAGAAGGAACTACACGGAGACGATTCTGCGGAATGTGTCGGCGGGTGTCATTGCTGTGGATGGGAAAGGTGTCATCACTATGATCAACCGGGCGGCCGAGAAGATGTTCGGCATCCGGACCCAGAAGGTGTTAAACCGGCCTTATGAAGAGGTGCTGATTCCCGAACACCGTCTTCTGGCGGACGAGGTCCTCCGCGAGATGCGGGAGCGTGCGGAAGGGTTCATCGAAAAGCAGCTCGATTTGACGCTTGGGGAAAAGACGATGACCATCCTCATGACCATCACCGCGATCCGTGACGATGAGGGGAGGGAGATGGGTATGGCGTTGGTCTTCGAGGATCTCACGAAGCTGCAGCGGGCGGAGAGAGCAGCCGCGTGGCGGGAGGTTGCCCGGCGAATGGCTCACGAGATCAAAAACCCGCTGACACCGGTTCAGCTCTCCGCGCAACGGCTCCAGAAAAAATATGGCGATCGGTTGGGCGAGGACGATGCCGTCTTCCGTGAATGCACAAAAACGATCATCGATCAGGTCGAGGTGTTGAAAAATCTTGTGAACGAATTTTCCCGTTATGCGCGGTTGCCGGTGACAAATCTGGCGATTCACGACCTGAACGAAGTGGTTCGCAATTCCGTAATCCTCTTCCAGGATGCGCATAAAGAGATTGTGTTTGACTTTCAGCAAGGAGCCGACATTCCGAAACTGATGCTTGATCCGGAGCAAATGCAGCGGGTCATGGTTAACCTGCTGGACAATGCTGTCGCGGCGGTCGACGGACGGACCGGTCGCATCGAGATCCGGACCGCCCGGAGCGATGACGGAAAAACGGTGAAATTAAGCGTGGCCGACAACGGATGCGGAATCCCATCCGGTTATAAAGTGAAAATGTTTGAACCGTATTTTTCCACAAAACGGTCGGGAATGGGGCTGGGGTTGACGATCGTTCATTCCATCATGGCCGATCATCACGGTAGAATCGGCGTTGCAGACAACCACCCCAGTGGAACCGTTGTGACCCTCGATTTGCCCGTACCCGACGAGACTTAGGGACGAAAACGGGTCACGTCCGGCTGAATGATCCACCCAAAGGACGGCGATATCGAAATGACGAACAAGACAATCCTGATTGTAGACGATGAAGAAAGCATCTGCCAGACGCTGGGGGGTATTCTCACGGATGAAGGTTATGAAGTGGTGGTAGCCGGTAGCGGGGAGGAAGCCTTGCGGGTTCTCGAAGAGGAGCAGCCGCATCTGGTGCTGCTGGACATCTGGCTGCCGGGAATGGACGGGATCGAAGCCCTTAAGGCGATCAAGGCCGCCCATCCGCAACTGCAGGTCGTCATGATGTCGGGTCACGGTTCCATTGAAACGGCGGTGAAGGCGACCAAACTGGGTGCGTTCGACTTCATTGAGAAACCCCTCTCGCTTGAAAAGGTGATGCTGGTGGTCAACCACGCCTTGGACCTCGTTCGTCTGGAGGAGGAAAATCTGCTCCTCCGGCAGAAGGTCGGTCATGAGTATGAACTGACGGGAAACAGCAGCCTGATCCAGGATCTCAAGGAAGTCATCAATATCGTTGCTCCCACCAATGCATGGATTTTGATTATGGGAGAAAACGGAACGGGCAAAGAGCTGGTTGCCCGTTCTATCCATCATCAGAGCCGGCGGGCGCAGAAGCCTTTTGTCGAGGTCAACTGCGCAGCGATACCGGAAGACCTGATCGAGAGCGAGCTTTTCGGCCATGAGAAGGGGGCTTTTACCGGCGCTACGACGATGAAAAGGGGAAAGTTCGATCTGGCGAACGAGGGGACCATTTTTCTGGACGAGGTGGCCGACATGAGCCTCAAAGCACAGGCGAAGGTTCTCCGCATTCTCCAGGAAAAAAAGTTCGAACGGGTCGGCGGGAACCGGCTCATTCCCACGGATGTCCGGGTGCTGGCCGCCACCAACAAGGACCTTGAAAAGGAGATGGAGGAGGGGCGTTTCCGTCAGGATTTGTACTACCGGTTGAACGTCATTCCGCTGCGGATACCGCCGCTGCGCGACAGAAAAGAGGATATTCCGATTCTGGTCGAGCGGTTTATCCGAGACTTCGCCGTCAAAGAAGGCGATACTGAAAAAAAGGTTGCCGACGAGGTCTTGACGATCCTGATGAAATACCACTGGCCCGGAAATGTTCGGGAACTGAAAAACATCATCGAACGCTTGGTGATCATGACGCCGACAGGGGTGATCACGAAGTGCGATATCTTGCCTTTTTTCGAAGAAGGGAAGGGGGAAGTTCCGCGGGACGATCTGCAAATCACCTCCGATTCTTTCCGTGCGGCAAAGCAGGAATTTGAGCGCCAGTACATTGTGCGGAAACTTCGTGAATATAACGGCAACATTTCGCGAACGGCCGAGGCGATCGGTCTGGAGAGGAGCAATCTCCACAAGAAAATCCGGAGTTATGAGTTGGACGTCAAAAATGGCTCCGACAAGGGCACCGAAAACTAAGATCCGGCCTGAGGACGAAGATCGGTAAAACCGAAACGGTTGAAGGGCAGGAAGAGGAGCCCCAACAGGACGATCAATCCGATGGAAAGCGCGTGATAAACAATGGCAAAGGTCAGAGCGTCCGTTTTGGGGATTCCGAAAAGACCAAGGCCGAGGACGCAGAAGAAGTGCCAGTTCCCGATAAAACCCGGTGCGGTGGGGATGGCGATGCCGATGATCAGCACGATCATCAAAACGGTGGCGGCCGCAATGGACAGATGCATGTGAAACGCCTGAAAGAGTAAATAAATAGCGAGAATGTCGATCAGCCAGATGACGATCGACAGAAATGTGACCCAGAGAAGAGGGATGGGGTCGATCATGATTCCAAATCCGGCGATCAAATGGTTGATCAGGCGGTTCAGGATTTCGGCATAGCGTACCGGGAGCCTTTTGATCAGCGGTGAAAGAAGCTGAAGGGCGACGTCGCGCCGGACGACCATCAGGATCATCAGCGTTGAAAGAAAGATCGTCACGAGCAGGAGCAGGGCGCTGGAACGGACCAGCCAGTGCGGAAGGGGTGTGAACAAAAGAGCGACCAGTGCGATGATCAGCACGGTGAGGCTGTCGAGCACTCTTTCCACGAAGATTGTGCCCAGTGCCGAACTCATGGCGATGCGGCTTTTTTTCGTGATGAGATAGGGCCGGGCCAGTTCTCCAACGCGGGCCGGAAACGCGACGATGGCCAGAAACCCGACGCAGGTGACTGAAAACAAGGAGAGTTGATCCACCCTCCCGATCGGTCTCAGAATAACCCCCCAGCGGACGGACCTCAGGATCTGCATGAGAAGCAGTGCGGCCAGTGCCGGAAGGAGGTACCCGCGACGGATCGTTCGGAGGCCTTCGATCAACCCTTGGAACTCGATTCCGCGGACCGAAAGCCAGACCAACAGTGCGCCGAGCACCAGACCCGCAACCACCTTTTTCTTCATCAGCCCTTTTCCGTTCCCGGGGTGCAACACCTCAATGGTCTTTACCGCGGGCCTACTTTTTCATCAGGTTGTCCCTGACCTTGTCGTGGATCAGCTGCGAGGAAAGCTTGTTTCCGATCAAGCCGACACGGATGGAGACTGTGGTCACGTCTTTGGCTTTGTAGTCGACCGACATCTTGACCTTTTCATCATTGATGACCGCGGAGATTTTTCCTTTTCCGATCTCTTTCTCCGGCGCGACGTCCAAACCCCGCATATCCGCCACGGTTTTTTCACAGGCGCTCCAGGTCGCGTCAAAGGAGGAGTAGTAATCGGTTTTCAGTTCGCCGTTCAAATAGAGGTACGTTCCGGAACCGGCGCCCACTGCCGCTCCTCCAATCAGAGCCGCTGCACACCCCGAGATCAGAAAAACCCCGATAATCAGGAACGAAAGCCATCCTTCTTTTTTCCTCATGATTTCTCCTTTCGGTGAATAGGATCATATGGGAATCCCCCTAAGCGGATTCCCTGCGTTTCTTCAACGGATCCCGGTTTCATCGCATAAACGGTCGAACTCACGGAGCAGCTCTTCCTGTCTTCGGGTGAGGTTCGAAGGCACGTTGACCACCGTCTCGATGATCTGGTCGCCCCGTCCGTGTCCGCGAAGATGAGGGATGCCCTTGCCTTTTAAGCGGAAGATCTTGCCTGTCGGGGTTCCCCGAGGGATCTTCAGTCTTTCGTTTCCGTTCAGGGTCGGCGCCTCCACACTTCCCCCGAGGGCGGCCTGGACGAAAGAGATCGGGACGCGGCAATAAATGTCATCCCCGTTTCGCTCGAACGTTTCATGGGATTCCACTTCGATGAAGACGTAGAGGTCGCCGTTGGGGCCGCCGTGTTCCCCTTCCTCCCCTTCGCCCCGCAGTCGGAGACGGGATCCCGTCTCCACGCCGGCCGGGATCTTGAGTTGGACCGTTTTGTCGGCCCGGACCTTTCCCCCGCCGGAGCAGTCCTTGCAAGGGGTCCTGATGATGCTTCCTTGTCCCCGGCACTGGGGGCAGGTCGTGCTGATGTTGAAAAAACCGCTGGACTGAATCACTTGCCCCCGACCGTTGCAGCGGCTGCATACCTGCGGTGAGGTTCCCGGGGCGCACCCCGATCCCTGGCAGGAGCTGCACAGGATATATTTCTCCAAACGGATCTCGGTGCTGGTTCCCAGGGCTGCATCCATGAAGGAGATCCTGAGATCGTAGCGCAGGTCCGCGCCCATTCTGGCTGCCGTTCTCGAGCGCGAGCGTCCCGTGTGGAATCCGAAAACATCGCCGAAAATATCGCCAAAGCTGGAAAAGATGTCCTCGAAGCCCGAAAAGCCTCGGTAGCCGACGCCGCTCAGACCTTCATGGCCGTAACGGTTGTAGATATCGCGCTTTTCGGCATCGCACAGGACTTCGTATGCCTCCGCTGCCTCTTTGAACTTGTCTTCCGCTTCCCGGTTCCCCGGATTTCGGTCCGGATGATATTGCATCGCGAGCCTGCGATAGCTCTTTTTGATCTCTTCGTCCGAGGCGTTTCTTTCCACGCCCAAAACTTCATAATAACAACGTTTTGACGACATTCGTCCTTTCGACTTCCTTCCGAACTGACTTCTGATATTCGCCGGAGCGGCGGTTTCGCTGTCCGAAGCGAGACGATTTTCTGAATCGTTACAATGGCATCCTACTCATGAATGGTTGTAAAAATGATCCGTTCCTGCTTCCTTGCCCGTTACGATAACCATCCTGCCTGCACCTGTCAACCCAGCGTCTACCGGACCAAACGGGTCAGCGCCTCGCGGTATTTTTCGCTGGTTTGGGCGATGATGTTGTCGGGGAGCGGCGGCGCGGGGTGCTTCTGATTCCAGTGAATCGAAAGCAGATAATCTCGGAGAAACTGTTTATCGAAGCTCTTCTGCGGGCGTCCCGCTTCGTAGTCATCCTTCGGCCAGAATCGGGAGGAGTCGGGGGTGAGAAGCTCGTCGATCAGGATCAGCTTTCCATCCAGAAGGCCGAATTCCATCTTGGTGTCGGCAATGATGATCCCCGCAAGGTCGGCGATCGCGACGGCTCGCTCGTAAATGGCGACGCTGGCATCAATGATCCGGTTGGTCAACTCGGGGCCGATCAATTTGCCCATCTCGGCCCGGCTGATCGGCAGGTCGTGCTCCCCGTCGGCAGCCTTGGTGGAAGGGGTGAAGATCGTTTCCGGAAGCCGGGAGGACTCCTGTAAACCCGGCGGAAGATGAATGCCCGAAACGGGTTTTCCCTCCCGGTAGTCCTTCCAGCCGGAGCCGCTCAGATACCCCCGAACGATGCATTCCACCGGAAGAGGTTCGGCCTGTTTTACGAGCATGCTGCGGCCGCGCAGCTCCTCCCGATACGGGGCACAGACCTCCGGATACTGATCGGGATTTGTTGACACCATGTGGTTGGGGATGATATCGCCCATCTTCCCGAACCAGAATGCGGACATGCGCGTCAGCACCTCCCCCTTTCCCGGAATGGGATTCGGCATGACGAAGTCAAAGGCGGAAATGCGGTCGCTCGCGACGATCAGCAAATGGGAGTCGAGCGAGTAGATGTCGCGAACCTTTCCCTTGCCGATGAGTTTCATTCCGTCCAATTTTGTATGCATCATTCCCGTATTCATGCCCCGTCTCCTTTTTCGGTCGGTCAGCGTAGAAATGGATTGCACTGCTTTTCATGGCCGATTGTTGATGTCGGCATGCTTCCATAGTTGTGTCCCGGCAGGACCACCGTCTCGTCCGGCAGGGTGCAGAGTTTCCTCTGAATGGAATCGAACATCACTTCACCGGAACCTCCAGGCAGGTCGGTTCTGCCCACCGCCTCCACGAAGAGGGTGTCGCCGGTGAAGGCATAGCCGTCCAGCAAGAGGACCATGCTGCCCGGAGAATGGCCGGGGGTATGGATCACCCGGAGCCTGAGCCCGCCGACTTGGATATCATCGCCGTCCCGGACCGTCCGGTCGGCGGGCGGCGAGGCTTTTCCCCCGAACATCATCAGCATTGCCCTTGGGGTTGAGACAAGCATGTCCGCGTCGTCCTCATGGATGACGATGGCCGCGCCTGTCCGTTTCTTCATATCCTCATTGCCGCCGATATGATCCACATGACCATGGGTGTTCACAATGTATTGAATGCGGACCTTGTTTTTCTCGGCCGCCGCGATGATGCCGTCCGTATCTGCCGCCGGATCGATGACGAGCGCTTCTCCACTTTTCTCGTCGCCCACCAGGTAGGCGAAAACCGCCATCTGTCCCACCTGTCGTTGTTCGATGAACATGATGCCCCCGCTTCTGCTTTTTTAAGGGGCGGCCTCCGATAAACCAGGCCGGCCTTTCGGGTTTGCCCCGTCTCATTCCATGGAGTCGCGATGGAACTATCATTTTTTCGCTTTGAAAGTCAATGGGATTCCTGAGATCGGTATCGGACGGACGGTGTCCGCAGGCAGGGATGGAAAGGCGCGGGGGATTCGCGGTCCCCAACCGTTTTGATCCGTAGCAGCACCCCTGCGTTTCCTGTCGGCAAACATCGCGATCGGTCCATGTCCCGCGGACCGCCCCGTGTTCATTTGCCTTTTTTTAAAAGCATCCGACGTTTCTGGATGGCCAGAACAAAACCGAGGACCATGACCGATATGATGGGAGCCAGGGCAATCAGCGCGACCAACCCCAAGCCATGGATGATGGGATCCTGTCCACCCATGGAGGAAGATGCGCCGAGGGCGAGGGCGAGAAGAAAAGTGTTTGCCATGGGCCCCGTAGCGACGCCGCCTGCATCGATCGCGATCGAGAGAAATTCTTTGTCGCTGAACCAGATGATCACCAGGACGAGCGCATATCCCGGTATCAGGATATGGAGGAGAGGGATGCCGTAACCGATCCTCAACATTCCCAGACCGACGATCAGGGCCACACCCGTGCAAATCGCATAAAGCACCGTCAGCCGGCGGATCGATCCGCTCGATGCCTGTTCCACCTGGTCGGCTAAAATCCGCACCGACGGTTCACCCCAAGTCGTAAAAAATCCGAGAAGGATGCCGAACGGCATCAAAAGCCATCGGTGAGGAAGCGTGCCCAAGGCCTCGCCGATGGCCCGCCCAAAGGGTAGAAAACTAATATACACCCCCTGAAGGAAGAGCAGAAGCCCTGCCGAGGCCAGCAAAGTGCCTTTGAGTATGGTGACGACATACCGGCGCGGCAGGCGCAGCATCAGAAGTTGGAAGATCAAAAAAAGAATCACCAGCGGCAGGACCGCTTCGGTCACACTCAGGATGGTGCTTTGAAAGTTTATGAAAATGTTGATGCCATTCAACGCAGGATCCCCATAATCATCACGGCTATGATCGGCCCGATAGACGCAAATCCCAGCAGACCAAAACCATCCGATACGGATGATCTGCGGGCAAGAACGGAGCTGAGCCCGAGAGACAGTGCAAGCACTACGGGAGCGGTCAATGCCCCGGTGGTTACACTCCCCGAGTCATAGGCCAAAGGGACGAACTCAGCAGGGGTGATCAAGGAAAGAATCAGGATGACGGAATAGCATACCGTCAGCAGGTAGGCCATGCGAATCCCGAAAACGATACGCAGCATGGCTATGGCGACGGAAATCCCCACGCCGACGGCAATGACATATAAAACAGAGTGCCCGGAAATGACACTCCTTGTGATTTCCTCGATCTGCTTGGATAAAACCAGCACGTCCGGTTCTGCGACCGTGGTGGCAAATCCGAAGGAGAACGCTACCACCGCGATGAGGAACAGGGAGCCTTTCTTCGGCAGTTCGGCGCCAATGGTTCTTCCCATCGGAAGAATCCCGATGTCGATCCCCATCAGGAAAAGAATCATTCCGACGGTAGTCATCAGTGATCCGATGAGAAACTGGAGGAACAGCATGGTGGGCGCCTGTACCCATGCCCATTGAAGAATGCAGACAATCACAATCAGAGGCGAGATCGCCTGAAGGACTTCCCGAAATTTTTCCTTGAATAAAGGCAGCATATTTTCCTGTCCTGGGAGCAGCTAAGGGAGGGGACGTTGCGTTGCAACCGCACCTGCGGGATAGAGGGTTCCACGGTTCCGTCACTCTTTCAACAAGTGGCAGATCCCGACGGTCTTTTCGACCTCCAGCACAAACGCCACCCCCATGCCCGGTTTGTCCAGGTCTACGGCATGGCGGATGGCTTCCAACACATTTTCCGACTTGGTTCGGTCGATGATGGTGAAGATTATCTCTTTTTCAGGCTCTACCGGTATCCCGAACAGTTTCATGTTTTCATGGATGCCGGTTCCGCGACCGTAGATGATGGTTCCTCCTTCTGCACCGGCCTTTTTAGTGGCATCCACCACCTCTTCGGCAAAACCTTTGTTGACGATGGTTACAATCAAATCAAAGGCTATCGGACAAGTATCTGACATGATATTCCCTCCGAACGATCCTTATCAATGTGTCGCTTGCAGAGGACAAATGCCTGCAAGTCCCTCTTTGTGAACAACGAAACCGATGCCTTTCCCCGGTGTGTGAAATTCCCTTCGTCAGGATCCGTCATTCCTCTCGTACTTTCTTTTGATGCGGCCAATCTACTCTTCATCCACGAGCATACTTGCAGTGCATACCTGACTGCATTCAGTCGAATTCTCATGACGTTTTAGCGGATGACGACGATCGCATTTCTGGAGCGGAAATCTCGGTGTTCAAATGTCCAACATCGTCGCATGGAATCGAAACGGTATGGATCAAATCATCGTTTCTGATGATTCGGCAACAGATGGTAGAGCCCAGCGCCCTCCATTGAAAAAATTCTCTTTATGTTTCAAAGTATATGGAAGACACAACGTCAAGTCAACAAAAAACAGTTCACATAAAAACAGTTCTTGGGAAACAGGAGAGCCTTTATGGAGAGCAGGCCCCGGTCCTTTGTGACAAGGAGTCTTGACAAATAGTCGTAGACAAGAAAATCGAACTTTCCTATAGTGACATGCAAACCAAAGGAGCGTCAACCCAAGGGGAGTCCTTTGACGGATAAGACTTATGGATAAGCGGATGGATGTATTGGAAGGGGCGATCGATCTTCATTTTCACGCAAGTCCCGACCTCCATGATCGGCTGCTCGACGAAATCGAAATTGCACATGAAGCCCGGGAAGCCGGAATGAGGGCATTGCTCTATAAAGACCATTACGGGATCAATGCCAATCGGATGTATTATGTCAGAAAGGCCGTTCCCGGCATTCATGCCTTTGGGGGCGTGGTCCTCAATCCGTCGGTCGGCGGAATCAACCCCCATGCGGTGGAGGCGGCCATCGCCTTCGGGGGCAAAGAGGTCTGGATGCCCTCCATTTTTTCCGATGCCCATATCAGCCATTTTAGGGGGACCTATGCCGCCCTGCCGGGCAGGGTCAGGTGGCCGGAGAAAGGGGTCTCCATTCTCGATGGGGATGGGAAGCTCCTGCCGGAGATGAAGGAGGTCCTGGATATGATCGCGCAGGCCGACATCATCCTGGGCACTTCTCACTGTTCGGTGGAAGAAAGTCGCATATTGGTCGATGAGGCCTTCCGTCGGGGCGTGAAAAAGATCTTGATCACGCATCCTCACAATGAAATCCCGAGCCTTCCTTTGGCAGATCAACTGGAATTTACAAGAAAGGGCGCTTACCTGGAACACTGCTTTGCGGTCACCACCCCCATGTTTTTCAATGCCCGGATTCAGGATCTGGTCGAGGCCATTCGAAAAGCGGGTCCGGATCGGTGCGTCCTCGCCTCGGATTTGGGTCAGGTCTGCAATCCCTCCCCGGTGGAAGGGTTGCGCATATTTGTCCTCGGGCTGATGAGCCTGGGCATTACCCGTGAGGAGATCGACACCATGGTCCGCAAAAATCCGGCGAAATTACTGGGGTTGGATGAGGAATGAGAGGGTGCTGGAAATAAGGCCCGCAGACTCGCGTCTGCGGGCCGAAAACGCCAAGCGCCTGCCGATGGCCGA
>JAXDCM010000013.1:0-4261 GCA_034677965.1 Syntrophales bacterium
GACTGCCGGATTCCGAAGGCGAACCGGCTCGGCGACAAGGGGTCGGGCTTCCTGAAGCTGATGCTGAAGCTCCAGCAGGAGAGGCTCGTCTGCGCGATCGGCGCGGTGGCGGCCGCCGAATACATGCTGGAGATCACGATCCAATACTGCAAGGAGCGCACGGCCTTCGGCCGGCCGCTGACCAAGTTCCAGAACACGCAGTTCGAAATCGTCGACATGGCGACCGAGGTCAAACTGGGCCGGACCTTCATCGACAAGCTGATCGCGGACCACATGGAGGGGAAGAACATCGTCGTCGAGGTCTCGATGGCCAAATACTGGACGACGGACATGGCCTCCCGCACGGCCGACCGCTGCATGCAGCTCTTCGGGGGCTACGGCTACTGCGAGGAGTACCCGATCGCCCGCGCGTGGCGGGACATCCGGGTCACCCGGATCTTCGCCGGCACCAACGAAATCATGAAGACGATCGCCGCCCGGTTCATGGGGCTGTAAGGGGAATGGGATGTCGATAACCGTGGCTGTGGTCGGAGCCGGAAGAATGGGGTCCGTGATCGCGCGGCGGTTGCCGCCCGATACGAAGAAGATCATCATCGACACCGTTCCGGCAAAGGCGTCGGAATTGGCGGAAGCGGTGGGAGGATCCTGGTCGGTCTCACCGGAACAGGCCGGGGATGCCGATCTGATCGCGCTGGTGGTGCCCGCCTCGGCCGTCCGCGAGATATTGGAAAAGCTTCAGGTTTTTGTGAAAAAGGGGGCCGTGATCCTGAACATGGCCACCACGTTCTCCGTCGATCCGGCCACTGCGGCGAAACATCCAAGTATAACCGTTGTCGATGCGAAGATCATCGGTCATGCGGCCTCGATGTCCCGGGGCGAACCGGGCATCGTCGTCGTGAAAACGGAGAATGCCGAAGTCCTATCGCTGATCAGACATCAACTGCAGGGATTTGCCGATGTGGTGCAGGGCGATGCGGACTTGGTCCAGGCCGTCAATACGATCGGCTCCACCGAGGGAATCAAGGCGGCGGTGGCTGTTCGCAAACAGCTCAGGGCGATGGGGATCCCCGACGCGTGGACCGATGTGGTGATTCGATCGGTCTGCGCCGGCACCATGAAGGCGTTCACGGAAAATGACCTGGGCGGTTTTGCCCTCGAACTGGCGAAAAAGCTGGAGTCGGAGGGTCAATAAGTTCGATGGGACAGTCGCAGGAAAAAGATAACCGCTTTTCAGACGCACAAAGCATTGTCGGGCCTGCAATAGAAATTGTCGAAGCTTGAATAGAATAGCTTTAGATTTGGAATCGGGCCTTTGGCCGCATCGGCCCACTTCAAAACGCCTGGCCTTCCTTGACATCGTCCGGGGGCCAAATTATTCTCAACAGCGATGGAACGATGGAGTTTCTGGACGGTTCCGTACGTATCGTGCAAGCCGGGGGAAATCGCATTCTTATCCAATCCGGACAGACCCGGTCATGTCTGACTCTCGGGGACGGGAGAACCGGCTATTAAAAAATATGGCTGGAATATGAAAGTTCATTAAATGATCCGCGAGTTCTATTCGGATTCGATCCACGGCTTTCTCCGGTCCACCACGGACGAGATCATTGGAAAGCTGACTCAAGGAAGTGACTTCCCGGTCGAATTGAGCCAGAAGGACGCGTGGATCGAGGAAATCGAAACTTTGCGCCGCGTCCTCGGCTCCTATGAGGGAGGAATCCATTTCGAGTATTCGATCCCACGGATGGGGGAGCGGATCGATGTGCTCCTCGTCATCGGCCCCGTCATCTTCGTCCTCGAGTTCAAGACCGGGGCGAAAGAATATACCCGGTATGCCCTCGATCAAGTTACGGATTATGCGCTGGATCTCAAGAATTTCCATGAGACGAGCCACGACGTGTTCGTTGCGCCCGTTCTCGTCGCGACCGAGGCTCGGAGCGTCCTCCCTATCGTTCAGATGACGCCGCAGAACGACAAATTACTCGTCTCCCTTAAAACTAATGTCCAGGGGTTTGCAGACGTCCTCCGGGCGGTCTTGGATTTCGCCGGGGGGGCGAGGGTTGATTGGCCCTCTTGGAAGGCGGGCCGCTATAGTCCTACGCCGACCATCATGGAGGCTGCCCGGGCACTTTATAGGAAACACTCCGTGGCCGAAATCTCACGCAGCGATGCGGGCGCGGTCAACCTCGGACAGACTTCGGATGCCATTTCGGAGGTCATCTGGGACTCCAAGAAATTCGGCTGGAAAGCCATTTGCTTTGTCACGGGCGTTCCGGGCGCGGGGAAAACGCTTGTCGGCCTCAATATCGCCACAAAATATTTCGACAAGGCCGACGCTCATCATAGCGTATTCCTTTCCGGAAACGGCCCGCTGGTGAAGATCCTCCAGGAAGCCCTGGCCCGGGATATGGTCACCCGGACGAAATCGCAGGGATTAAGCATCAAGAAGGGAGAAGCCAAGAGCCGGGTCAAATCCTTCATCCAGAACGTCCATCATTTCCGGGATGAAGGGCTCCGCGATATGGAAAGGCCGCCGGTGGATCACGTGACCATCTTCGACGAGGCCCAGCGCGCCTGGAACGTCGAAATGACCGCCGATTTCATGAAACGGAAGAAAAAGCATCCCGGCTTCGTTCTCTCGGAGCCCGAATTCCTGATCTCTTGCCTCGACCGGCATCGAGACTGGGCGGTCGTAATCTGTCTCGTCGGGGGAGGCCAGGAGATTAATCGAGGAGAGGCGGGCATCGCGGAATGGATTGATTCCCTGATGCGATCCTATCCGAATTGGCGCATTTACATCTCTCCCCAGTTGCTGGACAGCGAATATGGAGCAGGCGCAGTCCTGAAGAAGCTCGAATCCCATCGGAACGTCCGACATGTGCCGGCCCTCCATCTTTCCGTCTCCATGCGTTCGTTCAGGGCCGAGAATGTCTCCCTGCTCATCAAACAGATCCTTGATCTCGATCCGGACAGAGCGCGAAGGACACTGGCTCAGCTGCAAGATCGGTACCCTATTGTCCTTACGCGCGATCTGCCGAAAGCCAAGAATTGGCTCCGTTCCCAAGCCAAGGGTACCGAAAGGTACGGGATCATGGTTTCATCGCAGGCCGAGCGCCTTAAACCGGACGCGATCTTCGTCCGTGCACCTATGGATCCGGTCCATTGGTTCCTGAACGGCAAAGAGGATGTCCGCTCCTCGTTCTATCTCGAAGACGCGGCCACCGAGTTCGACGTTCAGGGCTTGGAGCTCGATTGGGGTTGCGTCACATGGGATGCGGATTTTCGCTTTTCGAAGAGCGGCTGGACGCACAAGTCCTTTCTCGGCGACGCCTGGCGGAACATCAAGGATCTCGATAGGCAAAAGTACCAGAAAAACGCTTATCGCGTCCTCCTGACACGAGCCCGTCAAGGCATGGTCATCGTCGTTCCGCCGGGAGATCGGGAAGATCCGACGCGCCAACCGACCTTCTATGATCCGACTTATGATTATCTCAAGGCGATCGGCTTCAAAGAAATCTAATCCGCTTTGTCTGCGAACCGCACAACTCTTTTTCTTATCTGGTCTCTCGATATTGTCGACGAGGTCTCATTTTTAAGGCAGACAGGGAACCGGCTTTTTTATCGCGGGAGAGGGAGGGAGCGAGCCGATTCCTAACATAGCGCGCTACTGCATAATTGACAAAGCCATATCGATCATGATATCGTAGCACAAAAATCGATCGATGGAGGTTTGGCATGCAATCCGTAACCGTATCACCCAAATATCAAATCGTTATACCTAAAACCGTCCGGGAAGCATTGAAGCTTCGACCGGGCCAAAAAATGCAAATTGTTGAATGTGCCGGTCGCATTGAACTGATACCGGAACGCGACATCAAAGAACTTCGGGGATTTCTCAAAGGCATCAACACGGAATTTAAACGTGAGGAAGATAGAGTATGAATATTGTCGATTCTTCCGGTTGGCTTGCCTACTTTGCCGATGAGCCGAATGCCAAGCATTTCCTTCCCCCACTGAGCGATTCGGATTCACTGGCTGTGCCGGTGATAACGATCTACGAGGTCTTCAAGGTCATTCGGCGGGAGTCCGGCGAGAACGAAGCATTGCAGGCGGTTGTGGCCATGCAGAAAGGAAAGGTTGTGGATCTGGACACACAACGGGCAATCGCAGCTTCAAGGCTGAGCCTGGAACATCAACTTCCAATGGCGGACAGCATCATCCTCGCAACAGCCCAAGAATTCAAAGCCACGATATGGACTCA
>JAXDCM010000014.1:0-21810 GCA_034677965.1 Syntrophales bacterium
GTTTTTCTTGATTTCCGCTTCGTTCATTGACATACCTCCATGAAAGGTTGTTTTATCCAGAGATCACACCGGCCAGAACCGGCCCGAGAAACTCCTTGACCCGTTCGGCCAGGTTGTCGGCCTTGATCAGTGCCAGGCAGCATATCTCCCCGTCCTTGTCCCAACTGATGAGGGCCAGTTTGTCGCCCGCTTTGATGTTCGCCCTTTCCCGCAGTTCCTTCGGAAGAACCATCTGGCCCCGCTCGTCGATGCTGACCAGTGACTCCACCTTGCAGCCGCCGGCATTCACGTTTCCCGCT
Organism: Syntrophales bacterium; assembly: GCA_034677965.1. GTDB lineage: Bacteria > Desulfobacterota > Syntrophia > Syntrophales > UBA5619 > UBA5619. The sequence goes on from JAXDCM010000014.1 coordinate 300, forward strand.
GCACAACAGGATTTCTTCGCATCGGTTTTACTCATTATTTTCACCTCCCGATCATAATTCAGAAATCATATTATATTCTGATTAATCAGTTTGATCTGATAATAAGGATTAAAGGGCGGCTTGTCAAGGGCAAATGATCGCAAATATGCCTCCAAACTTGTTCTAACGAAATGAAGCTTTTTCAAATTAATAGTTGACATAATCAACGATATATCTTAAGGGCATCACCGATTACATTTTATCACTTCAAGTTTCATGCATAGAAGAAGGAGGAGGATTGGATTGATAAACGCACAGGGTAGAGAACTTGCGGGAATGATAGAAGATATAATGTATCTTTTTGGTTCTCAAGGCATGGAGGAGGAATGTTGCGGTGAAAAGATCTCCGCCGCTGAGTTTCGCTCGCTTCGCGCTGCTTTGCGTTCTGATGTCTGTACCATGCAGGATATCGCAAGGAGTGCGTCTGTCACGAAAAGCGGTGCAACACGGATAATTGCTCGTCTCGAAGAAAAGGGACTCGCTTATCGTGAACAGAATCAGAGTGATGGGAGGGTTTGTTGTGTTGGCTTGACTGAAGAGGGCAAAGCTCTCTTAAACCGGATTGAAGACCAACTCACGAATAAAATGCTGAAAGTACTGACGGCAATGGAACCGGCCATGCGGGACATTCTGCTCATCAGCCTTAGTACATTTCTGCAGATGGCAAAGCGACATCTGACAATCAAAAGGTTGATAATGTAAACAATAAAGGGGGATTTCATAAGTGTTTGAACTAAAAAATTTTATTACAGCGGGCAATTTTTTTCTGGTGATTGCCGGTGAACTTGTCCTGATTTTTGTGGCTGTTTCCTTTCTCATCGGATTGCTGACGGAGTACCTTCCGCCAGCCCGTATACGGGATTTTCTCTCCAACAAGCTTATGGGAATACAATACGTCTTGGGCGCCGGTCTGGGCGCCCTGACTCCTTTCTGCTCCTGTTCCACGGTGCCGATCACCGCAGGGTTGCTGAGAGGTGGTGTCCCATTTGGCCCTACCATGGCATTTCTTTTTTCATCACCGGTTCTGAATCCCGTGATTATTGCACTTTTGCTGTCACTTCTAGGTCTCAAGGTAACGATAGTTTATGTAGTTGTCACCTTTTTCGGTTCCATAGTTGCGGCGGCTATCCTTGCAAAACTCGGGATGGAACATCAGGTTAAGCCTCTGGTTAATTTTCAGAGCGACTGCTGTACGGATGAGAAAGCAAAACATGATACTGGACTCGTGGCGATCCGACCACCTGCCAACAGCTGCTGTTATACTGAAAACATTCAAACGCAGATATTGTCTGATTTACCCGTGTTTCAGGATCCCAGTATTTGCTGTACAGGCGAAACAGGGCACTTCGTAGCGCAACAGGCACAAACAACATGTTGCACGGTCAAGCTTGTTACAAATGATCCAACGCCGAAACTTTTTAAAGTAAAGATGAAAAACGCGGCTGCGTCAGCGGTTGACACATTTAAGGGAGTATTTTGGTACCTACTTCTTGGCGCTGGAATCGGGGCGTTTATCTATGGTTTTTTTCCTCAAGATCTGGTCGTCAGATTGGCCGGTCCCGGCAACCCCTGGTCCATTCCTATTGCCGCTCTGATCGGAGTCCCCATGTACATTCGGGCAGAAACCGTCATTCCAATCAGCGCCGCACTAGTCGGAAAAGGAATGGGGGTGGGGACGGTTTTAGCCCTCATCATCGGTGGAGCAGGGGCAAGCATTCCTGAGATGATCATCCTTTCTTCCATGTTCAAGAAGAAGTTGATCCTCGCTTTCGCAATGAATGTTTTTCTGGTGGCCACTGCGGCCGGATATTTGGTAAATCTGCTTCTATATTAAGAAGGAAGACCTCTCGAATAGCTGTGCCTGTCATCGGAAATGCCTTTCTGATGTAGGCGATGCCGAGGAAGCCGGTCACTCAATACGTCCTAAATTATGGACTGAATTTCCCTTTGACATCCATCACTATTGTTGGCATAAATAGCAACAAGCCAATATAAGGATCAGGTATTGATCACATTCGCTGAAGCGGAAATCAGGTCAAAAATCATCAAGGCACTGGCCCACCCGGTGCGGTTGATGATCGTCGATCTTTTAAAAGAAGGTGAGTTCCCTTTCGGGAAGATTCGCGGATTGTTCGAGTTAGACAAGTCCACCGTATCCAAGCATCTCCTCGTCCTGAAAGAGGCGGGGATTGTCTCTTCACGCAAGAGCGGCCTCGATATGTTCTACAAGCTGGAGGTACCGCGTATTATGGATTTTTTCGTCGGAGTGACTGCCGTGATTGAAAATACGGTACAGAAGCAGCAGAGCTGCCTGTCCAAATAATTTTTTAGGCAAGTGTTTTTCTAATGGCAACCATGGACGGCTGCCTCCTGAATCTTTTGGTATACTGAGGAGTAAGCCGGCTTGGGCCATGATGCCGAAGACCGTTACATTTTCACATCAGGATTAAAGGATTCGGGATCATGTGGAAATGAAGTATTCTGTAAAAAATGCATAACCTATAAATGGCAAACCAATATCACAATCTAAATATACGGAGATTCACCTTTGCAGGGCAGACATTTGCTTCCGTCTCTCACCGGATAAGCCTCTCGACACACCGGACAGATGGCAACTGCTCCTAGTTTTTTCCTCCTTATGCGTTCCGGTTCGACACGGACTTTCTGAACACTCAACAAGGCGGACCCGGCATCCCTGATCTGCTTTAGGATCAACTCGATATTTTGTTCTTCTTTTGGCTTCAGCTTCAGGAACCATTCTTTGATCTGTGGCCATTCGTTCATTTTTTCCGGATCAAGGTATACCCGAACCCCCTCGCCACTGTACTTTTCATAGAGGGTCAAGGCAAAGCGGCCAAATTCAAAAACCTTGAGCCATCCGTTTCCCACGGTGCAGGGGGTGAGAAGCTGAATCGAATCAGGCAGACAAACCGTAGTTTCACAGATGGCGTCATAAAACTCCCCCGGAGGAAGATTCTTCATGGCCAGATCCACCATGAAGCCGCCGATGATCAGCCCCGGAGCCAGATTCCCGTGGAATGATTTGACCAGATGAATATATTCCTTATAGGAATAAGTGCCGATTTTCATGAATGTGTAAGCCTCTGCGTAAACATGCTAATGTTACATAATTTTCAGTAGGCCAAACTCAATCTATGTTTTCTTGCCGCCTTGATGGGAATCACATTGCTCCCGTCTTCCCCTTCAAGGGGCAATTGAATCCAGTCATAATCGATCTTACCGTTTACAATCGGGACAACGTCGTCAGCCATGGCAAGGGCTTCATTGATATCATGTGTCACGTATATGATGGGAATATTGAGTTTTGATTTCAAATCAATAACCAGATTCCTCAAAGTGCGCCGCGTTATAACGTCCAGCGCCGAGAAAGGTTCATCCAGAAGCAAAATCCTGGGCTTTCGAGCCAATGCCTGACAAATGGCGCAGCGCTGGCGTTCCCCACCGGATATCTCATGAGGTTTCCGATAGCGGAGATGCCAGATATTAAAGTCTTCCATCAATCTTTCGACCTCTTTCCCGTCACTTGCTGCAAAGGCTACATTGCGATGAATATTCAGATGGGGGAAAAGGGGGATAATCCTGAAAGACCAAACCCACGCAGCGCAACTGCGGCCTCAAAAAAATCCGCCTGTCCGTGTCAACCCAGGTATCGTTTTCATAGGTAATAATTCCCTTCTGCGGACGCTCCAGACCGGCAATCAACCTTACCATGGTTGTCTTCCCGGCGCCCGAAGGCCCGATCAAAACCAGCATTCTTTTATTTTTGCATGAAAATGAACAGGCAAGATCAAAAGAGGGAAATGACTTTTCGATGTTGATGTAAAGTCCCATGATTGAAGTTTCCTGCTCCGGCGGTTGAAAATAACGAAAGATAGGTCGGGAGGTTAATACCAAAATTAGTTTCGCACATATTTATGTTTTTTTTAACATATATTTAAGCTTTCTTCAAATGAAAAATGACGATAAAAAAGGTGAATCAGCAAACGCGCTGCGTGATCCACCTTTTTGCCTAATGTTTGATCTGCAATGACGAAGTTATACGATCTTTTTCAAGTTTATCATCGTATCATAGAAGGAAGCGCTGCCGCCGACCGGATCCATGACACATGTATTCATCAGATCCGGATCGGTCCACATGGCGGCATTGGCATTGAATCCCGCCCCTCTTCGTTTGTCGCCTTTGATGATCCTGCCGTCGATTGTGGTGTCGGTCGCGCCCGTTGCCCAGTGGCCGTAACCGTGGGCGAACGTCACCACGCCGGGCTGTATTGAGGAAGATACCTGCACGAGGGCGATCATGGGCTTATTCTCACCGGCGCCGACAACCCAGGTCCCTTCCGGATTTGTGGCGGAAGAAATTCTGACCTTGTCTCCCGTGTTGATCTTCAGCTTTGCGGCATCTCGCGGATTCACAATGATACTGTTTTCGGGATAAATAGCGTTCAGCCAGTAGTCGACAATGGTCCGTGATTTTGTCTGCGTGATGTCTTTCTGCGTGATCATTCGCAGTCCATAGCCTTTTGTCAAACCCGCTTTCTCAGGCGTTTTCCCATGGTTGGTGACGATGGGCAGATAAAGCGGATACCCGGGATTCTGGACTCCGGTGAAGGCGTTTTTCGTCAGGGCGGTTTTTTCCTGATAGATATTGATCAGTTTCCCATACTTGTTAGCTACCTGCTCCCCTTTATATTGATCTTTATAATCCTGGAACCGGCCGCCCCGGTTCAGGATGTAAACCACTTTCCTCCAGTTCTGACCGCAGATCTTCTCCCAGCGGACCGGGTCGAAAACTGTCTTCGGCAGGTGCGTTCTTGAATCCAAAAAAAGTTTAAGTTCCTTGTCATCCGCATCGGGAACAGCGGCGCCGTCATCCGTGGCGATGTTGGCGACCATGCGGATGTATAGATCGTCCGGCCGAATGAAGTCCTGTCCCGGTCCGAACCCGTCCTTGCCGTAGCCCTTCATTCCCAGTCTTTCCGCCAACGCCATCAGGACGGATTCAAGGCAGCAGGGGGCTTCCTCACCTAAGACCTTTACCGTTTCGGTGAGCGGCGCAATCACCGGCTGCCGGATGGGCTGAACCTTCGTCGGCATGTTGGGATGACTGCCCTGGAATTCCCATTTCTCCAGATAGTTCAATTCCGGGAAGATGTAGTCGGCGTAAAGCGATGTGACGCCGACCAGCACGTCCGTGCAAAAATAGAGAGGGACTTTTTTCAGGTCCAGCAGGATCTCCGTATTCGTCTGGCCAGCCGGCAGGGAGAAATTGGGGGCACCGTGATAGAGGAAAAGGGCCTTGGCCGGATAAGGATACTGATCGCCCATGGATGGGATGATTTCCTGGTAGATGTCGCTGGCCAGGGGCCACCAGTTCCTTTTCGCGGGATAGCCCTGGAAGTAAGTCGTGTCCTCGTACCGTACATCATGCCGAATGATGCTGATGCCAAAATTGCCCAACATGCCTGGGTTCATCTTGCTCAGGTTGAAAGGCTGGCTTGCTTTTGAGCCTGACTGGCTGAAGGTCGAAGCTGCGATCATGCCCCCTTTCCAGTCGTAATTGCCCAGCAGCAGATTGATGGTCCAGGCCAGGAAAACGTTGTAGAAGCCGTTCGTGTGCTGAGACACTCCACGATGGACGTCCACGCAGGCCTTTTTCTCGTAACTGGTCAGGTCCCTCGCAACTACCTCGATGTCTTTTTTGGGAATGCCGCAAAGCTTGGACCATTGCTCGGGGGTTTTTCGGTTCACTTCCTCGGAAATCAACTGGAGCGGGCTCTTCACCTTAATGCCTTTGATCTCCGTATCGATGAACAGGTCGCCGAAAACGGCATCCTTTTCGTCATTGGGATCCACGGCGATTGGTTTGCCGTCTTTCATAACCACCATGAATTCAAAGTCGAGCTCTTTGCCGGTTTTGTCTTTCCTTTTTTCAACGCTGGCGATGCCGATTTCATGAGCGCGCAGAAACTTTCCCGCTTTACCGTCAGCTCCGATTTTCACCAGCCATGTCGCATTGGTCATCGTCGGTTCACCGGCCTTCTTTGCCGCGGCTTTGTTTGCGTTTGCCAGGAATTTGGCGTCATACCGGTTGTTCTTCAGCATCCACTGAAGGATAGCGGAAAAGAGAGCCCCATCAGTGCCCGGTTTCACGGGCAGGTATCTGTGGGCCTTTGAGGCGAGTTTGCTATACCGGGGGTCGGCTACAACGATCTTGGTCTTTCCAGAGGTGATATTGGGCATCAGCCTTGCGCCACGGTTGGGTGGACCATAGTTGGCGTCCAGGAGGTTGCTGCCGACAAAGAGGATGTAAGCGGAGTTTTCAACGTCGGCCTGCCAGTAAAATTTCTGACCACCTGTGAAGGCCGTATTCACGTACTGTTCACTGCACGCTTTGCTGGCGAAATAAAGGGAACCCTGGCAGACGGTGGTATGGCCATGAAAGTTCGCGGTGCCGAAATAATCCCGGAAGAACCGTAAGGCAAACTCCGAACGTCCTGATTTTTTTCGACCCCAGGCATAGATCATCTGGTTGTTTTTGGGACCTGCGTCGGGATGGTCCGGGTCGATCAGATATTGGAGATGAACAGCGTTTTTCTTCTTAAAGGCATCTACCGCACTCTTCCGGTCTTTGCTTTTTCCGATGACTTTTGCTTCATCGCCGAGGGCCTTCATGACTTTCGGATCTCTCAAGGCGTAAATCTCCTTAAGCCCCGCTACTTGCCTAGTTTCTTCTCCGTGTACATGTTTGAAAAGATATCCACCGTTCACGATTTCATCAATCGCCTGATCAAACGGAATGTTTGTCCATTTGTTTTCACCGCGCTTTCCTGCCCTTTTCAGGACTTTCACAATGCGGTAGGGGTCATAGGTGGTCTGAAGCCCCGCATGGCCTTTCGGACAGATCGGCATGTCCAGTGCCGCCGCTTCACCCATTTGCGTTTTGTAGGGGAGGTGGGGAACCGCGACGAATGGATTGTAGGGGTTCCCGTCGATGCGAAGCGCGTAGGCGTTGCCATTCTTCCTGAACAATTTGACCTTGATCCCGCAACCAGTATTGCATTGCAGGCACGATGTGTAGAGAATGTTCTCGGCTTTCATCAACTCATATGCTTCCTCCTTGGTCAGAAGACCCGCCTCCGCCCTCCGGATGAAGTCCTGTGCCCAAAGCATCTCCGATGCGAGAACAGCGCCCCCAAGGACGGCGGTACATTTCATGAAATCTCTTCGCGACAATCCTTTATCCTTTTTTCCCTTCATGGCCTCGCACCCCCCTAAACGATATAGAAAACTCTGGGTTTCGTATTCGATTTTCCAAAAACGGGACTTTTCCCAGGATAGGCTTTAACGGCATCCTGGATGAGTGAGGACCATTCATCACTCTTCAATTTAAAAGCTTTTGACACGATTCTGTCTGCGATTTTTCCCGCCTCTTTCACTTCCTTGAGTTCAACGACCTTGCCAGACTTCATTGTCTTACTGATCAGGCTGTCCGAATCATCCAGATCGCCAAAATAGGTGGCCCTACCGATGCATGTCGTCACACATACGGGAAGCATACTGTTCTTAAGACGAAGATTGCAGAACTGGCATTTCCGTGCCTTTCCCGCAGGCAGATTCTTGCCTTCCCGGTACCACTTCTTATCGTACTCCCAGGCCGGACCTCTTTCCATTTCGGGAATGCTTGGTGTCTGCTCGGTATAGAAGTCCCCTCGATCCATGTTGCGAGCGCTATACGGACAGGCCGCCACGCATCTCCCGCAACCAATGCATTCTTCGTAGTTAATCAAGATGATGTTATTCGTTACACCGTCAGTACTTTTCCAGGTTGCTTTACCACTCTTAGGACAGGCTGCAACACAGGGGGGATTGTCGCACTGTTGGCAGGGCCGGGCGATAAATTGTCGCTGAACATCGGGATACCGCCCCGTTTCCGATTCATACATGGGCCTGTATAGAATGCGAGGCGGTGATTTGTACTCGACCATGCAACCCAGTGTGCAAGCATGACACAGGATACACCTTCGGGTGTCGATTAGCATGGCCCATGCCGGTTTCGTTTTCTTCAAGGCCTTTTTCAGGTCCTCATGCATGACCAGCAATTCATCTTTGCCATCGTACATGGTTTTCCCCTCCTCTTTTCGATCGTAGCTCGTGTTGTTGGTTTTACTAAAAAGAATGTTTTCTACTATTTGGTGGTCTGATTCAGTTCAACCGGCGCATCCGGATCGAGCGTCCATTCTTGCATGGCACCGTCGTAGATCCGGACGTTCTTGTAGCCGAGCACTCGCTTCATCAGGTATTTCCAGACGGGGCAGCACTGCCCGACATCGCAGTACGTGACGATCTCCGTCGATCTGTCCTTTCCGACAGCAGCCTCAACAAGGGCAGTAAGAACTTCCTTGTTCTTGAGTGTGCCATCGTTGTTGAAGGCGCAGGAAGTAGAGAGGTTGACGGCCCCGGGAATATGCCCGAGTTTCGTGATGCAGTCGAGCTTCCGCTTTCCCGTAAAAATGTCCGCTTCCCGGACGTCCAGCAGGACGATCTTACCCATGCGGTTCTGGACATATTCTTTGTCGGCAAAATGGTCCTTCTTGTATTTACCCTTGAAAAGCTTCTCCTTCGCCCTGACAACATCCATCGAAAGGGGTTTTTTGTCCCGGATCCATTTGTTCATTCCGCCGTCCAGAAGGGAGACGTTATCGAGGCCTGCATATCGAAGCGTACAGGCCACACGGTAGTTTTGATAAACTTCTTTGAGCGTATTCATCTTGCCCACAATTACGACCCATGAATCCCAGCCGACCCCTGTGGAACCGATCGTATCATCCAGATCGTCGGGATCTGGGACTTCCGTATAAAGCTCCCCCTTTTTGTAAGCCCAGGCTCCGTAGTATAAATTTACGGCATTGGGAATATGACCTTCCCGGTAGTCTTCCACCTTGCGGACATCGAGGATGATCAGCCTGGGATTTTTCAAGTTCGCTTCCAACCAGTCCGCGGACACGATGGCCGGCAAGTCCTGAGCCAAAACTGGAGTGGACAATATCCAAATAAGAAAAATCATCAACACCGCTTTAAAAGAAAAGATTTTTTCCATGGTAGCCTCCCTGGTCAGTGTTGATTTATAGGGTAAGTCAAAATATCGTCTTGTACAAATATTGAGGTGTGGTGCCGAGGGGTAATATCCTTGCGTCTACTCTAAGATACTTACCGATACCATGAACACGTATCGGAATCGTCAGTAAGCTGTTTGACTCGCTCTGGACTGTACCCCAATTTTTTCAGACCGAGGTGGTCTTTCGATGAATGGCAATCGCCACAGGTCAGGGCTTTTGCCTTCGTTATATCGTGGGAGAGAATGAAATATCCGGTTATGCTGGTCGGTTCCCATTTGCCGGAGTACTCCTGGGGTCGCTGTTTGAATCCCTGGGCCAGGGCCTGATCCACGCTGCCCGTTTTGAACAGGACGTCGAGGTTCTGGAACAGGAGCTTTTTGGTTTTTGCATCTCTTGGGGCAATAGTAGTCAAAGGCTTGAAAGCTGTAATCTTGCTCTTCGGATCATTAATAGAACCGATTGGCTCGATCTCTTGGGTGGCCTTGCCATTAAAGAAACGGTACGTTGGTTTCGTGGTGTACGTATGATCGAATGGGTCCGGCTTGACGCCATACATGCCGGTCTTGGGGTTTTTTACAAGGTTTACGTAATCCCGGGTCACAACTCCGCCGATCGTGGGAATATGGCAGACATTGCAGGAGATCCTGGCCAGATGCTTGTTCAAGGCCTGGTTCTTGTGCTTTACGTTGGCATGGCAGGTTTCGCAGCTCAAGCTCTTCGACGTGGTTTCCTTGGCCCATCCGCCCGGATCGTTCACGTTGGGAAACTTGTGCTTTTTCGCCTTGTGGCAATCAACGCAGACCATGCCCCCGGCCACATGGACATCCCGCTCAGGCGTAAAATTTATGCCCCGCTTCCACCAGGGACCGCCGGCCGGCATTTTGTGGCAACGCAGGCAGGCCTCGCTTGATGGTTTGCTGCCGACTGATCTGGCGGCTTCCAGGCTTCGGTCCTGGGTGATCCGGAACCCCTCAGGTGTGTCCTGAGCGGGGACAACAGAACGCTTGCTGTAATCGTACTTGGCGGCATGGCAGATCAGGCAGTCGATGCCCTCGCGCTCCCGGGCCGTAGGCTGGTCGGTAATGGCCGCCCCGTTGCCGATGTGGCATTGCTTGCAACCGGCATTGAGTTTGTAAATGGACCCCGGCAAACCGCATTCCCGGTTGATTTCCCCCCATTCCCCTGACAATCCCTCAATGGTGCTGACCGGCCCTTTGAGCTTGTAATGAACCGACTGTAGGACATCGTCAATGACACCGGGATGGCATCGCTCGCAGGTCTTGGAGCCTTCGTAGCTGCTGACAAGCTGTTCGTGCGACATTGTCTTGGCCGTTGCTCCGTAGCGGAGAAACAGGGCCAACATCACCACGGCGACCATGCAAAGAAAAACAAACTTTTCCACGTATGCTCCCTCCGTCGTGATATCCCGGCGGTCGAAAGCGGGTCAATCTCACCCTACTGGGTGATTATATATCATAACGGCAATCTATCATTCAAGAGATTATTCCATAAAGCAATACTGTTAAAAAAGACATAAATGGGTTTTACAATCCATATAGCCAGCAATGAATATAGATAAAGATATGGAGCGATTCCCCGAGTAGGTAGGCCCAAGTCCCTTGTCAAATGTCAAAGTATGAGGCCGGAGATGAAATCGCTCAACTCGTTGAGGTTCTGGCAAGGACGGACTTCGTCGCAGCTCGGGCGATAGGCACTGATCCTGCTGTCGCCGTCCTCCCAAAGCGCTTCCGCTTCCGGATTGAGCCAGACGATGCGCCGGCAGCGTTCCCGCAGCGCCTCCAGAAGATCCGGCCGAGGATCCAGAAAGTTCGTCCGGCCGTCTCCCAGAATGATCAGGGTCGTCTTTTTGTCCAGCACGTCCGCGTGGCTTCTGCTGAAATGCTCAAAAGCCGCGCCGTAGTCGGAGATCTCCGGATCGGCGTCTGACGGATCGCGGTCTTTTGTATCTCCGTAGACGGCATTGTGCGGGGACTCCAGTTTGAAATCCGCCATGACCCGGTCAATCGCCTCGATCAGATCGTGGTTTTTCATCGTTTCGCTCACGTCCGTTACCTGGGCGATAAACACGAAGCTTCGAACTCGGGTCAGGCAGTCCTGGACGGAGTAAAGTATGTTGAGCATGAAGGGAACGACCTGCCAAACGGAGTAGGAGACATCGCAGAGGACAACAATCTTCGGTTTGCGCTTCTGTCTTTTCCGAAGAATGATCTCCAGGGGGAGGCCCTCATATCGTGACGAGAGGCGGATGGTCTTTCTGATGTCCACTGCGCCCGTCCGCTCCCGGCGTCGTCGCCGCGAGGCGATATCCCGCAGTTTTCGTGTCAGTCGTTCGATCTCCCGATACACCTCCCGGGCCTCCCCGCGGGACAGGTGGGAAAAGGGGAGTTCGCCGAGATTCCGGGGGCGGTATGGCTTGTGTCTCGCTTCCTGTGGCTGGCGCCGGCCCGGCGAACCGTCCGCTGCCTGCCGGCCGGCCAGGCCGAGGCGTTCCATCAGGAGGTCTCCAAGGGGTCTGCACGCGTCATCCGCACCTGACGGAACATCTCCCTCGGCGCCGCTGCGAAGGCAGCTTCCGGATTCCCCGGCCTCGCTTCCGGAAGCGTTCTCTGCAATGGGAATCTCCGGGATGTCTATCTCCAGATCCAAAAGCTTTCGAAGCTCTTCGAGGAAATGTTCGGTGTCACCGCCCAGAAAAGCGAGGAAGGAGGCGGCAGCGTCGGCTTCCGTCCCGTGGCCACCGGCCACCAGGTCGAGGAGCCGTTTCGACAGGGATCGGGCCTGACGGCTGTCCACCCCGATGCGCAGGGAATGGAAATAAAGATCGTAGATCTTCTCGAAGCGCTCCCGGTCTTTTCTTTCCTTGACGAAATTAGCTCTCAGGGCAGCGCGAAAAGAGTCTTCGTCGGCAAGGTCCAACGCCGTCAGGCACTGGACGGCAGCGAGGACCTCCGCCGTGGAAACCCTCAATCCGCCGGCGCGGCAGAGACGGGCAAATTGCAGGAGCGCCCGGATCATGGCGGTACCCCGTTCAGTCGGCAGAAAGATTTTTTGCCGGCTGACGGGAGAAGTGGCCGCGGACTGTCTGGGTGTCTGGCCGGCTCTTGCAAAGGACGTTCGCCGTATCGAGGACGACTTCCGGTGTTATCGTTTCCATCTGGAGCGCCATCAGCGACCGGGTCCAGTCCAGGGTTTCCGAGACACAGGGTTTTTTTTTGAGATCGAGGGAACGAACCTCGCGCACGGCGGCCACCACCCTCTCGGCGAAGAGCCGGTCTATGCCGGGAAATTTCACCTGGAGGATTTTTACCTCCCGCTCTGTTTCGGGATAGTCGATGTAGAGGTAAAGGCAGCGGCGCTTGAGCGTGTCGCTCATCTCACGGAAGTTGTTGGACGTAAGTACGACAAATGGGACGTTCCGGGCGCTTCGGGTCCCGATCTCCGGGATGGTCACCTGGAAATCGCTCAGAAGTTCAAGGAGGAACGCCTCGAATTCAGGATCCGATTTGTCCACCTCGTCGATCAAGAGAACGACCGGCTTCTCCGCGAGGATCGCCTGGAGCAGCGGGCGGGGATGAATGAAGCGCTCCGAGAAGAAAGCGTCTTCACTCACGGCAATCCGGTCCACCGCCTCCGCGAGGGTGCGGGCATCCGAGATGATGTCGTGGATCTTCTCCTTGAGCATCTGGGTGTACAGGAGTTGCTTGGAATACTCCCAGTCGTAGAGCGCCTTGCTCTCGTCGAGCCCCTCGTAGCATTGGATTCGTATCAGTTTCCGGTCCAGGGCCCTCCCGACGGCCTTGGCCAGTTCCGTTTTTCCCACACCGGCCGGCCCTTCCACAAGGATGGGCTTTTGCGTCGATGCCGCCAGAAAAACCACCGTGGCGATTTCCGGAGACGAGATGTAGCCGGTATCCAGCAGCCTGTCACTCGCGTCTTTCACATTTTCAAAAATCATGGTTGCGCTCCCTTCAGTTGCAGTGGTTGCAGTGCTCCATATCACCGGCCAAGAAAGGCAGAATCTGCAGGGTGGTGTTATTGATCCCGTATTTATTCAGAAGCATCTCCTGCGCCTGCCGGATGATCGTTTCGTTGTCCGATGTACGCTCCGTCATGCGGAGATGCGCGGAAAGGAGCTTCCGGTTTGTGCCCGTCCGCCAGACGTGAAGATCGTTGATTTCAGCCGCCCCGGGGATGGACAGCAGGGCGCTTCGGACCTGAATAAAAATGAGCAGACCGAAAACCAGCTCGAAGGCCACGATCCCACCGTTGATGGCGATGGCGAAAAGGAGGTTTTTCAGAGAGGCCTGTTTTGCCTTGTCTTGGACGTGGTTGTGTCTCATTCCTGTCCGATTCTACTGTCGATGGTTATACGAGCGTGCAGATCTTGTATATTGTCATAACAACGATGAGTATACCGAAAAATTGCCGGATCCTTCCACTTGGCACATACAGACTGGTCAGCCTAGCTCCCAGGAACGAGCCGGCCGCCCCAACGAGCAACAGGGCAATGGTCAGATTGACTTCGAAGCGGGCCGTTGAAATGTGCGGGAGGAGTGCGGAAAAAGAGGGTGGTGTGACGGCGAAGGCATTGATTCCCGCTGCCTTCTTCGGCTCGAAGCCGACCAGGATCAGCGTTGGCATCAGGAGAAAGCCGGGGCCGATACCGAGCAGGCCGCTCAATACGGAGATGGGAACCGCCAGGATCAATGCCAGTTTGAAATTTTCCTCCCCGGGTCGTGCCTTGACCGGCCGGAAGAGACGGTAAGCCAGGTAGATCACGGAGGCCAGGTAGGCGGACCAGACGATCATGACGGGTGTGTACTGGACAAGCCAGGCGCCGAAAGGCGCGGACACCGTGGTGACAACGGCGAGCGTCATGGCTTTCCGCCAGTCCATGTAACCGCTCTGGGCAAAGCCGAAAACGGCAAACAGGGCCGTGATCCCGTTGAGAAGCAGTGACAGGGGCTGGACCTGATGGACCAGATCCGGCAGAAAAAGGGCCAGAAAGGGGACAGCGGAAAACGCCACGCCCAGTCCCAGCATGCCGGACGCTGTGGATAGAACCCCCAGACCGATGACCATGATCCAGAAAGCACTCATTTTGCTCCCTCATTCAAGTGAAACGGCGCTTGAAAATGAAAATCGCTTTCATGCGCACCGCAAAATGCCTCTGGCCCACAGGCAATCGCCGCAGACCGGAAAAGGATTCCCGTCGCAATCCGCTTCATTGTTTTCCTGCAGGTGGCAACTGCAGTCCGTACAGGATGGAAATTGGAAACTGTAAACGCGCCGGCGAAAGGCCGCATACTCCGGATTATTCCATATGGAAAGAAGGTCCTGGTTCTTCAGGCTGCCGGTTCCATAGGCCCGGATATCCTTCTTTCGTCCCATGGTATAGCAGGGGTAAGAGTGCAAGAGCGGAAGGCAGGGGCTGATCGTACCGTTCCATGCGACGGAGAGGCTCTGCGCTTGTATGAACGGGCAGTAATTCTTGCGCTCGTTCAGGTCGAAATTCAGAATGCTCAGGTTCGGCTGCGTGCGCAATACCTTTGCAAGGGCATCTGATGTGTGATCATTCCAGTCCATAAACGGAAGCATCCACAGGGGCGCCCGGGGCTTCCCGGGGTTTTCGCGGGCGGTCGCCCGCACATGGTAAAGAACCTCGTCACGGAGATGTTCTTCATGGGGAAGAAAGTTGGAGACCAGGATGAATGAAGCGCCGATGCGGGTGGCGACCTGACGCAGGTCCGGCAGATACCGAATGTTGCGTTTCATGGCCACAAAGGAAATTCCGATTCGGACCGCTGGTCTGACCTTGTGGTCGTAATATTTATAAAACATCTTGACATTGCGGATGATGGTTTCCAGTGCTGCGTCGGGACGGACCTCTCCCTGATTTTTTCCGGTCCCGTCGATCGACACGACGAACTGGTCGAGACCCGCATCGAGGAGCGCAAAGACGAACTCACGGGTCAGCAGCAGACCGTTGCTGGTCACCTCCGTTCGGAGGCCCCGTTCGTGGGCCATACGGACCATGTCCGCGATGCGGGGGTGCAGAAGCGGTTCACCGGTGCCCGAGAAAGCCATGGTTTGCGCTTCCGGGAAGTCTTTCAGGCCTCTGATGAGCGTCTCGAAAACTGGCCATTCCATGGTCCCCGGCGGTTCTTGCCATACGTTGCGGACACAGGTCAGGCAGTTCAAATTGCATCTTGTCGTCGGTTCGACATAGATTTTTCTGAGGACATCCTCGAGTGCCTGCCTTGCCGTCATGGTTCTTTCAGCCCGAGATAAAGGGACTGGCCATAAAATACAGGCCCAGGCAGCCGATGACCACACCGGCCCCTTTCCGGAACCAGGAACCGGCTCCCTGCCAGGCCTGGCTTTCAACAAGCTTTCTTACGAGGGCGGTGGAGCTGCCCGCAATCACGATGGGAAGGCAATGGCCAAGGGCAAACAGGGTGATGAAAAGAATGCCGACAGCCACTTTCTGCTGAATGGTAATGACAGCCAGGATCGGGGCGATGAATCCGAAGGTACAGGAGCCGGACAAAAACCCGTAAGCCAGGCCCAGGACAAAAGCGCCCCAGAGACCCTTCAGGTTCAGGCGGTAGAGAAGGCCGCCCGAGGTGGAGCAGGATTCCACGCCCATCATGCCAAATGCAACCCAGAGGAGGATCAGGCCGACCAGGATCTGCCAGTAATTTCCCACGTCTCCCAGCATTCGGCCCAGAAAGGCGCAGACGATGCCGATCAGTGCAATGGTGATGAACAGGCCAAAGGAAAATGAAACGGCATACCAGGCCGCCTGGCGGGGTTTCAGCATGGCTTCCTGGCCCCCGACATAGGCGACGACCAGGGGGATGGATGCCAGATGACAGGGGCTGAACAGGACGCTCACCATGCCCCACAGGAAACACCCGAGGGCAGCCAGGACCACGGCGCCCGTCATCCAGTGGTTGAGCGTCAGGAAGAAAGATTCCAACACGGCAGCCGCCTTCTACCGGACGCCCATGGCCTGGAGTTGGGCGACGATCGCCTCCTCGCTCATGAACCCCATATGACGGTAAACCTCTTTTCCTTTCTTATCAAAGAAGATCTGCGTCGGGATCGTGCGGATGCCGAACTGGCGTGCGGGTTCGGGATCCTTCCAGACATCCAGGAAGATGATCGCTGCCTTTCCCGCATACCGCTTCTCCATGCGCTCCAGAATCGGCGCCATCATCTTGCAGGGAATGCACGACCTGGCACCGAGATCCACCATCGTCACCATGTCCTTAACGGGAACTTGCCTGGTTTCCGCACCCAAAAGAGCGGGATGGGCAAGCATCAGCAAGAGACCAATCCATAGGCCCGTGAATGCCGCACCGATCGTTTTCTTCATATTGTTTTTCCTCTGTCAGTCTCCACTTGGGAATGAATTGCTATCCATCAGTGGTGGTGATTTCTTCTATCCCTTTAACTTCTGATAAAGACCGCCAAGCCTGTTTCTGTAAATGGCCCGAATCTTCTCTTCCTCTTCTCCCAGAGGTTTCAGGGGAACCAGGTCCATAACCTCCTCGAAGGACATGCCCGATTCAAACAGCGTCTTCAATGTCCCTTTCATCATTTTGGAGAGGCCTTTTTCCGTTTCTTTTGGCGTGAGGCCGAAGGATTCGCCGAGCTTCTGAAGTTCGTTGAGCTGGAACCAGAAATAGGTCGGCCCCATGGCGGTGAGGATGGCGTAGGACTCGAGCTTGTCTTCCGCGACTTCCGGGCAGTCCCCGAGCACTTTGAAAAAATCCATCAGATCCTTCCTCTCTTCCTTTTCAAATGCCCCGGAGAACGCGATAGGATTGTAACCTTTATTGATGGCCGAGGGCGCGTTGGGGATCATGCGAACGATTCTGCCGAACCCCCCCAGCCCTTTGGAAAGACCAACAATGCTTGCCTTAGGCGCCAGGGAAACCAAGACCGACCTTGAATGGAGATGCGGTTTGATTTCTTCCAGGATGCTGCCGATCGCCGGTGGATGAAGGGCTAGGAAGACGATGTCCCGGGCGGCTGCCTGTGCATTACCGTTGATGCAAGTCACGGCCCGCGGAAATGTGGCCGTAATTTTTTTCAAGGCTTCTTCATTGTTGTCGCTTACCACCACATCCTCGAACGACTTTTCTTTCTTTCTGAAACCGCCCAGAAGGATCCGTGTCACCCGTCCTCCGCCGATGAATCCCACTGATTTTGCTTTCATGAGATGCAGATACCTCCTTTTGCCCATTTTTAATCGCGTACTTCCGAGGTCAACTTCAATCCGTTCCGGATGCCGCGGCGTCGCTTGCGTCTATGGATCGAAGAGATGTTTTGATCTCTTCCTTGATACGATCCGTCATGTCCCGGTCCAGCGTATGGGTCATCTTTTTCTCAACGCCCCATTCGGTCATGACGAAATGATTCTTCACGGCGGCTTCCACGTGCTCGATGATCTTCCGGGCGCAGGCGATGGGACAGCCATCTAGGACGAGCATGTCCTCCGCGTCTTTCACGGAGCGGACGAAACCGCCCCGATGCGCGGCAATCCCGGCCAGGCAGAACAGCCGACCGTAGCCTTCATCGCTCAACTCCACGGCGATCCGGTTCGTCATCTGTCCCACGTTCGCCGCCCCCGCGCACCAGATGATCATCCGGTTGCTGCCTTGCGAACAACAGGTGTCGGCCATGGTTCAATCCCCCCTTCAAGATTCTTCTATTGCCGAATTCGCCACGCTAATCTCCGGCATCCCTCGGGACAACGAGGACGGGCCGAACATGCTGTTGGGCGACTGCCTCCGTGACGCTTCCGGTCAGGGCCTCGCGGATGTTGCTCTTCCCGTGAGACGCCAGGACAATGAGCGTGACATCCTCCGCTTCGGCAGCTTTGTTGATTTCCACAAAGGGAACGCCTGTCCTCAGTTCGGCACGTACGGCATAACCGGCGTAAACCAACTGTCTTTTCAACTCCCCCAGCCTTTCCATATCAATCCGGTCAAATTCTGCCATCCTGTCTTTCAGATGGGGAAGCAGCCTTCGGGTGTCCTGAACGTGAAGCAGAATCACTTCCTTTTCACCCTCCTGTTTACAGGTTTTCAATCGCCGAAGGACCCGAAGGGCGTTTTCGGAAAAATCAGTTGGATAGAGGACCTTTGCACAGATGTCCCGGGCGAAGAAATGTGGATTTTCTTCAACCTTTTCCTGAGGGTCCCTGAAACGAGCGATCAGCAGGGGCGTCTTTGTTCGACGAAGGACATTCTGTGTTACGCTTCCCAGCAGTGCTCCCCGGATGTAGCTTCGTCCATGAGCCCCCATGATGATGAGCGAAACGGTCTGTTCTTCAGCCGTCCTGATGATCTCATGATCTGTCACACCGACATCGACCCGGTATTCTGATCTTATTTCATGCCGGGCGGTGAGACGATCGGAAATGTCCCGCAGCCTTTTTTCGGCCTCCGCCTTCGCTCTGTGGAGTTTTTCTTCATCCACGTGCATCCACCAGTGGACAGCCTTGATGGGATTGATCACGTGCATCAATACCGCTGTTTCCATTCCCATGCGCTTCAGATCGGGAATGCGGTGGATAATCCTCTCCGAGTGGCGTGAAAAATCGATGGGAAAGAGAATCTTTTTAAACATCACGATTTCCTCCTCAATCCTCTTGCCGATGGCTTATTTCGCCGGAATGGTCACAGTGGCCTTTTCGGTTGCCGGGGATTCCTTGAACAGAACGAGTTTTGTCCGCCTGGCCGCCCACACAAGGACCAGCATCACGGGAACCTCGATCAGGGGACCGATGACCGTAGCCAGCGCCACCGCGGGATTGAAGGCAGTGATGGCGATCGCGATCGCGATTTCAAAGTCCCGCCCTGTGGAATTGAAAGCCACCGCCACGGAATCCTTATAGTTGAGGCCGAGCTTCCAACTCACCAGGTACACGACGGCAAACATGAACCAGAAAAAGAGCGTCATGGGAACGGCCATGTGAACAATCAGCATGGGGTTTTCCAGAATCAGGTCCCCCTTGAGCGCGAACATGACAATCAGGGTGAAAAGAAGGCCGATGATCGAAAGGGAATCCAGGTAGGTTTTGAAATGCCTGAAGCCCCCCTCACCGAGCTTGGCCACGGCAATCCGCCGGGTCAGGAAACCGGCGATCAGGGGAAGGCCAAGATAGAGCAAAACGCTTTCCCCGACGACGAAGACATCAAAGGAAACATCCCCCAGGAGGAGCCTCGCGTATACCGGGATCAAGAGCATCTGGCAGATGGAATTGATGGCGACGAGCACAATGGCCAGGGCATTGTTTCCCAGGGAGAGAAAGGTGAAAACGATGACCATGGCGATGCACGGCGCGAGCCCGTAAAGGACGAGGCCAACATACAGATCGGGATAGGAGGACAGAAAAATCTTCGCCAAAAGAAGCATGAAGAATGGGGCGACCAAGTAATTGAAAAATAGGACCAACAGCAGTTGTTTCGGAGAAGTGGCGGCTTTGCCCAGGTCCTCGATCTTGACGTTCGTCATCGCTGGGTAGATCATGAGAAACAGGCCGACGACCACGCCCAAGGCAAGACTGTTGGCCAGTGTGAACTGATAGGTTCCTGAAAAAATCGCCTTGATTGCGTCAATGGGTGGCGTCAAGGCAAAGTTCGATATTCCATACCATTTGCCAATGGCGATCCCCACGGCCATGCTGACGATGACAAAAACCGGTAAAAAACGAAAATCCTGTACTTTCTCTAAATATTTCCTCATGCTTATAAATGCTCCTTCTTGATTTTCAGGTGTGACAATTTACTTACAACTTGCCGATCCATGTCTTGACGTCTTCCTTCTTAGGGATCTTGCCCACCGATTTTACTTCGCCGTCGATAACCACCGACGGCGTGCCAAAGACTCCGTAGGATGCGATTTTTTTGAAATCCGTAACATGTTCGATGCTCACATCAAGGCCCGTCTCAGCCACCGCCTCTTTAACAATCTTTTCCACCTGATGGCATTTCGCGCACCCCGGTCCCAGAATCTTGATGTCCATCATGTCAATCCTCCCTTTTGTCTTTGATAGCTTCGCTCAACCATTCTTTGATCTTGTTCCTGTGCGGGATCGTTCCGACGGACAGAACCCGGTTATTGATCACCAGGGCGGGAAGACCCAACACGCCGTACCGGCCGATCTCGCGGATATCGGTGACATGCTGAAGTTCACCGGGCAACTTCATTTCGGCCAGGACCTCCCGAACGTCGATTTCCATCTGTGTGCAGCGGGCACAACCCGGACCTAACACTGCTATGCGCAAGCCTTCCACGGTCTGGTCATCCACGGTCTGTCCGAGGTGCTTTCTAAATTCTTGCACAAGCGCCTTGGCATAGAGGTCTCTGGCCCGGTGGGGAATGTAATTTTTAGCCTCAAGCCGCCGGATCATCTCCGCACCGATTTCATTGTCCGAGCGATGGCTGTATGGGTTAGTCATCTCGTCAATGACCTGTGTCAGTCCGACGATTCCGATGAGATTGTTGTTGATCCGGATCCGGGTGATGTCGTCTTCCGGCATGGCAGTTCCTTAAAATCACGCTGCGGTTCTCAATTATCAGCGATAGATGAACGGTTCAGGTCTTCTTGCATATCTCTTCACGTAGAATGCCTGGAATTCTTTCCGTCAGGTTGCGAATTGCCGGGTCGTCCTTGAGCCAGTGTTTCAGATTGCCCAGCAGGCTGGCTGCGTAGGGACTGCTGCGGCCGTCCGACAGGTGGTAATTGACCCACAGGCCGTCTTTCTTTCGCCCCACCAGACCCGCGCTCTCGAGGATCTTGAGGTGTTTGGAAACGGTTGGCTGGGCGATGCCCAGCGCTGCCTGGATCTCACAGACGCACATCACCCTTTCCTGGAGCATTTTGAGAAGCTTCACACGATTCGGATCGGAAAGGGCTTTTATTACAAGGATAAAGTCTTTCATCTTTGCCTCCAGCCAAGATCCATTAGGAAAACAGTTAAAAGTGTCTGGTTCCTCACCGAGGACCCTGATCCACGGGTCAGACTCCACCGAATAGCGGAACACCACCTCGCAAGGTAACATCTCCGTGGAAGCCGACAATCACCCGATCGCCATCCACAATGACGGGAACCTGCCGTTTGCCTCCAGATAGAGCCAGCATTGTTTCGAGCTTTGTAGGATTCTCATCAACGTTATTTTACACGACCCTGTCACCGTAGGCTGCCCGAGCCTGTATGCAGAAGGGTCAGAAGTCCGTTCCGTAAATGATGATCTTGTTTTCCATCATTATCTCATTTCGTATCTAAGGGGTTTTA
>JAXDCM010000015.1:0-10590 GCA_034677965.1 Syntrophales bacterium
GCTCCAGGGAACCTCGTTCCTTCTCGTCAAAAGTCGTCCAGGCGGCATGGTATGTGAACATCTTCAAGGCCTCCGGAATGGTGAGGGACTGCTCGGGGATAAAGTGGTTGCAGGCGGCATAAATGCCGGCGATCGGGTCCGGCAATGTGCAGGGGGCGTCGGAGCCGCCGCTCAGGATGATCCCCATATCGGTCATCTTCCGCAACGGAGAAATTTGCTCGGTCCTCTTCCCCAGAAGGGTGTTCAAAAAATCGAGGGGTTCCAGGTTCCAATGGAGAAAGGCGGGCTGCAGCGGGATCTGGATGCCGAGGTCGGCGCATTTCTGAAGCCCTTCGTCGGTGGGGAGGCAGGCGTGGATGATGCCGTGGCGGTGATCCTGCCTCGGACAGTCCTTCAGGGCCGCTTCCAGGGCCGTCACGGCCTGGTCGAAGGCCGCGTCGCCGATCGCATGCATCTCGATCTGCATCCCTTCGCGGTTGGCCCGTTTCGCGAAGCGGATGACCTCCTCGTCGCTGTGGTAGAGAATCCCGCGATTTTGCGGATCGTTCGCGTACGGTTGCCTGAGCGCCGCGTCCTCGCTGCCGAAACAGCCGTCCAGGGCCGTCGCGAAGCATCCCCCCACCCGGGGGAGCTTCCTTTTTTTCACCTTGGCCGGATCCAGGGTCTGGAAGAAGAGCCGGGTCTGAAAGCCGCTGTCCAGCCCCTTTCCCAGGATCGTCTCCAGCGTAACGTCCAGATCGAGCGGAAAACCGACCCCGGAAACGGTATGCATCATTCCGATCCCCCGGTCCGTCAGGCTGCCGACGGCCTGGAGCATGTTCCGGAGGGTCCTGGGCAGGGAGATCTTTTTGGTCAAGAAATCGGTGACGGCGAAGAACGCCTCCTGATTCATCTCCCCGGACTTCTCGTGCCAGCCGCGCAGGCCCTTCATTTTTCTCGGGAGCATGGCGATGGTTCTGCTGTTCAGGATGCAGGCATGGCCATCACTGGAGTTTCCTGAGTTTTCGGCAGCATGTTAACTTTTTGAGCATTACCCACCCTATCCGATTTCCCAAGTATCTATAATCATTGCACCACATTTCTGCGTTCAAATTTCGGAGAAGTTCAGATGATAATAAGAATAACACATTGATATTATTTACTTTTAGCAATTTCTGTCTGAAAAACTCAGGAAACTCCAGTGGCCATCATACTTGACGATGAAAACCGGACGGTCCGGACAGGCCCGGTCGAGCTCTTCCCGTGAGATCAGCCTTTTTTCTCCGACCGAATGGGTAGAGGCGCCGAATCCCATGACAATCTTGTCGCTGTTTGTTCGTGTGAACGTCCGGATCCGCTCGCACATTTCGGGCAGGCTCCTCGCGGACCTCACGTCGAGGCCCGCATGGAAAAGGGCATACGATGCGAAATGGATATGGGTATCCCCAAAGCACGGAAGCAGCGCCTTTCCATGCAGGACTTCACGGGACGCACCCCCGTATTGCGCGGGAAGATCGTTTCCCACGTGAAGAATCCGCCCCTGGTCTTCCACGAGGTATCGATGGACATGATCACCGGCATCGCAGGAGATGACCGTGCCTTCATAGATTTTCATTGCAGCCTCCCTCCCGTAACAGGGATGTTCCGATATAAATCTTGACACAACCGGCTGATCCTATATAAGAACCGGCAGCTTTTTGAAAGGGTGTTGGGATTATACCACGAAACGGCATTGGTAAGCGATTCCGGGCGCCCTTTTGTGGGGATGAAAAAAAAGGGGAAGACCGTTGCGGTCCGGGTTGAGTGATGGGCATTGTGCGGAAAAAAGGAATGATCGGTGATTCCGAAACGGGAGGGCCCCGGCAAAAACCCCTGCAGAGGCATCCCTTCCTGTCACGGATGGGTCACGATTTGCGCACGTCCATCATGGGAATCATCGGGTACAGCGAAATGCTGATCGAAGATCTGGAAGAGGGGGATTTTGCGGAGTGCCTTCCGGACCTGAGGAAGATTCATGCGGCCGGGAATCAACTGCTGGGTTTCGTCAACGATCTTTTCGATCCGAAGAAAACCGGCATGCAGGCCGTATTGGACATGGACCAGCTCCGTGCCGGGATCAAAAATGTCACGTTGGCGCCCATCACCGTGATCGAGGAATGCGCTGAAACCTTGCTCGACGGGATGGAGCAGAGGCATGCCGAACAGTTCATTTCCGACCTGAAAGTGGTTCTCAATGCAACGGAACGCTTTGTGTCCACGGTCAACGGTTTTTCACACCCGTGGCAGGACAAGACGGACACGGACCCACCTCCTCCGGGCGCCCATTGGACGGGTCCTCAGACCATCCAATCCGTCGGACGCCTCTACGACGAGATGCCGTCACAGAAGACCGCCGAAGGCGGTGTCATTCTGATTGTCGACGACAATGAGCAGAATTGCGATCTTTTGCAGCGCCGCCTCCAGCGCGACGGCTATACGGCCTTTGTTTCCGCGTCGGGGCGGGACGCGCTCAGAATGCTCGGATGCCGCCCCGTTGATCTTGTGCTCTTGGACATCATGATGCCTGAAATCGACGGATTCCAGGTCCTCCGGCGCCTGAAATCCGACGACAACGTCAGTCATATCCCGGTGATCATGCTTTCCGCGCTTGAAGAAATGGATCTGGTGATCCGTTGCATTGAAATGGGGGCGGAGGATTATCTGCACAAACCCTTTGATCCGGTGCTTCTCCGGGCGCGGATCGGCGCCTGCCTCGAAAAGAAGCGGCTCCGAGACCGGGAACAGGCCTATCTCCGGCAGTTGAGCATCGAGACGGAAAAGTCCGAGAGGCTGCTGCTCAATATCCTGCCGGCGCCGATCGCGGGCCGGCTGAAGCTCGGGGAAAATCCCATTGTCGACAATTTCCCGGAGGTGACGGTTCTGTTTGCCGATCTGGTCGGATTCACCGAATTATCCACCCGGATGGCCGCCGCGGAATTGATCGGATCCCTGAACGAGATATTCACGATATTCGACGAGCTTGCCGAAAGGCACGGCCTTGAAAAGATCAAGACCGTGGGTGATTCCTACATGGCCGTGGGCGGCCTTCCGACTCCCCGTACCGACCATGCCGAGGCCATCGCACAAATGGCTTTGGACATGCTCGACCGCATTGCGAAAATCAACAGCCGAAAAGAGCATGCGCTCAGTCTGCGCATCGGCATCCACACGGGTCCGGTCATCGCCGGCGTCATCGGAATGAGAAGGTTCATCTATGACCTTTGGGGGGACACGGTCAACATCGCCAGCCGGATGGAGTCCCATGGCCTTCCGGATTGCATCCAGGTCACGTAAACGACCCGGGCAATGCTTTCGGACAAATTCGTTTTCGAAAAGAGGGGTCGGATCAAGGTCAAGGGCAAGGGCGAGATGATCACCTATTTGTTGAAGGGAAGAATCTGAGCCCGCCGGGCCTTACGCCTTCTCGATTTTCAGAAAATAATTGATTTCCAGCGGTTCGCGTTCCACCCGGATGCTCTTGATCTCCTTTCCCGGGATGGATCGGGCAAATTCCAGCATGTCCCTCTCGCTGCGGTAGATCAGGCGCCAGTCGTATACGTATTCCATGATGAATCGAAGATCGCGGGGGTTGTTGTGATTGAAGTTCCCCACGATCAGCGCGCCTCCGGGCTTTACGAGATTGAACAGGTTTCTGGTCAGGGCGACCGTTCCCTTGCTGTCGTCCAGCGGAAAGGTCATGATGTAGTCGTAAAGACCGGAGCTGTATACCAGGTCGTATTCTTCCTTCTTCAGGTAGTCCAATTCGTATTTAATCGGGCTGATGAGCGCGCGCAACCCCTCGAAATCGCGCCTGGGCGAACAAAACCTTTCCGCGAAAGGGCGGGGCCGCGCGGTGAGGTAATTGTTCGAAATAATTTGAAACGCATTGACCAGGGCATATTTGAAACAAGGATTGCTGTTGGAGGAGCTGAACTTTTTCAGGGTTTCCATATCGTGATCCAGCGCCAGGAAGCGGTATTGTTTTCCCTGGGTGGTTTTCAGCACGTCATTGATTTCCTTCGCGGGGCCGGCGGCCAGGCTCAAAATGCTGCCCTTTCCCCTTTGGAGAATCTGCCCGAAGAGATACGTTTTTCGGTTTCGGACGGACTGGCACGCCTTTGTGGAAAGCGCATGTTTGTGCAGCAACATGCCGAACGGCGTCTCGCCCTCGTATTGATTCTGATAGATGAAATTCATCATATCCGCGTCGCCCGCGTAGCCGTTGGGTTTGTGCACGATTCTCCAGTAGAAAGGCGCTTCCTGGACGACCTCGAAGTATTTTGAATTTTGAATGTAGCGCTTGTGGGTTTCCTGTCGCCCCGCGTCAAAGCCGAAAACGATCGCTGCCAGCGCATCCATCAGAGGGTAACGCCAGTTCTCGAACCTGGCGACCTCCTCATCGAGCAGCGACGGCAAAGCCCGGTCCTGTTTGGAGAGGACGTTCAGCCGGTTCCGGATCTCCAGGTGGCCGTCCTGCAGTTCCTGAAAAAGCCTTTTGAAACGATCGTCGACTTGCATCTTGTTCTTTCCCCGCTGATCCGTGATTTCGCGGCTCTTTGACCCGCAGAGAGCGTTTCGATTGCCGAAAACAGTCCGGTTGTCCGGCTAAAGCCTGCCGTCCTCCTTTTCGGACAGGTTGTCCCGAAGACTTTCCCGCGGATCGAGAATCTCCCGAATTTTTTGAGACAATTGCGAAGGGCTGAACGGCTTCTGCAGAAAACCATTGCAGCCGCTTTCCATGATTTCCATGGCCTCGCCGTCGATGCTGTAGCCGCTGGAAAGAAGAACCTTCGCCTCCGGATTCATTTTTTTCAAGGTGTTGTACAATTCCTTGCCGCCCATTCCCGGCATGATCATGTCCAGAATGACCAGATCGATCCGATCCCGATGGGTTCTGTAAATCTCTAAGGCTTCCTGACCGTTTTGGGCGGTTATCACGCGGTATCCGAGCTTTTTCAATATGCGTTCGGCGACCTTGATGATCATCTCCTCATCGTCGACGAGCAGAATCATTTCCGAGCCCTTCATCATCTCCTTTGCGGAATCGGAGAAATACTCGCCTTTCCGGGAGATCTTTTTTGAGGAAACCGGCAGGAAAAAACTGAAGACGCTGCCTTCGTTCTTTTTGCTTTCGACTTGGATGAACCCCCCGTGATTCTTCAAGATGCCGTAGACCGAGGCGAGCCCGAGGCCGGTGCTTTTCCCCATGGCTTTCGTGGTAAAAAAGGGGTCAAAAATCCGATGGATGGTGGCTTCATCCATCCCGGTCCCCGTGTCCCGGATGCTGGTTTTCACGTAGCTTCCCAGTTTGGCGCCCATCTTCTGCGCGGATCCGGTGTCCAGCGTGATATTTTCCGTCGTAATGTAAAGATCACCGCCGTCCGGCATGGCCTGCCACGCATTGACAAAGAGATTCAGGAGGACCTGTTCGATCTGCCCCTGGTCCACATCGACCGGCCAGATTTCCTGCTGGAGTTCGACATGGATCATGACCTCTTTCTTTGTGCGGCCGAACATCAGGGAGTTCTTCTTGATCAGCTCGTTGAGATCCGTCGTCTTGACCTCATACTTCCCACCCATCGCAAAGGCCAGCAACTGCGACGTCAGATCAGCCCCCTTTTTCACATACTGGTCTATGCTGTTGACGTTCTCATAGAACGGATGATTCTCCTTCATGTCCATGAGCATCAGTGAACTGTGTCCATGGATGCCCATGAGCAGGTTATTGAAATCGTGTGCGATTCCTCCCGCCAGGGTGCCCAGGGCCTCCATTTTCTGGGCCTGGATCAGCATGGCTGCAAGCTCCTTCCTTTCTTCCTCGGCCTTCTTCCGTTCGTCGATCTCCTGCCTGAGATCCGTGTTCATTTGCATCAGTTGCGAGGTTCGCTCCTGAACGATGCTTTCCAGTCTTTTGTTTGCGGCCTCGACAACCTGTCTCTCGTTTTCCAGCTTGAAGGTCAAGAAAAAATCCCGGCGCGCATAATACTCGATCGAGTAGGAGGCAAGCATGCCGGCGAGGTTGGCGCTGATGAAGAAAAAGTTGTTGCTCATCAGTATGGAGGTCGGGGTGTCCAGCATGCCGATCGCGACGATTTGGTAGCCGACGACAATCAGCCATCCCGCAAGCGTGGCCCAGATGAACCGAACCCTCGTGAAGGTGTAACCCCAGATCAACACGAGGATCAGGCCTGCGTAGTAGGTGTAGTTGGCCGGCGGCGGCATGATCAGGATCATGAAGACGATGCCGAAGCCCGCCACGATCATCGCGGCCGTGACGGAAAGTTGGAAAAACGGCCGGAACCGGCGCGTATAGGAGAACAGGATGATGGCGAGCAAAAAGGGACAGACGATGGCAAAGCGGATGAGCCAAAGGGGTTTGATCATTCCCGGCGCGACAACGGCGTCCAGGATCCCGAATACGCTGTACATCAGGATTCCGATAAACAGGGAAAACCGGACCAGCGTCAGCGATTTCGTGTAGAAATCATCCAGGAAGGAACTTTCGACATGTTCGGGAAACGACAGGGTGATCGGATGCAACTCCATCTCGTAGGCGCCGTAGAGGGTTGCGGGCATGATGTAGTCTCGTTGAATTTCCATAGCGTCCCCCAATCGAAATGAAAAACGGTCGTGCAGGAAATCAAATGCGATGCAGCCTGTTCAGCATAAATCTCTCATCACGTCAAGGATGGATGCAGAATGTGCGGATGGCTGTTGCGGACGTCTACAGCCATTTCATTCGCCTGAAGTAGATCAGCATGACGACGGCGATGATCAGCATCAGTCCCCAGACGGCGAAATACCCCCACCGCCAGTCCAGCTCCGGCATGTATTTGAAGTTCATGCCGTAGATTCCGGCGAGAAAGGTGAGCGGCATGAAGATGGTGGCGATGACGGTCAGGACCTTCATGATCTCGTTCATCCGGTTGTTGAGGGTGGAGAGGTAGATGTCGAGCATGCCCGAGAGCATGTCCCGGCAGGTTTCGATCGTGTCGATGACCTGGACCGTGTGGTCGGAAATGTCCCGGAAGTAAAGTACGGACAGCTTCCGGATGAGGGGCGAGTCGGTGCGGCTGAGGTGGCCGACCACCTCCCGGAGAGGCCAGACCGCCTTCCGAAGCAAAATCATCTCGCGCTTGAGGATCTGGATCGCCTTGAGGGTTCCCGACGAGGGGCGTCCCATCAGCGCCGCCTCGACGATTTCAATCTCTTCGTTGAAACGATCCAGGATCGAGAAATAGCCGTCCACGATCCCGTCGAGAAGGGCATGGGCGAGATCGTCCGCGCCGCCCTTGCGGAGCCTTCCCCGGTCGTTGCGGAGCCTGTCGCGAACCGGTTCGAGCAGCTGTCCTTCCTTTTCCTGAAGGGAAATGAGCCAGTTGGATCCGAAGACGATGCTTACCTGCTCCGGGGCGAGGCCGATGCGGTTGTCCTTGTGGAACCGTTTGAGAACGATGTAGAGGTAATCGCCGTGGTCCTCCATCTTTGGGCGCTGTTCGGTGTTCAGGATGTCTTCGATAATCAGCGGGTGGAGGCCGAAGACGGTTCCCATCTGCCCGAGCAGTTGGACGTCCTGGAGGCCGTCGATATGAACCCAGGTGACGGTCTTGCGGTCCGGGGACGGCATCAGCCCCTCCAGCGACCGGACCTCCTTTTCCGTGAAGTGCGATTCATCGTATTCGCTCAGCGTGATTTTCGTCCGGTCCGCATGCACCTCACCGATGTGAATCAGGGCGCCGGGCGCCAGGCCGGACTTCGCGGATCTTCGTTTTGCGGCTCGGGACATCTGCGTCGCTCCCCTTCCTCCGTGGCTGAATGTAGATCATCAATTCCGGAAAAACAATCAAAAAAACGGGACACGGGAGGGCAGCGGATCGGATTTTTCTTGACAAACGTTTCGGAATTGCGGACGTAAACGGCAAATCCGAAATCCATCGGTCCGGAGGTTCCATGAGATACATCCTTGCGGCGACCGGAGACAAGGCCGCGGCGGGAGTGATTCGCTCCGCCTTCCGCCGTCCCTTTCAGGTGGACCGGGCGACGACGGTTCGGGAGGGTCTCGAATCGTTGCGGAAACGACGGTACGAGTTTGCCTTTCTCGATCTGGAGCTGCTCTACGGGCTCGGGGGAGTCGGCGACGATGCCGCCGCGGCCCTGCGGACCGTCCGGCAACTGTTTCCGTCGGTTGAAATCATCGTGATGGCGTCGTCGGAGGGGGCCGGCGAGGCGGTTGAGGCGGTCAAGGCGGGCGCCGCCAATTACATCACCCATCCGCTGAATGCGGACGAGATACGATATGTGGTCGAAAGCCTGCACGAGGGGATCCGTGCGCAATCGGAGCTCGATTATCTTCGGGACCGCTTCTGGCAGTCGGACTCGCTGGAAGTCGTCCAGACCCGCAATCCGGCCATGCGGTCCGTCTTCGAAAGGGTGCGCCTCGTCGCGCCCACGAAGAGCACCGTTCTGCTGACCGGGGAGACGGGGACGGGCAAAGGGGTTCTGGCGAAACTGATCCACCGCCACAGCAACCGTCGAGAGGTTCAGTTCATCGGCGTCCATTGCGGCGCCATCCCCGACACCCTTCTGGAAAGCGAGCTGTTCGGCCACGAGAAGGGGGCTTTTACCGGCGCCGTCCGGCGGAAGCTGGGGAAGTTCGAGCTGGCCCACGGGGGGACGATCTTCCTCGACGAAATCGGCACGATCACTCCCGCCGCGCAGATTAAACTCCTTCAGGTTCTCCAGGAGCGGACCTTTCAGCGGGTCGGAGGCGAGGCGGTCATTGAAACCGATGTGCGGGTGATCGCCGCCTCGAACCGGGATCTCGGACAGATGGTGGAGCAGGGTCTCTTCCGGAACGACCTCTTTTACCGGTTGAATGTCTTTCCGATTGAGATCCCGCCGCTCCGGGAACGCCGGGAAGACATCCCGCAGCTCACGGAAATCTTCCTTCGGAAAATGAACCGGTTCAACCACAGGGGTATCCATTATGTGCAGCCCCAGGTGATGGAGGCGTTTCAGCGATATTCCTGGCCCGGGAACATCCGGGAACTGGAAAACCTGGTGGAACGCGCCTGCATCCTGGAGACTTCCTCGATCCTGACCCCGGCGAGTTTTCCGGCGGAACTCTTCGCCGGCCTTCCCTTGACCGCCCCTCCGTCCGCGGGCGTCGGCATGAAGCTGTCGGAGGTGCGAGCGCGGGCCGTCACGGAGGCGGAGAAAACGTATCTCCGGGAGCTCCTCGCCCGAAACGGCGGCCGGATCAACCGGACAGCGGAATCCGCCGGCGTAACGGTTCGCCAGATCAGCAAACTCCTGCGCAGATACGGGATCAGAAAAGAGACGTACCGCTGAGGATCTCTACCGGGTCGGCGCGGGTCCCTGAAGCGTGGAGACGACGACGCGGACGGCGGGTGTTTTTCCTCCTGCAAACTGAATATCCGTCGGGTACCGCAGAGACGGCGTGAAGGCCCTTTGCACGTCCAGTTGCGAAAGGTCGATCGGCTCCGTCATGATCCGGATCCTCTTGTCGCTGAGACGGCGCGGGATGAGAACCCTCGCCTCGGCCGGGGTTACGGTGATCTTCTGGACGATGAACCCTTGCGGAGGGGCGTTTTCCGTCAGGACCTCGATGGGGACGGTCCTCGAGATCAGGCGGGACGTGACGACCGTGATGCGATCCGGGCTGATCCCTGCGACCGTGAGGCTGGAGGGCGCCCTGACCATGGCGCGGGTCAGCGCAACCTCTTGTTTCCCTGGTTTGACATCCGCCATGTCCACCGAGATCTTGAGCTCGTCCTCACGCAGGAGCTGGAAGGCCTGGGCGTGTCCCGTCAGCATGATCTTTGCGGTCGTCACCTGAGGTTCTTCGATGACCCACTCCGCCGGCGGGTTCCGGTACTCGATGGGAACCGTAAAATCCCGCCGGATCGTCTCCCGCTGGTATCCGAAGATGGCCCAGAGCGTGCAGGCGAGCACGACGGCAATCACCTTCTCCCTTTGGTTTTCCTTCAGCCAGCGGACGACCGGTCCCGTTTTGGTCGGCGGGTTCCGCCAGGCGTAGAAGGACTCCAGTTCGACGCGCAGGGCGGAGGCGTTGGGGATCTGCCGGATGCGCTCCCCCTGGGCGATGGAAATGGTCCCCCTCTCCTCGGAGACCACGATGCAGATGGCGTCGGACCGCTCCGACAGGCCGAGGGCCGCCGTGTGTCGGAGACCCAGACCGCCGTACTGCGATGCGTCCGCCGAGAGGGGAAGGTGGCAGCCGAACCGCATCAGCCGGTTGCCGTCGACAAGGACGGCGCCGTCGTGCCCGATCGAATGGGGGTCGAAGATGCTCTCCAGCAGAGGCTGGCTGAGGATGCCGTTCAGGCGGTGTCCCCCCGTGAGATGCCGGTCCAGCGGATCGTGTCCCTGAATCACGATCAGCGCGCCGACCTTTTTGTTCGCCAGGTTGGCGGCGGTCTGCGCGAGAATCTCCACGCCCTCGTTGAATGCCGTCGCCGCGAAAAACCTTTTCCGGAACCGGCCCAGCAGGGCCAAACGTTCGAAAAAGCGCCGGAGGTCCTCCTGAAA
>JAXDCM010000016.1:0-28473 GCA_034677965.1 Syntrophales bacterium
TCTTTGTTCGCATCGATTTGGATCGCAAGCTCTCCATGGGACGTGATCACCTTCCCCGCCAGTCGGACAGCCTGCTTCCGTGTGTCCTCCGTTGTCAGAACCACGTGATAGCTCCGGGGGATCGAACAAATCGCCGGATTAACGCGGCTGACGGCTTTGTAGGCTGCCTCTTTTGCCGCCCAAAGTGCCCAAAGGAATTGATCAGGAAAGGTCGAACCAGAAATCCGTTCCCGTTCCTCCTCAGTGAAAACACGGCCGAGGAAAGAATCATCCCTGCTTTTGCCGATGTTTTCCGGTTCCTTCAGATCAACGATGTCGTTGCCCACGCTCAGCAAAGTATTCCTCTTCCATGCCTGCAAGCCGCTCCACGATTCGCCGCGCATACTCGCGCTGGGCTCTCAATCCTCCACCATCCATACGATCGGGATCAAACACCTCTACGGTCATGGTAAAACGCTCCCCGAAACGGGGCGTCCTCCCGTAGGTTTTTTGCCTGTCGCCCCGGAGATAGACAAGCATCACCCGGCAATGTTTGCACTCGTCGATGAAGCGGCCGACACCATAGGAACATTTCTCCCGATCCACATGTCCTGTACGAGACCTCCCTCCCTCCGGAAAAATCATCAATCCCTCCCCTCGGGATAGAAGCAAGCAGCATTTCACAAGAAGTTTCTGAAGCTCTTCGCGACTTCCTCCCCGGTCGACTGGCAGGCACTTCAACAGATAGCACAAAAGCGCGAGAAACCGGTTTTGCTGGAAATTCTTCCGCTCCGGCAGGTTCCAGGGAATCTGCTTAAAATGAAGGATATGATCGGCAAGGGACGCCATCCCATAACTGATCACGAGCGAATCGATCATCGTCAGGTGGTTCGGACAGATCAACCATGGACCCTCGTGTTCCTCATAAATAAGCCTGATTTTGGCTCGGATCCGCTTCAGATCGCGGGTACGATAGCGCATCAGGCGGACAAAGAGAAAACAGAGCGGCGCCGTTGCAACAATAAAGATCCGCCCCAGAATGTACTGCAAATCCGGGAGCAGGTGGATCCGTCTTTCCATGGCCGGTTTTAGGCCGCCTTCTGATGGATCAACTGAACGGCGTCCCCGATCGTGGCGATCCGGTCGGCCTCATCGTCATCGATGGAAGTCCCGAATACATCCTCGCACTTGATGATGATGTCCACAAGCCTCGCCGAATTGACTTTCAAGTCTTTCAGAATATGCGTTTCTTTGGTGGCATTCGCCAGCAGGGCCGGATCCTTCACATACCCCCTAAGGATATCGATAAATTTCCGTATGATCTGTTCTTCGCTCATGGCATTTCCTCCTTTTAAAAAACCCTGTAGTCGTTATTGATTTAAATGACGGAAAACCCCCTCTCATCCCTCATCATCCATCCCATTTCCTGAAAATGAGGCAACTGTTCACATCGCCGAATCCGAATCCGGCCTTGGCGATTGTCCTGATTTCCGGGCACTCGACTTGCTCATGGGGAATGTGGGCGGCGAAGGGCTCGATCTCCGGATGGAGATCCTCGCAATTCAGCGAGGGGTGGATAAATCCCTTCACGAGTTGCAGGACGGCAGCCACGCATTCGATCGCCCCCGCCGCACCCAAGCAATGGCCGACCATAGATTTGGTCGAATTGATCCAGGGAAAGTTCTCCGGTCCTCTTCCCAAAGCGGCAGCCCAGTTTTTCACCTCCATGGAATCGGCGTAGGTCGCCGTCAGGTGACCGTTGATTGCATCAATTTCGCCCGGTTCCACATCCGCGTCTGTCAACGCCCCACGGATGCAGCGTCTCACGCCTTCCGGATTGGGCGCTGTGATCGTACCCCCCATCCGGTGGCCACCGCAATTGACCATCCCGCCGAGGAGCTCGGCATAGATCCTTGCTCCCCGCCGAAGAGCCGTCTCCAGCTCCTCAAGAACCAGCAGGGCGCCCCCTGAACCGGGGACAAATCCGGAAGCCGCGGCGCTCATCGGCCGAGACCCTTCCATCGGCCGGTCATTGAATTTCCGACAGATCACCCGCATCGCATCGAAACCGGCCCAGATATAGGGAGATGCCCCCTCCGACCCGCCCGCGAGTATCCTCGTGGCCAATCCGTTCCGTATCCTGGCTGCCGCCTCGATGAGGGCTTCGTTCCCAGTGCTGCAGGCCGAGGAATTCGAGGTCACTTGATTGCCCAGCGCCAACAGTCCGGCGATACGGGCGCTTGTCCCGCTATTCATCACCTGCTCGACGATCCGGCTTCCCATCCGTCGCACGCTACCTTGATTGACCATCGGCACGACCGTCTTGGCAATCGTATCCATTCCACCGATCCCGGAGCCGGCAATGACACCGGTATCCCAGTCCACCCGGTCGTCTTCGGCTTCGGGCACAGAAAACCCGGCGTCGTTCCATGCATCCACCGCCGCGACGGACGCAAAACCGATATTGTCATTGAGGGACAACAACTTTTCACGATCAAAATATTTCGTTCGTATCGCTTCAAAATCTTGGGGGATCCCCCCGATCTGGCAGCCGAAATTCAATTTTTCCAGTTCCGGAATGTGGCGTATCCCCGAAACACCTTCCCGCAGGGCCTTTTCAAATGCCGTCAAGCCGTGACCGTTCGGCGCAACGACCCCCATTCCCGTGACGACCACCCGTCTCCTCATTCTGCAACAACCTCCCGCATCCCGTCCGACCCCAAGGGAAAAGGACATGGACGCATTGATTGTCTCAAGAATGACTCCCGTGGAACGCCCTTCCCGGCCAAGATGCCGGAGCAGACCTTCTCGCCATCCAGCCGCGTTATGGAACATTCGACCTTAAGCTGATCCCTGCGGAAATAGATTTTTTTTCCTTCAATCCGGACGAACTCGCAGGGGCTGACAACACCATGGAAGTCCACCTTTTCAGCAAACGTAAACAACGTTACATGTTCCTTGATCCATTTTTCCTTTTTCCCCTGGAGTAGGTTCAAATAAAGACCGAAAGCGACAACGCCCGTCTGGGCCATTGTTTCGATCAGAATGACCCCCGGCGTTACAGGAAATTCCGGAAAATGGCCCGGGTAAAAATATTCATCGCTGCGAAACCGGTACACGCCGATGATGTGCTCTTCATCCATTTCCAGGATCTCGTTGATGAACCGAAAGGGATGCCGTTGGGGCACCATCGACAGGACTTGTAGGCAAGTCTTGCGATCAGCCTCCATAGAGGCCTCCGTTCACATGGATCACCGTGCCGGTTATATAAGAGCCGGCTGTCGCCAGAAACCCGACGACTTCCGCCACTTCCTCAGGACGCCCAAGACGACGCAGCGGCACACGGCCGAGAAGCTCCGAACAGATCTCCCCGGGCAGGCGCGCCGTCATCTCTGTTTGGATCAAACCCGGGGCAACGGAATTGACCAGGATGTTTCGTCCGGCCAGTTCTCGACAAAGAGATTTCGTCAGCGCATCCACGGCCGCCTTTTCCATCGTGTAGGGGATCTGTCCGCCGTTTCCCGTATGGCCGACGACACTCGAAATATTGATGATCCGTCCCTCGTCCGCGCGCATCATGAACAGGCGCAGAACGCGTTTCGTCAGCAGCCAGGCACCCCGGAGGACGGCACGCTGCGCGTCGAACTGCTCGACCCGCATCCGCTGCATGTCGATATCGATGGAGACTCCGGCGTTGTTCACCAAAACATCGAGCCGGTCCGTCTCCGCTTTGATCTGTTCCATAAGCGCCTCTACCTGCGCGATATCCGCCAGGTCCCCCTGCAGGAGGAATCCGTCACCGATTTCGTTGAGCAGCGCCCCGGCTGCCTTGGCGCTCGAACGGTAATGGATCCCCACGCGGAAGCCCTTGGCGGCCATCTCTCTCACGCAAGCCGCCCCGATTCCTGTCCCGCCGCCGGTCACCACCGCCACTTTTTTTTCAATCATTGCCTTCCCCGTGCGGATAGCCTTCCCCCGATGCTGTTGGCCGATCGTCGAGGATAGTCGGGATAGGCAATCCCTTGGAAAATCCCTGTCCGGGCACCGTGAACCTCGGCGATCTCCTCCCCGTCCGCGAAAATCCGTCCCTCGCCAATTCCGATGCTCGTTCCTGATTCCTTAAGCTGCGTAAAGCGCCTCACATTCACCTCGTATCTCACGATGCGGTTGAAAGGCCGGATCTGGCCGCTGAAGGCCACTTCGTCGCAACCGAGCGCCCGCCCGGAACCGATCGCCCCCCTCCAGACGCAGTAAAAGCCGAGGATCTGCCAGATGGCGTCCACACAGAGACATCCCGGCTGGACCGGGTCTCCTCGCATGTGGCACTGGAAGTACCAGGCATCAAAATGAATGTCTTGCTCCGCAACAATTTTCCCATGATGACCGTCCGCACTGATCTCAAGGATCCGATCCGTCATCAGAAGAGGAGGTGCCGGCAGGCGGGCTGTAAAGCCCTCCGGCGGGGTATCGACCAGGGCTCCGTGCGCAAAGGCAATGAGTTCCTTTTTCCCGAAACGAGAACATTTTCTAAATTCATCATACGTCATCGGATATCCTTCACGGACAGCATCAGATGGACCCAGGTCAAACCTGCCCCCACGAGGGCGATGCCCACTCGATCGCCGCCGCACAATTCATCCCAATGGCGGCTCAATACGGCGGATGCGCCGGCACAGCCTGTGTTGCCGAACATATCCACGTTATACCAATGCTCCGTCTCCGAAATTCCAGCCCGTTCACAAACTGTCCGGAGGGCCCCCATGTTCGCCTGATGGCCGATGAATCGGAAGCGACCGCCATTCTGATTGTCCGAAAAGGACAGAAGAGAGCGGATCGACTCGGTCATCCGGCGGATGGCGAATCCCTGGACGGCATGGCCGTCTTGTCGGAAATGACCCATCAAAGGAATGGTCACCTTTGACCATGCCGTGCTGTTCGTTCCACAGCTTGTTTTTTCAAAGACCGCCCGAGCCTTTACGGAGGCCGAAACGACGGCGGCGGTGCTTCCGTCACCGAACAAAACGGCCGCAGTGCGGTCACTGAAATCGATGCGACGGGTCAGGTTCTCCGGCTGGACAATGAGAACGAAAGGCGGAAGATGGTCAGCCGCCATTCGGCTCAGAAGGTCGATCTGCATTCCGAAACTCGTGCAGGCGGAATTGACATCCACGCAGGGAGCGTCGATCCCCATCTCTGCCGCCACCATGGCCGCTTCCGCCGGTGACGACCAGGCAGGTGCGCTGCATCCCGACAGGACAAGCCCGATATCGGAAGACTTGAGACTCGCCCGCGACAGGGCCATCCGCGCCGCGGCAGCGCCCATCTCGGCATTCGTGTAGAGACTGACCTCATACGCCTCTCGGGCATCCCTGTTTTTTGTCTCCCGGATATAATCGAGAGGTAGAACCGTTCGTCGTTCGCGGATTCCCACTCTCTCCATAATCCAGCCCTCATCGGTTCCGATATCCAGCTCCGCCAGGAATCGGTTGGTGATCACGTTTTCCGGATGAAAATGGCCGATACCGTGCAAGTAAAGCATTCAGATCAGCTCCCGACCGATGATCATGTTCTGGATCTCCCGGGCGCCTTCATAGATGTCGATAATTTGGGCGTCCCGGATCAGTTTAGAAATCTCGTAATCTTCGATGAATCCATAACCGCCATGAAGGTGAAGGCCTTCGGTGGTACAAAATATTGCAGCTTCGGCTGCCAGGTTTTTGGCCAGCGAGGCGTAGAGGCTCCGATCGGGAGCCCCCTCCTGAACCAGGAAGGCAGCCTTCATCAGGGCCATTTCCGCCGACTCGATTTTCTTCCACATGGCAACCAGAGACTCCCTGGCAACCGGCAGGTCGCAGATCCGCTGCCCAAACTGACGACGATCCCGGGTATAGGACAGCGTCAAATCGAAAGCACGGCGGGCAATGCCGACGCCAATCGCAGCAACCATCGGCCTGGCATAGTCGAGAACGTCCGTCAGATACTTGAACCCCAATCGCCGATCCCCGATGATCTGGTCCTCCTCGATGACGACATCCTCGAAAGAGACACTCGCTGTGTTGGAAAGCCGCTGTCCCAGTTTGACCTCGGGCTTTCCGATCACAATCCGTCCTCCGTAAGGAAGCGGGATTTCGCGACAGGTCAACGATCTCGCCTCTACGGTTTCCGGTTTCGCGGCCAAGGCGGGAACGATAACACAAGCCATAAAAGGCGATGAGGTCTTTCCTACCTTGCAAAAGACGGTAAACTGGGAGGCAAAGGAGGCATTTGTGATGAAACACTTCATCCCATTGAGATGATACTTGCCGCTTTTTTCTTTCCGGATGTGGGTCGTCATGGCGCCGTTATCGGACCCGGCATTGGGTTCCGTCAGGCAGAAGGAGGCCATCAAAGGCTCATCCATAAAAGGGGCGAGAAACTCCTGCTGCTGGGTGTCCGTCCCGTGCATCCCGATTACGACATTGGCAAGATCGTTGCACATGGCCGATGTGGCGATTCCGCTGTCTCCGTAAGAGAGTTCGCGGACAATCAGGGCTGTCGAGACCAGATCCATCGAGAAGCCCTTGACGGCCTGCGGAATAGAAAGGTTTATGATCCCCAGATCCCAAGCTTTCCGGATGATTTCAAAGGGAAAGACATGCGTCTTCTCCAAGGCCATGCAACAGGGGATGATCTCCCGACCGACGAAACGCCGTACCGAATCCAGATACTGTTTTTGGTCATCGTTCAGGTTGAAATCCATCGAACCGCTCACTGCAAGGTGTTTATCGCATCGGCGAAGGCCCGCTCCGCAGATGCGAGCGTTGTTATCGAACGACATTCCACATCGATTGTTCGGAAGAAATACTTCAGTGGTCTTCCAGGACCGATCTCCAGGATTGTTCCGGTTTTTTCGGCCAGCGCGGTCATGTTCCTCCGCCATAGGACGCTGTGGTTGATCTGGAGAATGAGTGCCTTCCGAACTTCTTCACCATTGCCGGCATGAAAACTGCCCCAGTAGTTTGAGGTGACCCGGCCTGCCGCAACCGGATCGAGTTTGCCGTTCAGATCTCCAAGGACCCGGGAGAAGGTTGAAAGGATCGGTCCCATAAGGCGGCTGTGAAACGGGGCGCTGACGTTAAGTCGAACGAATCTCAGTGATGGTTGGTCTCTGAGAAATTTCCCAAGCCGTAATTCAGCCATGGAAACCGCACCCGACTCCCCGCTCAGGACGATCTGGCTGGAAGAATTGACATTTGCGATATCCACGGTGAGGTCGTCCAAAAGATTTTCAATCATTTCCGGATTGAGATTGTCCCCGATCACGGCCGTCATGGCACCCGCGCCCGGACCCACTGCCTCCTGCATCAGTCGGCCGCGTTCCCGAACAATATGAAGAGCCTCGGCAAAGGGAAGCGCGCCGGCGGCAACGAGCGCCGTCCATTCACCGAGGCTGTGTCCCCCGAAATAGTGAGGACGTAAATCCCATCGTGCGGTCAGGCCGCGCATCATGGCAATCTCGGTCGTCAGGATGCAGGGCTGGGTATATTCGGTGAGATTGATTTGCTTGTTTTCCGTAAAGCAGATGCCGGCGACATCCCAACCGAGAATATCGGCAGCTTCTTGGTATGTGATCCGACTCTCTGAAATCGCCTCAAAGAAGTCTCGTCCCATCCCCGGTCTTTGAGACCCTTGACCGGGAAAGACTACTCCGATGCTTTTTTTGTCCATCGCTTTCGTTCCTTCACAATTACCGGCGTTGTCGTTACCGGATCATAACCGGACAGAGCATCAACCATGCCAAGGCGTCTATGGGACACTGGTGAAAAAAGGAATACTTTGCGAACACGAATAGTTGCATCGGATCGATTCATATCTCAACACTTCTAAATGGAATAGTGGAATAGACTACGAGTGCGAAGAGATGATGACAGGTGCGAAGTATCCTACGCACCGCATCGCTGCCTCCTTGACTTCCCGCAAAAGATTACGCTATGAAAAAATATGGAAGTTTTTATGCTGATGGCGGTGGCCGTAACGGTATCCGTCGGTTTAATGATCAACAAGAAACGGGAGCCGCTGCACCTTTCCTTTGCCGCTCTTTGTTTGGCGATCGCCTTTTACAAGGGAGGGATTTTTTTAAACCTGTTCTATCCCCAAGCTGGCTGGAGACTCATTGAAAAGCTGGGTCTTCTGGCCGTCCCAACGCTGGCGATCTACTTCAGCCGCAACCTGTTTCCAGGTCAGACCCTTGTTAAAAAAAAGGATATCCGCACGACCGCACTGTTTTCCGCGGTATTGGCGGCACTCCTTTTCACGCCGCTGAAAAGCCTGGCATATATCGGAAACGCCATCTATCTCTATGCTGATGCGGTTTTATTGTTGTGCTACTTCTCTTTGATCGTCCACGCCAAGCAAAAGGCAGCCGGGGTGGAGAAGAAGCGGCTGGTCTACCTGATCATCGCCTGCACCGGGGCGATCGCCACCTATAGCATTCCACCTCTGTTCAACCTGGTTGTCGCGGGCATTCTGTATTTCATCCTGATCATGATCACCCACCCCCACTTGACGGAACTTCACGACCTGACGGCTCGTGCGTTGGTGACGGTAATTGTTTCGCTTTTCATCACAGCATTCTTCTACCTCGTCATCGGCTTTTTCGGACCGCGACCGCCGCCGCCATTTTCACTCATCTTCATGATGTCCTTCATCATCGTGATCTCCCTCGGACCTTTCCAGGTTATCCTGAAGCGCCTCCTCACTCAGATCCATCCCGAAATCAAGGATGTGTTTGCGATTCCCTTCGATCTGGATGAAAAGCTGGAAAGAGAAAAGGGGCTTCTTTTGGAAA
Organism: Syntrophales bacterium; assembly: GCA_034677965.1. Taxonomy (GTDB): domain Bacteria; phylum Desulfobacterota; class Syntrophia; order Syntrophales; family UBA5619; genus UBA5619. The sequence goes on from JAXDCM010000016.1 coordinate 8,807, forward strand.
AAATGGCGCCGGTCCTCGCGCATGAAATCCGCAACCCTCTTGGTTCGATCAAAGGCGCCGCGCAGCTCCTGAGGACCGAAGCGGAAAATGAAGAGCAAAAAAACCTTCTGGACGTAATCTCCCAGGAGGTCAACCGCCTGGATCGCGTGGTCTCGGAATTTCTGGACTACGCTCGTCCTTCTTCGTCGGACCTGCGACCACGGCAGATCAATGCCGTTATCGAAAAAGCCTTGGCTCTCATCGAGGCAAACAGCCTCTCGACGGGAATCGACATCCAATGGGAACTTCACCCTCATTTGCCGCTTGTTCCCATGGATCAGGAACAGATCCACCGGGTGATCTTGAACATTGCCATCAATGCCCTTGAGGCAATGTCGGAAGGGGGCACGCTGACCGTCAGAACCTCAAGGATCGAAGGCGCCACCGGAGATGCCGTGGGTATAACCATTCGGGACACGGGTAAAGGGATGCGCCGCGATACCCTGAAACAAATTTTCACACCATTTTTCACAACAAAGGAACGAGGGGTCGGTTTAGGGCTCGCCGTCTGTGAACGCATCATCCGTAGTCATGGCGGGAGGATCCGTGTCAAGTCAATCCCGGGTAAAGGAACGATTTTCCACATCCGTCTCAAAACAGTGCGGTAAATATTAAAGGAAAGGGTTTGTAATGAAAGCGGCCAGAATTCTTGTAGTGGACGACGAACTGAATATGCGTCTGGTTCTCAAGACCATGCTGAAGAAGGAAGGCTATGAGGTGAGCACGGCCGCGAACGGGTTGGAGGCTCTGAAAATCCTTGAGGCGAAAAAAATCGATGTTGTCGCGACCGATCTCAAGATGCCGCAGTTGGACGGGATGAAGCTTCTTGATCGCATCATACGGGACGATCCCTACCTGCCGGTGATCATCCTCACCGCTTACGGCACGGTGTCTACCGCAGTGGATGCCTTGAAAAAAGGGGCCTTCGACTATATCACCAAACCATTCGAACAGGACGAACTCAAGGCGGTCATTCTGAAAGCGGTCAACACCCGCATGATCAACGAGAAAGAGATTTCGGCGGAAACTGGAGAAGCGGACCCTTATCGAATCATCGGGACCAGCAGAGCCATGACGGAGATTCAGGAAATCATTCAAAAGGTCTCTCCCACGACGACCGCTATCCTCATAACAGGGGAGACCGGGACGGGAAAAGAGCTAATCGCCCGCGCAATCCATCGGAACAGCGCCAGGAGCGACCAGCCGTTCATCAAGATCAACTGTGCCGCAATCGCGGAAAATCTCGTTGAAAGCGAACTATTCGGCTATGAAAGGGGGGCGTTCACCGGCGCTGTGACCACCAAACCGGGACGTTTTGAACTGGCGCACAAGGGGACGCTCTTTCTGGACGAGGTCGGCGAGATCCCGCGGATGATGCAATCGAAGCTTCTCCAGGCCATTCAGGACCAGAGCTTCGAACGGGTGGGAGGCCTCAAAACTCTGTCGGTCGATGTGCGGCTCATTGCGGCCACAAACCGCGACCTATTGCAAAGGGTCAAGGAGGGAAAGTTCCGGGAAGATCTCTTTTATCGATTGAATGTTTTTCCTATTCACATCCCGCCGTTGAGGGAGCGAACCGAGGACATCCTTCCACTGGCCGATCACTTTATCGAAAAATTTAACCGAAAGCTGGGACGGACGATCAAAGGAATCGATCCTGAGGTCAGGAACGATCTGATCGCCTATCCATGGCCGGGGAACATCCGTGAACTGGAGCACCTTATTGAACGGATGGTTCTTATGGCGGAGAAACACCACCTCACGAAGGAGCTTGTCCCGCAGGACATTGTCAGGGCCGCGCAGGAATCACAGGGGACCGCGCTCGGGTCCAGTCCGAAGGAAACGCATGGAGGAGATGTCCTGAAGAGTCATATGGAGGAGTCGGAAAAACAGCTTATTGCCCGTTGTCTTGAGGAATGCGGCGGCAACGTCACCCGGGCCGCCGAAAGGTTAGGACTCAGCCGTAAGGGGCTCCAGCTTAAGATGATCAAGCACCGCCTCCGGAAACGGGGAGAGGGATAATATTCCCCTCAGTTTGATTTGCCCGGAAAGCTGATAAATGTTTTGATGATCCGATCAACAACTTTTCCGATGCATCTTCAGTAATATCCAAGCGAAAGCCTTCATTGTCCGGTTTCAATATCAGGCCGCAGATGCGGAAGCGCCGCCGGAATGCGTTCAGTTTTTTCCCATGGTCAGATATCCGGAATGAACCGTCCGGCCCTTGGAGCAGGATCTCAATGAAAGGAGACTTGTCTTCCATGACTGCGACAATCTTGATGGATTGCGGATCGGATTGCTTCAGCCATTCTAAAAAATTCAGCAGCGTGTCTGTTAAACGGGCAGCGGCAATACGAACCAGAGGAAGGTTGTCCGGTGCCTCAAAATATAAAGCCAGCGGCTTGCCTACAGGTCCGTATCCAATGCGACAAATCAGTCCCGCCAGATACTTGTTGTAATCGTCTGCATGATCGATTATGGAATTGTTCAGTTGGGGAGGATACTGCCATTGCTGGACCACGTCTCCGATCAGAGCGTTTAAATCTGTTGGGATAAATTCCTCCAGGTTACGGGAACCATTGGCAATGCCAATGAAGTCAAGAAGGAGCCGGGTTCCCCTGTTGATCAACGCTTGGGGAAGAACGGTAGCGAGCGGCCGGGGGTCAAAAAGAGATTTTACTTTCTGGACAATATGCAGGACACTGTGGGCAAATTCTACTCTCCTGATTTTTCCTGTGCCCAGTTCGAAACAGTGATGTCTGAAGTCGGACAGGCAGGCATCAATTTCATCCATCGGCATAATGCTACGGCAGCGGTCGGCGGCTTCTTCTTCCTCCAGTTTTTCAAGCTGATAAGCTACATAAAGAAGCCGGCCGGCAATGGATGAAAACACTTCCTCTGCTTCATCGATGAGTTCCAGCGCAAATTCGGTTATCTGAAAAAGTCGGTTCTCATTCATTTCCATCGTGTAACCCAGACGGCATGTCTTTTCCAGGAGCTGCCGAAGAATGCCGCGGATTTTGTCTGCCGGCAGGATGCTGCCATGACCCGGGTAGCAGAAAGCGACCGGTCTGTTGTCCAGCAACCACAAAACGTGATGGAATGTTTGGATGAGATCGCCCCTGCTCCAGCCGGAAATTCCCGCCACCATGGGATTTGCAGCTGCCAGCAGATCTCCGATGAAGAGAATCCCGTCGATGCGAATGCAGACGCTGTCCGGGCTGTGACCGGGGGCGGGATAGAATTCCATGTAATCCCCGCCGCCCATGGAAATCTTCTGGCACAGCAGGCTCTGACCCTCCTGGGTCGGAATGATCTCCGTTCTTAACGTCAGCGGGGCATCGGACGGCAGATCTATACAGCGGATGTTGCCGTCTACCTGATCCTGCCCGGTCAACAGATGGATATCCGGACGGGAAGAAGGGCAATCGATCCCATATAATTCAGCAATGGTTTTTTTAGAATCCCCCCGGGTCAGGTAACGGGCGCCTTCTTCCTGGATGGCAATCCAGACGGAGCAGGGGGTTAACATCTGCCGGAAACGGTTGATACTCAAGGTGTGGTCAATATGGCAGTGGGTAAGATAAAGAAGGATCGGACGAGGATTTTCCTGATAGCATTTTCTTACAATGCCGCACAGATCATCAGTCTGCGCCGGCAAGGCACCGGCATCGATGAGAATAATTTGCTGAGGTGTGCGAATGACGAATGAATTTGAGGATAGCAGATCCGGCTTCCTCAGATAAGGATAGATTTCCGCTGCATGGGTCCCTGGAACTGGTTGCCACTCCTTATTAATCAACAAGGCGAACTCCTTTGCGGGTACCGGGTATCAGCAGCACCATGCCGATACGCGTTGAAAATCTGTGTTATGAAAAGAACATCGCGTGCCCGCAGATCCGGCAAGCCTTCTACACATACTTCCGGAGGCATTCCTTAATAGTTTAAAGCCAATTTCTGATTTCTCTTATGGCTACGTCAAAAGCATGCAATACACTATGCTTTGCTTTTCCAGAGGCCGTGTATATTACAGTATGCGCGGACTTTCACCCGGGAATCCTTCACGGAGAATTCCGCTTCAGGTTTCTGTCCCGGTTTCAACGCGCGAACGTAGAGAGAATCGCCGGCAATCACTTCGATCCACTGGATATAGTGCTTTTCTTCCATCGGATGGGCAACCGAGCCCAGTTTGACCAGGATGCCTGTGGGAGTTTTCTCGATAACCGGCACATGCTTCTCTTTTCCATCATCGGCGGTTTTTTCTATCTGGCAGATCATGGGTTGTCCGCAGCAGACCAACTCCCCTTTTGCGGCATATACAACCATGGTGATGTTTCCACACACATTACATTTGTAGATCTCAAGTATTTTTGTCATAAAGAATCCTCCCTGTTCAATTGACATCGTTCAAAGAAAGCTTCCCGCGGCAGGACGCCTATTCCTTTATGAAATGATAACCACGGCCGCTCGTATAGTTGTCATACGGGCGCAACCGGTGTGTGGAAGACTTGCAGTTCAGATCGCCGCTTAGCAGCTGAGCGCAGTCTGTCGGGGAGAGGGCACTCTGCCCACTTTTTATGCAATGATAAAGAATTCTTTTTGTTGTGTAACCCACTGTGACGCTTCCGTAAAGACATGAGGGGCACTTTTTCCCGGTGTGGAATTTGTATTCTGCCCGTGAATTTACAGTCGCCTCTTGAATATCACCGTTAAAAGTTTGAAGAACAATATCGGCTTGACCGTCTGTATCGTTGATTACTGTGACGGTGTGGTCGATCACACCTCCTGCCGTGGAGTATTTGATAAAAATGAACAGGGTGATTAAAATTGCGGGCACTGCGGCGATGGTCAATAGTCTTTTGTTCATGGTTTCCTCCTCGTTATGATTTTTGTGTGCGTTAAGATTTTACAAACCAAGTTGCTTTTGGGCCGTGAATATACGGAATTCGACGGTTTCTTCAAGCTTTTTTGTATTGATTTTTTGCATTGATCAGGTATTATTTTCCATCGTTTGGAGCATCTGGGAATATTTTTGCTTGTCAAAGAACTACGACCGTAAGGCCTTGATCGGGTCCCTCCGAGACGCCGTACGGCCCGGGAAGAAGCCGTAGAAAACGCCGATCGAGTCGGCCCTAACGGCTGCACAACACATCTTGCGACAAATCGACGATTAAGCGCCACAGCCTTTTTATAACCGTAGAGATGTGATTTTCCCTATGTCATCTTCATATGTCTTTCGGACCGAGGTTGACGATGATCTGCCTATAGGATAATCAAAATAGGAGGCAATTGTGATCATTGATAGCAAGGACGGACAAACCGAGGAGCATGCTCGCCCCTTTGATTGGCAAGGAGAAAACGATGGCGAAAAAAGTGCATATAGATGAGGATGAATGTATCGGGTGTGGTACCTGTGAGAAGATCTGCCCGGAGGTTTTTAAGCTCGACAGCGACAGCGGGAAGGCTAAGGTGATTAAACAGGAAGGTGGACCGGAAGATCTGATCGATGAAGCCATAGAATCCTGTCCGGTCTCATGTATCAAATGGGAAGATTGACGATTTTTCTGCAAAGAATAGGGAAAGGACAAACAATGGCAAAGTACCGATGCACAATTTGCGGCTATATCTATGATCCTGCGGTGGGCGATTTAACCCAGGGGATTAATCCCGAAACGTCTTTTGAGGATCTGCCCGATTCCTGGACCTGCCAGGTCTGCGGCGCACAGAAGAGTGAGTTTGTTAAGGAATGGTGAGGTCAGGCGGGGAGGAAAGGCACTATTCCTCCGACACAGGAGAAAAAAAGATGGAAGAATTTTCTGTTTTGACGGGCGGCAAGGCAGGTTACGGCATCGACAGGGCCACGCTGATTCTTGGCCATCTTCTGAACCGGTGCGGGTACCGGATCTATATCTACCATGATTATCCATCCCTGATTCGGGGAGGCCATACCTTTTCCATCATTCGGGCCGCCCAAACCATGATCGGCGCCCATCGGGAAAAGATAGATATTCTCCTGGCTCTGAACGATGAAACCCTCGATCTGCACCAATCGCGCCTGAATGACGAAGCATTGGTGATTTACGATAGCGATGCAGTCAAGGCACCCGTCCTTGCGGGGCAGACCCGCACGCTGGGCCTGGCCATCGGAAAAATCGTCAAGGAGGAAAACGCCCATGAGGTCATGCGCAATACGTGTATGATCGGCGCGTTTGCGAGGGCGATCGGCATCCCGATGGAGACCTTGGCAAAGGTCATCACGGAAAACTTCCCGAAAGAAACTGAGTTGAATGTGAAGATCGCCGAGCGAGGATTCGCAGCGGTGGAAACGCTAAAGAGCATTGAACCTTCGGCCGCAGAACCGCTGCCTTTGATCTCCGGCAGCCAGGCGATCGGTTTGGGCCTTATCAAAGGGGGGTTGCAGGATTACGTGGCCTATCCCATGACTCCCACGACGCCGCTGCTACATTTTCTGGCTGAACAGGCGAACGATTTCGCCCTGAAGGTGATTCATCCGGAGAGCGAAATCGGCGTGATGTTGATGGCCCTCGGGTTCGCCTATGCGGGCGAAAGGGCCGCGGTCGGAACGTCGGGAGGGGGATTTTGTCTGATGACGGAGGGATTGAGCCTCTCAGGCATGAGCGAGGTGCCGGTGGTGATCGTCCTGGGACAGAGACCAGGCCCCAGCACGGGCATGCCGACCTATTCCGGCCAAACCGATTTGCACTTCGCCCTGAGTGCGGGACAGGGCGAATTCGTCCGCTTCATCGTGGCACCCGGAGACCTGGAAGAGGCTTATTACTGGTCTGCCCAGGCGTTGAACCTGGCATGGAAATACCAGATCCCGGCGATTGTCCTGACGGACAAAAATCTCAACGAGGGAGTCAGCAATTTTGACATCCGTTCCGTGGATGAGATACCGGAGACCACTACGTCTCTCTGGGACGGGAAAGCCCCATACAAGCGGTACGAAGTCGGAGAAAGCGGGGTCTCATCCCTCGCCTTTGCTCCCACAAAGGGCGCCGTCATCAAGGTAAACAGTTATGAGCATGACGAGTTCGGCATTACGACCGAGGAGAGCGCTGTCGCCAAGAAGATGCAGGACAAGCGATTGCATAAGGAAAAATATTTGCTGGAAGAGCTGAAGGGTTTCAGGACGGTAAACACCTACGGCAACGATAACCGATCGACGGCCTTGCTCTGCTGGGGTTCCAACAAGGGCGTCTGCTGGGAGCTGGCTCAAAAGCTGGGGTTGAAAGCGCTACAGCCGGTCGTCCTCTCGCCTTTCCCGGAGGACGCGTTCCGGGAGGCAGTGCGGGGAGTGAAAAAACTGATTGCCGTTGAAAATAATGCGACAGGACAGTTGGCCAGGTTAATCAGGACCTACGGTTTCCACGCTGATGATATGATTCTGAAGTATAATGGACTGCCGTTCGCCCTCGATGAACTGGAGTCAAGCGTAAAGGAGGCGATCCGATGAGCCAGATCAATTTGAGCACCTATTCCCGGAACACCTGGTGTTCGGGATGCGGTAATTTCTCAATCCTGAACGGCATAAAAACGGCCCTGAACGAATTGAAGGACACGGCCTTCCCACTGGAGAATGTCGTGATCGTCACGGGGATCGGATGTCATGCGAAGATCTTGGATTATCTCAACGTCAACAGTTTCTACGCCATCCACGGCAGATCCCTTCCCGTAGCCGAAGGAATAAAGATCGCGAAGCCGGCATTGAAGGTCATCTGCTTCGCCGGCGATGGCGACGCGTATGGCGAAGGTCTGGAACACCTTGTCTTTGCCGCCAAAAGGAACATCGATATCACCGTCATCATCCATAACAACCGCTCTTACAGCCTGACCGCCTTTCAATACAGCCCGACGTCCTTTGTGGGATTCAAGGGCCGCTCCACACCCCGGGGCAGCATCGAAGCACCCCTGAACCCACTGGAGCTCATGCTGGCAAGTAAGGCGACCTTTCTGGCCCGCGGTACTTCCCATGGACTACCGCTGTTGATTAGCCTGTTCAAGGAAGCCATCATGCATAAAGGCTTTGCGCTGATCGACGTGCTGCAGGTGTGCGTGACCTACAATAACCTCTATGAATATTATGCCAAACGGGTTTATGAATTGCAGAACCACGACGTTAATGATCCGATAGCGGCGTCAACCAGAATCAGGGAATGGGATTACAACTCCGACGCCTCGATCGCCCTCGGGGTTTTCTACCGGAAAGAGGCGGAGACTTTTGAAGAGAAGTTCGCGCCGCTGCATATCACCGCGCAGGAAAGAAACTTCCGGATACAACAATTGTTGCGGCAAAGCATATAAGCAGGGTGATAGCGTAAAGGCCAAACCGTCGGGAGGTGTGAAACATGCTGAAAATCAAGCGAGCATACGAAAGAAAGGAAGCCGGCGACGGGGAAAGAATCTTGATTGACCGCCTATGGCCGCGCGGCGTCGGAAAGGACGAGGCCAGCATCGACGAATGGCTGAAAGAATTGGCGCCTAGCACCCAGTTGCGTCAGTGGTTTGACCATGACCCGGGGAAGTGGAAAGAATTCAAAAAGCGATACTGTAAAGAGCTTGCCGCACCGGAGAGTAGAAGACTTTTGGAAAATATTGCTCGAACTGCCGAGCGGTACAATGTAACCCTCATTTACGCCGCGAAGGATACCGAACATAGTCATGTGTTGGTGTTGAAAGAATTAATCGCCGAGTTCATGTCGTCGGTACGTACCTGAAGAGCAAAAATGATCATTCATTCTAAAATATGGAGATCTCCAGATGAAACGATATCTTGTATCGTCTATCCTGTTGATAACCGGATTGCTTGCATCATGCGTCGACGAAGGGTGCTTTGGCCCGGGAGGTCCACGTGACTGGGGACCCATGATGCATTATGGATTTGGATATGGAGGGATGTTCATGTGGATCCTATTTCTTGTCGTCATTGGATTGCTGATCTATTTCATTGTAAAGGCTCAGAATACAAAGGGCCAAATGCCGACGCAGCGTGAAAGTCCTTTGGATATTCTTAAGGGGCGTTACGCAAAAGGCGAACTCACAAAGGAAGAATTTGAGAGAATAAAAAAAGACCTTGAGTGAATCGCCCGCCGGTGGCTGTAAGGCGTCTTGATAGAGCGGAACACACTCTGCTTTGTTGCGATTCAAAGGGCATTCGATTCGGAGAGACTCAAATTCTTCGGATTCACGCAATGCTGTTACTGCTGAACCTAAGCTGTCGGCCACCTGCAAGGGAGACGGAGATATGAGCACAATACCAAATACGGAAAGGGATCTACACAAAGATCCTGTCTGCAATATGACGGTATCGAGCGACTCCGCATACCATTACCATCATGCAGGCAAAGTCTATTATTTCTGCAGCGAATCCTGCCTGAAAATATTTAAGGAGCATCCGGAACAGTATCTGCACAAGGAAACCTCTTCATCTGAAGCACCTGGCGAGTCAATGACCTACACTTGCCCCATGCATCCTGAAATTCAACAACAGGGACCCGGCCAGTGTCCAAAATGCGGGATGGCATTGGAGCCCATGGGAGTGCCGGCAGCTGTGACGAAAACCGAGTATACCTGCCCCATGCATCCTGAAGTGGTACAAGATCATCCCGGCAATTGCCCCAAATGCGGCATGGCCCTGGAACCGGTGACCGTCGGCATCGAGGAAAATAATGAAGGACTCATCGACATGAGTCGCCGTTTTTGGGTCTGCACAGTGCTGGCATTGCCGGTGTTTTCCCTGGCGATGATTGCCGATATGATGCCTTCCTGGTTGCCGGATTGGCTTTCGATGCGAGCGGTTCAATGGGTTCAATTCGCTCTGGCAACGCCGGTCGTATTGTGGGGAGGTTGGCCATTCTTTGTTCGTGGCTGGCAATCTGTCCGGACCTGGAATCTCAACATGTTCACTCTGATTGCGCTGGGCGTTTCGGTCGCCTGGGTGTACAGCGTCGTGGCCCTGTTGTTTCCGTGGATTTTTCCACCCATTATGCAAATGGAAGGTGGGTTGGTTGCCGTTTACTTTGAAGCAGCCGCCGTGATCACGGCCCTGGTGCTGTTGGGACAGGTTCTTGAATTGCGCGCCCGCTCGCAAACCAATGCGGCCATCAAGATGCTGCTCGGCCTCGCTCCGAATACAGCGCGCATCGTGCGAAAGGATGGAGCCGAAGAAGATATTCCGCTCGAACATGTGCAGCCCGGCGACACCTTGCGTATTCGTCCCGGCGAGAAAGTACCTGTGGATGGCACGGTCGTCGATGGTGAAAGCAACGTAGACGAATCCATGGTCACGGGTGAACCCATCCCACTGGCAAAATCAGCCGGCGAGAAACTCATCGGTGCTACGATCAATAGAACAGGCAGTTTATTGATGCGGGCGGAAAAAGTCGGCGCAGATACCTTGCTTGCACAGATTGTCAAGATGGTGGCCGATGCTCAGCGCTCGCGGGCGCCGATTCAAAAGCTGGCAGATGTCGTGGCCGGTTATTTTGTCCCCGCCGTGGTAGGCGTTGCTGCGGTTGCCTTTATCGTCTGGCGGATGTGCGGACCGGAGCCGCGCCTGGCACATGCCGTTGTGAATGCCGTTGCCGTACTGATCATCGCCTGTCCGTGTGCACTGGGACTGGCTACCCCTATTTCGATTATGGTGGGAACAGGGCGTGGCGCCATGGCCGGCATCTTGCTAAAGAATGCCGAAGCATTGGAGGTCATGGAAAAGGTCGATACCCTGGTTGTGGACAAGACCGGTACGCTGACCGAAGGCAAACCAAAGCTGGTAGCAGTGCAAGCGGAAGAAGGGTTTACCGAAAATGAAATATTGCGAATCATCGCCAGCATCGAGCGGGCAAGCGAGCATCCATTAGCGGAGGCGATTGTGCGGGGAGCGGAAGAGAGGAGGGTTGATCTGGTCAAGACCGATCATTTCAAGTCTGTGACCGGCAAAGGCGTCACGGGGGAAGTGGATGGATATTCCGTGGCGGCCGGAAACGAAAACCTGTTGGAAAGCCTGGGCATCAGCGCGGGAGACTTATCTAAACGGGCTGACAGGCTGCGCGCGGAAGGCCAGACGGTGATGTTGATTGCGATTAACGGTAAAGCAGCAGGTTTGATTAGTGTCGCAGATCTCATCAAAGACTCTACAGCCGAAGCCATTCAGGATTTGCATGCCGAAGGTATCCGGGTCGTGATGCTCACCGGTGACAGTCAGAGCACCGCGAAAGCCGTTGCAGAAAAACTGGGGATCGATCAGGTCCATGCGGAAGTATTGCCTGAACAAAAAACCGAACTCATCAAGCAGCTTCAAGCCGATGGCCGGATTGTCGCCATGGCCGGCGACGGGATCAACGATGCCCCGGCGCTGGCCCAAGCCCAGGTCGGAATCGCCATGGGTACGGGCACCGATGTGGCGATCGAAAGCGCCGGCGTCACTTTGGTCAAAGGCGATTTGCGGGGGATCGTCAGGGCCAGGCGCCTGAGTCGCGCCACCATGCGGAACATCAGGCAGAATTTATTCTTTGCCTTCATTTATAACGCGGCGGGCGTTCCCATTGCAGCGGGAGTGTTGTATCCGTTCTTTGGAATACTCTTGTCGCCCATGATCGCCGCAGCTGCCATGAGCTTCAGCTCGGTTTCCGTGATCGGCAATTCGCTCAGGCTGAAACGGATACGTTTATAAACGGGACACCCCCATTATGGTTTCATAAATAGGAGGTTCCAATGACTTGTCATCCTTATTCGGAACGTGTCGCCCGCTGCGCCGGGCTGATGAAGGCAGCCGGACTCGACATCCTGCTCCTCGCCAAACCGGCGAATATGGCTTATCTGACAGGCGACGGCCGTCTCTGCGCCTATGCGATGATCACGAAGGAAGGAAAGGTGGCCCTCGGCGTCCCCTCGACGGACGTGGTAGACGTGAAGCGGCTGGCCTGCTTCGATCTGATCGCCGGTTTTGAGGACGAGGTGGGAATGATCCATTCCATTGCCCACCATTTCAAACATTTTGAGATTCAGGAAGGAAACGCGGGGCTGGAATATACCTTTCTGACCCACTCCATGATGGGCATGCTGACCCATCCGCACGGGAAACCCGAAAAGGTAGCCGCGAAGGATTGCACGCCGGTCTTATCTGCGTTGAGGATCGCCAAGGAGGATGGGGAGATCGAGAGGATCAGAGCTGCAGCATCTGTCGCGGTCGCCGGGATGGCGGCTGCCGTGAATGCCCTGAAACCCGGGCTCACAGAGAGTCAAGTCGCTGCCGAGGCGGAGTACGCCATGCGACAGGCCGGTGCGGACGAATTCTGGCGGACCTACGTCTGCTCCGGCCCCCGGACGAACATCGCCCACGGCCTGCCCACCCAAAGGAGGATTCAAAAGGGCGATCTCGTCATGATGGACATCCATCCGATCGTCAACGGCTACAGTGCCGATATCTGCCGGACGGTCTGCGTCGGGAAACCGACTACGGAGCAGCAGGCCGCCTATAACCTCTACCTGAAGGCCCAACAGGCGACGATTGCCCAGGTGAAGACCGGTGTCGACATGACGTATTTGGACGAGACCCTGCACGGCATCATCCGCGATGGAGGGCACGGCGATCATCTCTTCGGCCCAACCATGCACGGCGTCGGCATCGAGTTCGAAGAAGCGCCCCTGCCGCCGGGCCACGCCTTCTTCCACGGTGAGAAGGCCCCGCCGCCATTGGAAACCAACGTGGTCATCGCCGTGGGGAATTGCGGCCTCTACACAGGTCCATGGGGGGTGCGCGTCGAGGATACCGTGGTCGTGAAACCTGAAGGTCCTGAGGTCCTGACGGACTTTGCCCGTGCACTGGAATCCTGAAACGACGAGTTTTTGCCAAACATCAGGGATTTATCTCCCGGACGCTCTTGAAATCGAAAGAGGAGACGGGGAGGTATGCCGCCGTCGAGCATGAGTCGAAGGAGACCTTCATAGCCATGCATCTGATCGGCGATTGTGAGGTTCTTTTTAAAAGGTAGAGACACAGATCGATGGTATGCCGAAACCTCATTTCTATGCCGTAGCGTCCTCTGATCGGAGGTAGTCGGAGGTAGGCTGAACAAAGTTCCCGTAAAATAATTGTTTTGAAAACAACAGCGAGATATTGAAAGGTTATCAAATGCTACTCACTTTATGCTATAGACGCGCAGATAAGAATACAAACCAAACAAAAAGGAGGTATCATCATGAAGCCAATTGGCCCCCTGATGTGGGAACATAGGTTGATTGAAAAGATGCTGAGCTTCTTTGAGGGTGCAACCAAGAAGATAATGGAACGGAACAAGGTCGATCCTCTTTTTGTCGATACCGCGGTGGACTTCATCCGGACATACGCGGACCGGACGCACCATGGCAAGGAAGAGGATATCCTTTTCCGAGATCTCATAAAAAAACCGCTCTCCCAAGAACATACCCGCACCATGGAAGAGTTGGTTGAGGAGCATAAGTATGCTCGAAATACAGTTGGTAGGCTGGTCGATGCCAAGCAAAGATATCTCAAAGGAGAAAATACGTTACAGGAAGTTGTTATTCTCCTGAATGAACTGGCCCATTTTTATCCCAAACACATCGAAAAGGAGGATAAGCATTTTTTCTATCCCTGCATGGATTATTTTACCAGGGAAGAACAGGATCGGATGCTCACAGAGTTCTATGAATTTGATCGAAATATGATTCACGAGAAATATCGTAAGATTGTAGATCAGGTTAAGGCGCAGTTTGTATAAGCTTCTTCCTGAATTCAAGCGTGAGGCAGTTTCGTTAAATGTACAACCATTCAACCCGAATTCATCGGGCATATGCCGGAGGAATTGCTTGTAAACCGTTTCACAGCCGCCTTCTCTTTAGGATGCGTCAAAATGATGAGCCGGTTGTTCCAGAAAGGCCGCTGCCGAACCACATTCCGTATCACTACCCCTGAGTTTCGATGAAAATATGAGGATGATATTGACATCCAGGCGTTCTTATGTTTTATTAGGTTATAAATAACATAATCCATCAATCGTCATTTGACCCTTAACAGAAGAACGTGAGGGTACCATGGACGGATGACCTTAAGACCCCGTGTCTCGAAAAGAGTGCGGGGTTTTGTGTTTGTGATTTTCAAATCGGAAGGAACCGGTCCATCCAACTCTAATATAGAAAAACATCGAAGAAAGGAGTGTCATTATGAACAATTATCTTTTGCGCATCAACATGACAGACCTGACTTATCGCGTAGAGGACGTGCCGGAAGCATACAAGAATCTTGGAGGGCGCGGGATGACATCGTCCATTGTCGCCGACGAGGTCCCCCCGCTGTGCCACCCCCTCGGTCCAAAAAACAAGCTTGTTTTTGCGCCCGGCATGTTGACGGGAACCATTGCGCCGACATCAGCACGTGTTTCAGCCGGGGCCAAGTCGCCGCTGACCGGCGGTATCAAGGAGTCCAACGCCGGTTCCTCCTGGGCTTGCGATCTGGCGGATATGCGGATCAAGGCCATTGTGGTCGAAGGTCAGCCAAAAGTGAAGGGCAAGTTCTGGGGCGTCAATCTCACCTGGGACGCCGCAGCCGGCAAGCCGAAAGTCGAATTCTTTGATGCGACCGAATATGCGGGGAAAAGCCTGTTCGAGGTATTCCCGAAGGTGTACGAGCGTTTTGGGAAGGATGTGGCCATTGCCGGATGCGGCATGACAGCCGAGTATGGATATGGAAACGCGGGAATCGCTTACAACGACGAGTTCAAGCGACCCAGCCGATATTCCGGTCGCGGCGGTCTCGGATCCGTCATGGGAAGCAAGGGGCTTAAGTTCATCGTGGTCAATCATGCAGGCGCCCCTGGCGTGCAGATTGCCGACAAGGCTCTGTTCGATCGGGGTCGCAAGAAGATGACGGACGCCCTGCTGACCCACAACATTACCAAGCCCAAAGGCACGCTGAACACCTATGGCACGGCGGCTTTGATCAATGTGCTCAACGAGGCCGGTGGTCTGCCGACCAGAAACTTTTCCACCGGACGTTTTGAAGGCGCCGGCAGCATTTCCGGTGAAGCGATTTTTGACGGGGTCAAACAACGCACCGGCAATGAAACCTACAATCATGCTTGCAGCCCCGGCTGCATCATCCAGTGCTCCAACACCTGGTTCGCCAAAAACGGCAAGGAAATTGCGTCCTGCGTGGAATACGAGTCATCCTGGGCTTTGGGGGCAGACTGCGGCATTGACAACCTGGACGATGTTGCGGAGATGATTCGGCTTTGCAATGACTACGGCCTGGATACCATCGAGACCGGCACCACCATTGCCGTCGCGATGGAGGCCGGCGTGATCAAGTTCGGCGACGGCAAGGGCGCAATCAAACTGGTCCAGGAAATGGGAAAAGCGACGCCGATGGGTCGCATCCTCGGCGGCGGCACCGCGCTCGCAGGCAAGGCGTTCGGCATGACCCACGTGCCCACGGTCAAGGGGCAAAGCATGCCTGCCTATGAGCCGCGCGCCGTCAAAGGCATCGGCATCACCTATGCGACCACGACCATGGGCGCCGATCACACCGCCGGATACACCATTGCGCCTGAAATCCTGGGCGTCATGGGCAAGCAAGATCCGCTGAGCCCTGAGGGCAAGGCCACCTTGAGTCGCGCGTTCCAGGCGACCACGGCCTTCATCGACTCCAGCGGCCACTGTCTGTTCATCGCCTTCGCCATCCTGGACATTGCCAGCGGCTATGAAGGCATGGTCGAAGAGGTCAACGGGGTTCTGGGTACCAACTGGAGCGCCTCCGATATCGTCGCGCTGGGCGGATCCATTTTAAAGAAAGAACGTGCGTTTAACGAAGCGGCCGGCATCGACAAAGCCGCAGACCGCCTGCCTGAGTTCATGAAGTTGGAACCGCTGCCGCCGCATAACCAAGTCTTTGACGTGCCCGACAGCGCACTGGATTCGGTCTACGCCGAGTTATAGCAGGTCACGGCAGACGGACGGGGCAGCCAACGCTCCGTCCGTCTGTCGTTGAGGCAAGATGCCCAAAATCATAACCGACGATCAGGGCCGGCTGATTCTGCCCGACGAACTCATACAACGCCGAAGGATTGAGCCCAATCCCGAACGCCGACTGCTTGTGGACGCAGGATATCGTTCGATACCCGTGAGGCGAGACGGATGCGCGTTCGTGTGAAACTTTTCGCAACATTGCGACACTTCGCACCAAGAGAAGCGATCGGTCTTCCGTTTGAAGTTGACCTGGCTACAGGAGCCACGGCAGGGGATCTGATCCGTCATTTGGGATTACCTGCTCAAGAAGTGAAGATGATCTACGTCAATGCGCGTGCCCGGCCTGAGGATTGGCATATTGAACCTGGCGATGAAATCGGTATCTTTCCGTTGATCGGAGGGGGATAGCTTGTCGGACATCACTGTAGATACTTGGCTGTACGGCAAGTTGGCGCGCTACGGAGACCGGACCACCGGGGGCAGTTACGCCAATTTGCAGGTCCGGCTGCCATCAGGATCCACAGTGGGCGATTTATTGGCTTGTCTGAACATGCCGACCGAGGTGCGTGGCATTACGTTCATTAACGGCAAGTTGAGTGCCATGCCGGGCCTCCAGCCGGACCTGAGTCACATCTTAAGCGAAGGCGACCGCATAGCCTTTTTTGATCCCAGAAGCATGTGGCCGTTCCAGTACAGGCACGGTGTACCCATGATTGGCGAGATGGCCGACGCGATGCAGTCCAGTCATGGTCATGGCTTGCATCACACGTACAAGGCATAAAGCGAAGAAACTTTCCTCCACGCTCTAATGTCGATTTCGGTAAAGATAAACGGCTTGGCACCTCACCGTCAATCTATTTCCTTTCATTGATCGTCTTGACCCATAGGCAGAAACAACACAATCGGCTTGACATGCCGGCCCTGCCCCCATTATCCTCATCACCCTTGAAAACCGGATTTTATCCATCAACTCTCCGGGATCGGGGATTCTATTTCCGAGGAGCTGTATAGATGAACTTAAAAAACAGGATTGGAATGAAGGTCGAACAGATCAGGGAATCCCGGAAGATATCGCGACAAGAGCTTGCCGAGCGTTCGGAACTGAAGACGGAACTGATCGATCGGATCGAATCGGGGGAGCTCATCCCATCCTTGTCTCCCCTCATCAAAATTGCGCGTGTTCTGGGCGTCCGTCTCGGAACATTTCTCGACGACCTGGAGAACATCGGGCCCGTCGTGACGCGGGTCGACGATCAGCGGAAGGTGGTGCGGTTTTCCGACAAGAGCCAGGCGGAAAATTCCGCCCTTGATTTCTTCTCCCTGGCGGCAGACAAGACCGGCCGCCACATGGAACCCTTTCTCATCGATATTCATCCGTCGACGGAGCAGGAGATTGTCCTGTCGGCCCACGAAGGCGAGGAGTTCATCTTTGTGCTTTCAGGCGGAGTTGAAATCTCCTATGGAAAAGAAACTTATCGCCTTGAACCGGGAGATTCCATCTACTACGATTCGATCGTCTCCCATGACGTGCACTGCAGCAGTGGCGCGGACGCCCGGATCCTCGCGGTCGTCTATACCCCCTTTTAAGGAAGCTCCCCATGAAGTTGATCGATAAAACGATCGGTCGTGTTTTCGAAGAGCAGGTTGCGCTCCATCCCGATGAGGATTTTCTCATCTATGCCGACCGTGGCCTGCGTTTCACCTTCCGCGCCTTTAACGACAGGGTGAACCGGCTGGCGAAGGGATTCCTCGCCATCGGCATCCGGAAAGGAGACCATGTGGGGCTCTGGGCCACCAACGTTCCCGACTGGCTGACGGTTTTCTTTGCAGCGGCAAAAATCGGCGCGGTGCTGGTCACCGTCAATACGGCGTACCGGCTCCACGAACTCGAGTACCTCATCGAGCAATCGGATATCACCACCCTCTGTCTGATCGACGGATACCGCGATTCCAACTATGTCTCGATGGTGAACGAGCTGATCCCGGAACTGAAGACCGCCCAGCGGGGAAAGCTCTCCAGCGCTCGTTACCCCTGCCTGAAGAACCTGGTCTTCATCGGTCCGGAAAAACACCGGGGGATGTTCAATACCCAGGAGCTTCTGCTTCTCGGCTCCCAGGTGGAAGATGCCGAACTCGACCGGATTAAAAACTCACTGAACTGCCAAGAAGTCGTCAACATGCAGTATACGTCGGGGACCACCGGCTTCCCGAAGGGAGTCATGCTGACCCATCACAACATCCTCAACAACGGTTTCACCATCGGGGAGAACCTGAAGCTCACCCACGCCGACAAACTCTGCCTCTGCGTGCCCCTCTTCCACTGTTTCGGGCTCGTCCTCTGCATGATGTCGGTGATCACGCATGGTGCGTCGGTTGTTGCGGTGGAGCAGTTTGATCCGCTTCTTGTCCTGGCGTCCGTCCAGCGGGAGAAATGCACGGTTCTTTGCGGCGTTCCGACGATGTTCATCGCCGAGCTGAACCATCCGATGTTCAAGATGTTCGACATGTCCTCGCTGCGCACCGGCATCATGGCGGGTTCGCCTTGTCCGACCGATGTGATGCGGCGCGTGATCGAAGAGATGAACATGCGGGAAATCACGATTGTGTACGGCCTGACGGAAACCTCTCCCGGGATGACCCAGTCGAGGACCGATGACCCCCTGGAAGACCGGGTGAAAACCGTCGGCAGGGCTTTCCCCGGCGTGAAGGTCAAGGTCATCGATCCCGAAACGGGCCAAGAGTGTCCGGTGGGGGTAAATGGCGAGATGTGCTGCCGCGGCTACAACATCATGAAAGGGTATTACAAGATGCCTGAGGCGACGTTCCAGGTCATCGACAAAAACGGCTATCTCCATTCCGGCGATCTGGGCTTCAAAGATGAGAAGGGCAATTTCCACATCACGGGACGGATCAAAGATATGATCATCCGGGGCGGCGAGAATATCTATCCCCGTGAAGTGGAGGAGTATCTCCGCGGCATCGAGGCGATCAAGGATGTTCAGGTGGTGGGGATCCCCAGCGCCAAATACGGCGAAGAGGTGGCTGCCTTCATCATCCTCAAGGACGGCGCGTTGCTGACTGAGGAGGAGGTGCTGGATTTTTGTCGGGGACGGATATCGCGCTACAAAATTCCGACCCATCTTTTCTTCGTCGATGATTTCCCGATGACCGCAAGCGGCAAGGTCCAGAAGTACAAACTCAAGGACAGGGCCGTTTCCCACCTGACCGAACCCCGCTGATGTGGGGCGACCGAAGGGTCACGATTTGCCCTCCATCGCCTCTACGGCGTATGGATTCAGGGCTCAGTACGCGAACATCCGTTTGGATGCGTCGAAAGCCCGGCGCGAACTCGGATGGAAGCCTCGCATCAGCCTGGAGGAAGGACTCAGACAGACCTTTTCCCGGGTCTCGTAGACAGATCGTTTTCCCATAGGCTTTCCGCAGCCACAATCCGCAAGGATCGAATGGCTCCTTGACGAATCAAATAACGTTTAGAGGCCCTTCTCGTCTATCCGCTTATTCCCATCTTCGAAGAATCGATCCTCCAAACCGGTATTGACCCGCCAGTCGGCATAGGTGATGAATATATCCCCCTCTCCGGACATCTCGTTGAGCCGCCTCATCCC
>JAXDCM010000017.1:0-2747 GCA_034677965.1 Syntrophales bacterium
GACATCCGGGCCGAGATTGAAGACGGCCTTCCCGACGCCCCCCTGCCGCTCGATCCGGTATTTGCCGCGGAGGGTCTTCCGGACGGAAAGGACCGACTCGGTGATCTCCTTCAGAAAATAGTGGGGATAGGCGCCGCGGTCGATGTCCCGCGTCGTCATCTCCGCCCGCATGACCGCGTCTTCACCGACCGGAAGGGGCGTCCCGTCGTAACGGAGCATCCGAATCCCGGCCGCCCCGCCCGCGGAGTCCTGATCCAGAACGGCAATCTGCCCCCGGGCTCCCGCTTTCTCGGGGTCGGAAGCCTTCTCGCCGTCCATCTTGACGAAAAAGGGCGTCTCCTCCACCAGGCCGTAGAGCTCCGAGGAGAAAAGGTACCGATCGGGGGTGATACCGATGTAAATGGCCTGGCCGCTCCCCTTCAGCGCGAGGAAGATCCTTCCCGGTTCGGCATTGCTGGTCATGGCGATCGCATGGGAGCCTTCAAAATCGTTCACGGCCAGCCGGAAGGCCTCCGTCATATCCTTCCCCGCAAACAGGTACTTTTCAATGCGGAGCGGGATGATCTTCGTATCCGTCGTGACCTCCGGCGCGATCGACATCCCCACCGTCTCCAGATCCTCCCGCAACGCCGCGTAGTTGTCGATGTCCCCGTTGAGGACCACCTGGATGTTCCAGGAACCTTTCCCATAGGCGGGATAGAATTTCTCTGTCGCCCCGGTTGCGGCCTTGACGAGTGAAAATGTGAAGTTGCCGATGGGATGGCAGTTTTCCTCCGTGATCGAGCCGACCGACGCCCAGCGGGTGTGGGTCAGGGCGGTCTCGAACTTCACCGGGAGGCCCGCCAGCGCATGTAAGATGCCGTCGCCGGCAATCTTCTTTCTCAGTTCACGAACATTGCGGCCCAGTTCCCCGATGATCTCCGCGGTCTTGTATGTGAAAGAGAGAGCCGCCGGCGGAGAAAGGGCCATCGACCCGTCCGCAAGATCTCCCGGCGCCATCCGCCGGTCCAGCTCCCCGCCGAACCCCCTTTCCCGGAGGCCGGTCATGACCCGGGCAAGGCGACCGGCATCCTCCGCAACAAAGGAGATCTGTATCCCCGCCGAATCCCGGCCCCGGACCTCCAGGCGATCGAGGCTGTTCAGAAGAAAGTTGAGTTTCCGGTATTTCGGCAGGGCCTCCCTTGCCACATCCGCACTGCGGTCCGCGCCCGCGAGGAGGCGGATCTTGCCGACATTTTCCAGGATGTCGCGATCCAGCCACCAGATCAGATCCCGGATCAGTTCCAGGCCACGGTTGACGGTCTCCAGATCGGCCGTCGGGATGCGCCAGGCCTGAGCCTCCAGAAGCGCCTCCTCGTCCGCGAGAAATGACTTCATTTCTTCGAAAAGAAGGGCCAGGCGGCGGACTTCTCCCTCATCGTAGAAGATCACCGCAAAGGCTTCCTCCCCCTTCATGCGGAGGAGTTCCCGCTCCATCGACTGCTGGACCGGCAGCCCGCCCAGATACGCTTCAACGGAGAAGGGTTTCGCATCCGTTCCCGTGCCGCGCAGAATCGCCGACAGGCCGCGTTCCGCCGCCTTCCTGAAGAGGGAAGAGATGTCGTTTCGAGGGGTTGGCCGCGAGGTTTCCGGGACTCGGTCGGGAATGCGCAGTGTCAGAATGCCGGCAAGGCCGCAAAAAAGGGTCGCGGGAAGAGAGGGGAGCAGGATCAGCGCGGGCGGCTCGACCTTTTGCGGGTCGCGCCCGACATGAAGTGTGCAATGGACAAGAAAATGAACGATCCTGCGGCAGCGTCTCAACATGGCATTTTCAGCATCAGGGCCTCCCGTTGGAAAAAGCAAGTATTGTGCCGTGAAAGGAGACCGTCCGCAACCCTTCGGAATGTTGGAAAATGGGATAACGACGCGGCGATGGGACGGCGGCGCGGCGGAACATTTTTCTGCTGTGCGGTCATAAAAGAGACAAATCTGTAACGTTTTTCATTCCTACTTTTATCAACCGACGCGCTCCGGCTGCAAACGGAAACGAATCCGAGGGCCAACCATCCCTTGCCGCTTTACAAACGACACGCGGGAACACAGGCCCAGGCGCCGTGCGCCACGGAATCGACCGCCTGTTGGAGCCATCGCGTCCCGAGTGCGGAGACCTCGGGTTCCAGCGAACGGATCACGCGGATATAATCATTCCCCTGAGCCGTCCGAACGGCAGACAGCTTCGGGAGGAATTGGTCCCGGTCCTTCCGGCCGGCCGCTTCTTCCCGGCGATCCGTCAGGCAGGCCTCCAGCTCAGGCCACCGCTCCCGGAATTCCCGTTGCTGACGGAGAATCGCCTCGCGATGTTCCGCCGGCAGAAATTTCTTGCCGATTTCGATCGATCCCGGCATCTTGTCCGCCAGGGCCTTGAACCGGGCCAGGCGCTCCGCCATCGCCGCATCCAGGATCTCCACGGCCCCCTTCCGCAGCGCGTCCCCCATCTCGGGATCTCCGGGAAACGAAGATCGAACATGGAGATGCCACTGCCTCAGCGCCTTCAGATTCGCCAGATAGAGGACATTGTTGGTCACCCGCCGCCGGATGTCGCCGTAGAGCCCGGGATGAAAATCCTTCACGGAGGAAGGTTCTTTCGCCCCCCGGAGCAGTTTGCCTCCCTCGGGGCAATCCTCCCGCCAAATCTCCCCCGCCGCGATCACCGTTCCGAAACCGATTCGGGCCGGCCCCACCAATCCGCCCTGTCCTCCGAGAAAAAT
>JAXDCM010000018.1:0-9875 GCA_034677965.1 Syntrophales bacterium
CGGCCGGAAAGATCTGGAGATACAAACCGCCCGTGTCATGATCGACATGTTCTGCCGGCAGTTTCATCACCGGAGGCCGTGCAGGGAGTGCGATGAACTGCTGGAATACGTGAAGCAAAAAATCGGGCAATGTCCCTATGAGGACGGCAAGCCCGCCTGCTCGGATTGCACGATCCATTGTTACCGGAAGGATATGCGCAGCCGGATCCGGGAGGTCATGCGATATTCCGGTCCGAGGATGATTTACGGACATCCGATTTTGGCTCTAAGGCACCTGCTCCGCAGAAGGAATCCCCACCGCACGCTGCCATCCTGCTTCCCGGAGAAGGATTGAGTGGCCGGCCTGTCGGGCATCGATAGCCTTGCAAATTCTCGGAAACTTGGATATGGAGACCCCCAGCGTCAAACGAGGAGGAATGGATGAATCCCGTCAGTGAATCTGCCCGTTTCCAGGGGGCCGCAAAATATGTCCTCGATGAGGAATTGGCCAAGATCGTCAATGTTTCCATGGTTCTGGAAATGCCGCTCCTGCTGAAGGGCGAACCGGGCACCGGCAAGACGATGCTCGCCCACGCCATTGCCGAAAGCCTTTCGATGCCGCTGATCGTCCTGAACGTCAAATCGAGCATGAAGCTGCTGGACGCCCTCTATCAGTACGACACCCTCACCCGCCTGAACGACAGCCGCTTCGGGGACTCCAAACGAGAGGTCAGCAACATCGAGGAGTATATCCGGATGGGGAAGATCGGGCAGGCCTTCGTCTCCGATTGCCGGACCGTTCTGCTGATCGACGAAATCGACAAGGCGGACACGGATTTCCAGGACGACATGCTGGACATCCTCGACCAGATGCAGTTCGACATCATCGAGATCGACCGGACGGTCACGGCCAGGCACCGGCCTGTGATCATCATCACCTCGAACGCCAAGAAGGACCTCTCCGATCCCTTTCTCGGCCGCTGCAACTTCCACCACATTGCCTTCCCCGATCCGGAGATGATGCGGATGATTCTCGACGTTCATTTCCCGAACCTTTCCGAAAGGCTGGCAAAGGCCTGCCTCTCGGCCTTCTACCGGCTTCGAGAGTTTCGCGGGATTGAGAAAAAACCGGCCACCCGTGAACTGCTCAACTGGGTCCGCGCTCTTCAGGCCGATCGGGATTTCGACTTGCGATCGTTGGAAAAAGGGGACCTCCCCTATCTCGGGGTTCTTTTCAAGAAGAGCGTGGATCTGAACCTCGCGATTCAGCAATCGGGCGGCGCCGGCCGATAGCAGCCGCAGAGACTTGCTTCCTATCGGAGTATCAACGGTAGAATCCATCCGTAGTGTGATCGAGAAAAGGCATGTTCATCGACTTCTTCTACAGCCTCCGTGATCGGGGCGTTCCGGTAACGCCCACCTCGTTTCTCCGCCTTCAGAAGGCCCTTTCCCTCGGTGTGGTCGGCTCCGTGGATGATTTTTACACGGCCGCCCGCTCCATTCTCGTCAAGAGCGAACGATATTTCGACACCTACGATCAGGTTTTCGCGCACCATTTCCGAGGGGCAACCTTAGAGGAGGTCACCGATACCGAGTGGATGGACATCGCCCGGCTGTTGCTTGAAGAGTGGCTGAAGCGACCCAAAGAGTCGGCGGAAATGCTCGGCCTCGACAAGGAACAGCTTGCCCGATACACGCCGGAGGAGCTGATCCGGTATTTCCTCGACCGGCTGAAGGATCAGAGAGGAGCGCATCATGGTGGGAACCGCTGGATCGGCACGGGGGGAACCTCCCCCGTCGGCCATTCGGGCCATCATCCCGACGGGATGCGCGTGGGGGGCGCCTCCAGAAACAAATCCGCCGTCAAGGTGGCGCTGGAGAGGCGCTACCGGGACTACAGCCAGGAGGGCCCCTTGACGGAATTCCAGATGGGCGAGGCCCTGAAGCGACTCCGGAGGATGATCCCGCACGGGCCGAGGGATGTCGTGAATGTGGACAAGACGATCACTGAGACGATGCGCAACGGCGGCGAGATCTCGATCGTCTTCGACCGCCGTCTGACCGATCGCCTCAAGGTGATCCTGCTGATCGACAACGGCGGCTGGTCGATGGACCCCTATGTCGAGATCGTCCAGACCCTCTTCAACTATGCCCGTTCCCAATTCAAGGATCTGAAGATCTATTACTTTCACAATACGATCTACAATCGTGTCTGGTCGGATCCTCAGCGGCACCTGCGCGCGGAGGCGATCGGGGAATTTTCGCGCCGGGATCCGGAAACCCGGTTGATCATTGTCGGGGACGCGGCGATGGCGCCCTACGAGTTGATGGGGGCAAACGGTTCACTCTACGTCGGCGAGAGGGACAGCCGGAGCAGCGAAGAACGGCTGAAATTTCTGGCCCGTCTGTTCCGGCATACCGTATGGCTGAACCCGCAGGCGGAGGTTGACTGGCATTACACCTGGACCGTAGAGGCGATCGCAAAGATCTTTCCGATGTTCGAACTGACATTGGACGGACTGGAGCGGGCAGTGCAGCACCTGATGAAGAGACATTAAGCCGTCCGGATGAATGCCCTCCGTTGGAAAGGGCAAATAAAGCAGTTTCAGACCCGTTCAAATAGAAAGGGAGTTTCATGGGCGCAATTCACAAGACCGGCTGTGTCCTCTGCGCGCAGAACTGCGGGCTCGAAGCGGAAGTGGAAGACAACCGCATCGTCAAGGTTCGGCCGGACAAGTCCAATGTCCGAAGCGAAGGCTACTGCTGCCGCAAGGGGCTCAACATTGCATACCACCAGCACAATGCCGACCGCCTGAAATACCCCTTGAAAAGGGTCGGGAACACATTTGAAAGGATTTCCTGGGATCAGGCTATTGATGAAATCGCGGCTCGCCTGAAAAGCATCGTCAGCCGTTATGGCCCGCGCTCTTTCGCCTATATGGGCGGCGGCGGGCAGGGCTGCCATTTCGAGGCGCCCTTCGGCATACGGCTCATGAAAGGGTTGGGTTCGCAGTATCACTACGGCGCCCTGGCGCAGGAATTCGCGGGTGCATTCTGGGTGTGCGGCCGCACGCATGGGCGCCAATACCTGCACGACCAGCCCGACGTGAACCAGACGGATGTCCTTCTCGTTTTGGGGTGGAACGGGATGCAGAGCCATCAGATCCCCCAGGCGCCTCGGCAACTCCTTCGCCTCTCGAAAGATCCGGAGAAACTTCTGATTGTCGTCGACCCCAGGCTTTCTGAAACCGCGAAGATTGCCGACATCCATCTGCAGATCCGTCCCGGTACGGACGCGCTGCTCCTCAAGGCGATGATTTTCATCATCCTGAAAGAAGGCTGGGCAAACAGGGCATACCTGGATCAGTTCACATCCGGATTTGAACAAGTGGAATCCTTCTTACGGGATTTCGATGCCCGTTCCGCCATTAAAACCTGTCGGCTGAATTACGATCAGGTTCGTGAGGTGGCCAAAATATATGCCACCCGAAAATCGTCTCTGCGGTATGATCTGGGAATTTTCATGGGGCGGCACAGTGGTTTGAACTCCTACCTGATCGTCCTGCTGCAGGCGATCTCCGGCAGGCTCTGCGTTCCCGGGGGCAATGTCCTCAACGGGCATCTGATGCCTATCGGGCCCCATACGGACGAAAGGAATCTCAAGACCTGGAGAACGGTAGCCACGAACTCCTTCCCGGTTTGCGGCACTTTTCCACCGAATGTCATGCCGGAGGAAATTTTATCCGACCATCCCGAAAGGCTGCGGGCGGTCCTGGTCGCCGGAGCGAATCCTCTGCGCTCCTACGCGGACACCAAGGCTTACGAGAGAGCCTTCGAACACCTGGACCTGTTGGTTACGGCGGAAATCGCCATGACGGAAACTGCCGCCCTTTCGCATTATGTGCTGCCTTCAAGATCCGGTTATGAGTCGTGGGACGGGACCTTCTTTCCGCTGACCTATCCCGGCATATTCTTCCAGATGCGCCGTCCGATTGTCGAACCCGAGGGAGAGCCGCTGGAGTTGGGGGAGATTCATCTGCGGCTGGCCGATCGACTGGGCCTGATCCCTCCGATTCCTGATACGCTCCAACGGGCGGCTGAAGAAGGCCGTCGCGCCTTTGCCAGGGCCCTGATGGAATACGCGATGGCCGAACCCAAAGCGCTCAAGAGCATGCCGTTCATACTGGGCAAGACGCTCGGCAAAGCGATGGGCTCGGTTCATCTGGCCGCCTTATGGGGAATGCTGCAGATTGCGCCAAAATCCTTCCATGAAAACGCCGCCCGGGCCGGATATACGCCGGGTCCGACATTGGGAGAGGAAATGTTTCAGCGGATTGTCGATCATCCCGAAGGCGTCTGGGTAGGTCGAGTCGACGAGAGGAACAACATGGCCGGCATCAAGACGGAAGATGGGAAAATCAATCTTCACATTCCCGAATTGATCCCCGAATTACAGAGCATTGATTCGACCGGAGAAGAAGCGGCGCTGACCATGGATCCGAAATTCCCTCTCATCCTCATGGCGGGAAGACATGCCTCGATCAACGCCAATACGCTGATGCGCGATCCCGCCTGGAACGAAGGGAAACGTGCCTGCACGCTCGCAATGCATCCCGATGATGCCAACGCGCTGAATCTGAAAGACGGCCAGAAGGTTCTGGTCACCACGGAAGCCGGCATGGAAGAGATCGAACTGGAAATAACGGAAACTTCGCACATCGGCCATGTGGTAATTCCACATGGCTTCGGGCTCGTCTACAGTGGAAAGAAATACGGGGCAAACGTCAACAGTCTCACAAAAAGTGCGCACAGGGACCCATTCGGAACACCCCTTCACCGTTTTGTCCCCTGCCGGGTGGAAGCCCCGTCGGCGTGACACAGGACAATGCCTGTCTTATAAATCCGATATGTAAGAGGAAACTCATATTAGGAGCGTCATATGGAGAAAAACATGAACCGCAACAACCCCCTATTGAAGATGCAGGAATTGCCTGCCTCATTGGAGCGCAGGACATTTCTCCGTGAATCCGTGATGGTGACTTGCGGGATTGTATGCTGCGGGGCTGTCGGCGCTCTGCTCGGCTGCGGAAATGGTGACAATGGGACAACCCGCGAAGAGCAGGCGACTCAGTACGAGCGAAAGATTCTCCTGAATAACTTTGAGGAACAGCTGCCATTCTACAACAGCGCCGTCTCCGAGAATGAAGGCGGTGCTGCCGCGCAGTGGGTGGCCGAAAACGCCCGGGCGTGTTTTGAAAGGCTCATGACCCATATACCGTACGTGGGGGATGCACAAAACCCGCTCCCGAAGACGTTGATACAGAGCGTTGTGGCGCTCTCGTTTTACAGATCACTCAGGGCAGGCGGGGATGAGATTGAACAGGCCGGAAATCTGATTGTCTCAGCGGCGGAAGCGGGCTTCGGCGCCATCTCCGAAGAGGAACACCAAGCCCAAGGAGAGTATCAGTTTACCGAAGAATGGTACCGAATGCAACGATTTGCCGCTGAAAAGTCACAGGAAAGATTCTATCCGGGAGACTGGGTATTTCGTTTTGTCGAGGGAACACCCGGCGAGTTCGACTGGGGATGGGATTTCATGGAATGTGGCATTCAGAAGCTTTACAGGACTCTGCACTCGGAAGAGCTGATGCCGTATATCTGTATTCAGGACTTCATCGTCAGCAAACTTGAGGGGACCGGGCTTCGGCGCACCAAGACGCTGGCCAAGGGCGACGACTGCTGTAACTTCAGATACAGGAAAGGACGTGAGGTTCAAATCACCCTATAGACTGGGACACTGCGCTGTCCATGAAAAAAGAGAGCTCAAAATGGGCACCTTCAGGTCAGGCAGAAGAACTCCGATGATGGCTGTAGGAGAGATGGGATTATTTTTTCTTTAGCATGGGCTCGGAGTAATAGGCGGTCAACATTTCGTTGCTATGGTCCGTGTCCGTTTGTATGCCGATCGCGACCACTCCCGCAAAGCTTGCCTGAAAAGCCTCCATGAAGTCCTTTCGAAGGTTTCGCCTTTCAGAAACCCACTGCCCGGCCTTTCCCTCACCGGACTCCAGAACAAAAATCTTGCATTCCATCTCATCAGGATGATCGAATATGTGCCCCTTGGGCATACGGTTTGCCCAGATATATTCAATCCTCGGGCCTGCATGTGCCCCTCTCATCCATTGAAAACCTTTTTCCTGACCAAAAACAACCATAACCCTGGCTGCCGCATCGTGCCTGTCTTTTCTTGTTTCGATGGCGGAACGAACCACATTGGATACCTTCCATTTCCAGGACAGGACAGGATAATCCTTTTTTGTTTTTTCGATGTCCTTGAAGAGAGAGGAACGGCTTCCCAGACTTTCGGCCTTGATGACGTCGCCTGTCTTTGAATACCGGGTTGCAGGGACAGCGAAGTGGGTGATCGATCGCCACCCCTTGACAGGCGATGTTTCCTCCTTCAATTTTTCCTGGGATACAGGACCGAAGGGCAGTTGAAGCATCATCAGGAAAAGGAAGAGTATCGGAATAACCGCTTGCATAAATTTTTACTCCGCCTTCGATTCGTACTGGTTTGTTTCGCCGGCCTCATATCTTTCCAATCTGCAAGAACATTTCTTCTTTTTTTAAAGGTCCGAAAAGCTCAGGGTGTTCCTGTTGGCTCCTACAATGAAACACACCTGATTGTATCTGTCTTTCCTTGCACGATAATCGAACGCTCTCCTGCTGAAACCTACTTGCCGCTTTTCGCCTCTTTACAGATCGGCTGGTTCGAAGGGCATTCGGCAGCTTTGTCTTTCTGATCGACTTTCGTCGCGTTCCTGTTGTTTTGAACGCCGCAGACGGTTTGCAGGTCCCAGGTTATCCCCTCGTCTTGCAGGGTGGGATAGCAGAGCTGCTCGTTGCCGGAGCGTGAGAGTCCGAGGTAAGGATGGGTCTCATCGCAGCAGGTGTTGTAGCCAAAACAGCACTTGGTTCCGTTTGGGCAACAGATGGGTCCCCCGACCGGATCTCCGCAGGAGTAATAGTCTTCACCGCAATCATCACCATCCTTGTCCCAAGGGACTGTAACACCGTCGCCGCCTCCGCAACCTGCAACCATGATGAATGAAGCGCCAAATACGAGCCAGACCAACAGCATCCATCCTCTTATCCATGTGTGTTTTCTTCTCATGGTTCGTCTCCGTTCTTAAGGAAGCAATGCCGTCGTTAATTGCATACAACGGGTTCTACGATAACCCAAACCGTCTCTCCCCGGCGAGAAATTTCTCCCGACCCGACGGGAAAACAGGGCATGGATGAATGAAAGCATCCGTCGTTGGACAGGTGCGCATGTTCGCTTCGTGTTTGGTTTGGTTCATTTCAGGCATCCATCACCAGTTTCACCACCATCATCAAAACCACTCCGATGAAGATCCGCTTGATCCACACGCTACCGATCCGGTCGGAATAATGGGCGCCGATATATGAACCGGTAAAGCAACCGGCAAACAGGGTCAAGGCAGCAGGAATATGGATGGCGCCATGATAGGCAAAGGTAGCCGCTGCGGCCGTGCTTGTCAAGATTCCGGCAATTTTCATATTGGCGGCGCTTTCAAGAAAAGTCTGACGAAACACAAGGATTAAGACATAGATCAGCAAAGTCTGCGCTCCGGGACCATAAAAACCGGCGTAGACGCCTACCGCAAGGCTTAGGAATACACCCAAAACATGCCTTCGAACACTGATGGGCCGGTTCGTTGCCGCCACCACCCCCAGTTTAGGGTTTGCCGCTATGATGATCAAAACGATGACCGTCAATGCAATGATAACTTTCTTTAATAATTCTGGGCTGATCTGAAGTGCGAGGACAGCTCCGATGAAACCTCCGAAAAAACAGGGGATGCCGAAGATCAAGGCCAAACGATAGTTCACCATCCCCTTTCGGTGAAAGGAATAGAAACCTGCCGACGCGACCCCCATAATCCCGACACGGTCTGTCCCGATCGCCGTATGGGGCGGAAGGCCCATCAGAATCAGGATGGGAAGGGTAATCATGCTGTTACCGCCCACCAGCGTCCCAAAGGAGCCGCTGACCACGCTGGCGCAAAAGAGGATGATCAGTTGTATGGGGTCCATCGAAAAAGGGTGGATGTTACCTGCCGTTCCGCGACGTCGACTTCGCCGAGGCTTTAGTCTCCTTTTTCCCCTGTTTGAACCAGGTCTTCGCCGCCTTCTTGGCCGCCTTCGCGGCAAGCTCCCCTGTCGCTGCCTGATGCTCCGGCAATGCCGGAGACTCGGCCGATGAGGTTTCCCCTCCAGGGGTCGCTTCTCCGTCCCTGTCCGACGGAGAAGATTCCAGGGAAAGGGGCGGGGGAAATCCGGTTTTGTTCTTCCTGCGCTTCTCGATCACGCGGTCGGCGAAACGTTTGCCGAACTGGGCGATAAATCCGGCCAGCAAGACCAGCAGGACCCATTTGAAGGCTGTTGAGATACTATCGAGATCCATGACATTCCTGGGAAAAACGCACTTCGATCAGACCATCAATATGATATTGTTTTGACAGTTCGATTGTATAGGAGGGCTGTTTGCTTGTGTCAAGGGATATAATTGATCGAAGATCAGAGATGAAGGAAATGTTGGGCGAGGATTCGAGATTGACGGCGGTTCTTCTTGAGCCATCGGTTCACTTCCTCAACAAATAGTCCGATTAGGTCAGGTAGAAAAAAATCCCCAGAAAATGGCAGGCGCTGCCGAAAAGCACGAAGATATGCCACAACACGTGGTGGTATCGCATCTTCTTGCGGACATAGAAGAGCACCCCGCCCGTGTAACACAAACCGCCTGCCAATAACCACCATAAGAGGCCGCGTGGAACCATTGTCAGCATGGGTTTTATAGCGACAATGGCGAGCCATCCCATCCCGAGATAGATCGTCACCGTTATCCATTTGTTGCGACCGAGGAACAGCAGCTCGTAGACAACGCCACCCATTGCAAGACCCCAGACGAGGAAGAAGAGAGTCCAGCCCCACGCCCCACGCAGACTGATGAGCGTTACCGGCGTATAGGTCCCGGCGATGAGGAGGAATATCGAAAGATGGTCTAAGTGGCGGAAGAACCGTTTGATCCGTTCACGCTGAAAACTGTGGTAGAGGGTCGAGGCGAGGTAGAGAAGGGTCAGAGACCCGCCGTATATCGAAAAGCTCACGATGCGCCATACATCACCCTCATGTGCCGCGATGACCATGAGTGCCACGAGCCCCGTGATGGCGAGCGCCGCGCCGATGCCATGAGTGATCCCGTGGAATCTTTCTTCGGTTAAGGTGTATTGCGCATGGGACATCATGGGATGATTATAGCACAAAATGACCCGGCCATTTTATTTGCCGCTGTGTTGTGACTACCTTTTGAAATGCAGCATTTTCATCGAGATTTACGTTTCGTGGTTTACGGGAAATGACCTATCCGCTTCAATAAAAAAATTGGGAGATGACATATGCCGACTTTCGACATCCGTCATTTTTTGGCTGAGATGGCGATGAGCCAAAAAGGGAACTCCTGAAGAAATCTCGGGGAACTGATTATCTTACGATGTGGAAAATGTGGTGTGGAATAAAAAGAATCATAAAAAGCGACTACGATAAGAACCGCAACTACTTGATTTTACTTGGTAGTCCCACGGGGGTTTGAACCCCGGTTTCCGGCGTGAGAGGCCGATAAATACCGTTTTACCGTATTTTACCAGTTTTTATAAACCAGTCTTATTTATCATTTAAATTCAATATCATATATGGTGAATCTTTTCCCTTGACTTACTTTCTTTACCAGTCTATATCTGTTCTGGAGGTTGGAAACTGGGTTGGAAAATTCTGCAACGGAAAATGGGCATTTGCGGGGCTGTTTCCGGCTTTAC
>JAXDCM010000019.1:0-56448 GCA_034677965.1 Syntrophales bacterium
GGCTCCACCGGGAGGCCAAGGCCACGACCGTCTATGTGACCCACGATCAGACCGAAGCGCTGACGCTCTCCAGCCGGGTGGCGATCATGGAGAAAGGGGTATTGATCCAGGCGGCGCCGCCCCGGGAGATTTACCGACGGCCGGGAAGCCTTTTCGTTGCCGACTTCATCGGTAGTCCGACCATCAACCTGATCCCCGGTAAGATCGTGCGCAAAAACGGGGACGTTTTTTTCGAAGGGGAAGCGCTGTCCCTCTTCGCACCGAAACTGAAGGCCGGCGACGGCACTGCGGTTACAGCGGCCGTCCGTCCGGAGGAGATTCGGATCGTGGCGGAAAAGAGCGACGATGGGGTCCCCGGGGAGGTCTATGCCGTCCTGCCGGCGGGATCGGAGACGATCGTCCAGGTGCGCAGAGGAGGCAGGATCTTTCATGTGCGCGTGATGGGTGAGACCCTCCTCGATGTCGGAGACAGGGTCTTTCTGTGTTTTGTTCCGGAGGCGGTCAGTTATTTCGATCAACGGCAAGGGACCCGGATCGATATGGAAGGGGATTGAATGGAGCCCAAAAGACTGAAGCCGTTTCGCGATTCGATGAATGCGGCGGCCGAAGCGGTCATTAGCGGTCCCGGAAGGGAGATTGCCGTCGTTCACCACAACGACACCGACGGGATCGCCTCAGGAGCCATTCTGCGAAAGGCCCTGACGCGCGCGGGATTCGCTGTGGAGAACCTCCCCATCGAGAGGGTCCATCCGGCCTTCCTGCCGGCCGTCCATACCCATCGGCGACGGATCATCCTTTACGCAGACTTGGGAGGCCAGGCGGCGGATGCGATCGCCGGCCACGCCCGAAAAGGATCGAGGATCATCATCCTCGATCATCACATGCCCGGAACCGGCAAGACGCCGGGCCTGCTTCAGGTCAATCCGGAGCTCTTCGGGATCGACGGGGATCGCGAATGCGCGGCGGCCTCGGCGGCCTGCTTTTTCGCGTTGGCGTTGGACAGAGCCAATGAAGACCTGGCCGCTCTGGCCGTCCTGGGCGCCGAAGGGGATCACCAAATGACGGACGGCCGAGGCGAGGGCCTTAATGCGCTGCTGCTCGAAACGGCGTTACAGCGGGGGGATCTTCGGCCGGCAGAAATCCCTTACGGTGGCGGCTGGCGGTTTCCACGTTTGGAGGACCGGAGCCTGCGGGAGGCGAACGAATGGATCATATCGCTGGCGGTGAACGGCTACTACCGGCACGGCGCCGAACTGGCGCTGGATCTTTGCCTGAACGGGCCGGACGACCGAATCCGGGCATTCGCCGAGGAAATGGCGTGCATCCGTGAGAACCGATTCGGGGAGGAACTGAACAGAATCGGACGGACCGGCGTCGCCCGGACGGGGGATATTTCCTGGGTGGACGTCGATTCGCGCTTTTTCCCGCTGGGCCTCAAGGCCATCGGCCTTTTCTGCGAGGAGCTCATCCGGACCGGGGCCGCCGGAGAAGAGGATTATGTGGTCGGCTTCCAGCGCTTTCCGGAAGACAATCCCTATCTCGGGCGTTTTCCCGGCCGGGAGACAAAGGCTTCCTTCCGCGTAACGACCGCGTTGAGAAGACGCATCGAATCGGGTGAAAAGCCCGACCTGATGGCGCTGGTGCCGGACGCCGTGCGCCGGGTCGGGGGTTTTGCCGAGGCCTGCCACCGGTATTCCGCTGCCTGTACGATTCCCGAGGAACGAAAGGCGGAGTTGGTAGGGCTGTTGGCCGCAGAGACGGCGCGGTCCTCGACCCTTCCTTGAAAATCGTCATCCCTCCGCGTCGGATGTTTTCGACCCTCCGCGGACGGGATTTGCGACGACCGGTGTCCGTAGGGGAGAAAACCTCTGTGTGTCTGACGATCGTCATGCGGATGGTTCTGCGAATGATGGGATGTTCTGCCCAGCCTTAGCCAAGGTGACGTCAAGAGTTTTGTGTCAGAGCTACGAGGACAGCTACGAGGATTGCCTCTTGACAGGGAGGACCGCTTTTGCGTATTCTCTGCACAAATGCCGCTTCCTGTTACTTAGCCGCTCCTCTCCTTTTCTTCAGCAGATCCTCCTGAGGTTTTTCCGGCATCACCCTTAGTAACCGCGGCAATCTCTTCGTCTACAAGCAGGCTTTGGAGATACATTCTGCATATCCGTAGGACCCATCCCTTCCCGGGATAGCCTTTTTCACCCTCAGGGGGAAAGGGGTGACGGCATGAATGGGGAAATCAGCCAGGGAAATATCGTGTCGGTTCGGGGCAGTGTGGTCGATGTCCGCTTTCCCTCCGGAAAGATTCCGGCCATACGGAACGTCCTCAAAGCCGGCGAAGAAGGCCGGGTCCGGATCGAGGTGATGGCCCAGCTCGACTCGCAAGTCGTGCGCGGCATCTCTTTGACGCCGACCCAGGGACTGGCGAGGGGGTCGTCCGTGACCGATACGGGCGGGCCGTTCATGGTGCCCGTGGGCAAGGGCATCCTGGGCCGGGTGTTCAATGTATTCGGGGAAACGATCGATCGAGGGCCCGACCTCGACGTGTCGGCGCATATGCCGATTCAGGGAATCAAGGTCCCGATTGCCCGGCAATCCACCGTCTCCGAAATCTTCGAAACGGGAATCAAGGCCGTTGATGTCCTCTGCCCGTTGGAAAGGGGTGGAAAAGCGGGGCTGTTCGGCGGGGCCGGTGTCGGTAAAACCGTTCTGTTGATGGAGATGATCCACAACATGGTTGGACAGCACAAGGGGGTCAGCATCTTCTGCGGCGTCGGGGAGCGTTGCCGAGAAGGGGAGGAGCTCTACCGCGAGATGAGGGATGCGGGCGTTCTCGATCACACCGTCATGGTCTTCGGCCAGATGAACGAGCCTCCGGGTGCACGTTTCCGGGTCGGGCACACGGGCCTGACCATGGCCGAGTATTTTCGCGATCAGGAGCAGCAGGACGTATTTCTCCTGATCGACAACATCTTCCGCTTCATCCAGGCGGGACAGGAGGTGTCCGGACTGATGGGCCTCCTCCCCGCCCGACTGGGGTATCAGCCCACGCTGGCGTCCGATCTGGCGGAGCTTGAGGAGCGGATCTGCAACACCGCCATGGGGGCGATCACCTCCATCCAGGCCGTCTACGTCCCTGCCGACGATTTCACCGATCCGTCCGCGTCCCATACGTTCAGCCATCTTACGGCCACGATTGTCCTCTCCCGGAAGCGTGCCAGCGAGGGATTCTATCCGGCCGTCGACCTCCTGCAATCCAATTCCAAAATGCTCATGCCGACCATCGCCGGCGAGCGCCACTACCGGATTTCTCAGGAAATCCGGAAGAACCTGGCTGTCTATGAGGATCTCAAGGATATCATTGCCATGCTGGGCATCAACGAGCTTTCCCGGGAGGACCAAAAAACGGTTTTCCGCGCCCGTCGTCTCGACCGCTATTTCACACAGCCCTTCCACGTGACGGAACAGTTCATCGGGATGGAGGGGAGGACCGTACCCCTCGAAACCGCCCTCGACGGCTGTGAAAGGATCCTCAACGACGAGTTTGCCGGCACGCCGGAAAGGGCGCTGTACATGATCGGTTCGATCGATGAAGCCGTAAACGGGGAAAAGGAATGAACCTCAAGATCTTCCTTCCGGCCGAGATCTTCCTTTCGGAAGAGGTGACCAAGATCGTCGCCGAGGCCGAAAACGGCTTTTTCTGCCTCCTTCCGCAGCACGTCGATTTTACCGCCGCACTGGCGCCGGGCATATTTTCCTGCACGACCCGGAATGAGGAGATCCATCTGGCGATCGATGGAGGGGCCGTCATCAAGAGGGGGCCCGAGGTGCTCATTTCGACCCGGAATGCGGTCCGGGGCCGGGAGCTGGGGACGCTCAAAGAGGTGGTAATCAAACAGTTCGAAGAGATCGATGAACGGGAAAAGAGGGCCCGCGCCGCGGCGGCGAAACTCGAAGTCGATCTCCTGCGCCGTTTTATGGAGCTCGGAGAATATGCATGATGAAAGACCGACACCCCGGGAGAGACGCCTGAAGCTTGCGGCCGTCTTCACCGGGAAGGTGGGGACCAAAGAGGCCAGGCGGATCAAGGGAAAAAGGCAGAAGGAGGAGGGCCTGTGGTTCGGGCTCGGCGTCTTCGGCATCGTGGGCTGGTCGGTGGTCATCCCGACGCTCATCGGCACGGCCGTCGGCCTCTGGATTGACCGGACTTGGCCGAGCCGCTTCTCCTGGACGCTGATGCTGCTCGTACTGGGCGTGGCGCTGGGGTGCTTCAATGCGTGGTACTGGGCGAAAAAGGTGCGCGAAAAGATCATCGGCGAATGACGGGTTTGAAAACCCGTCCATGGAAAAACCATATTGCCGGGATCGACATCTGTTCTGCAGTGAGGTGATAAGATGACTCACGCCATTGCCCTGCTTGTTCCATTTTGGGTGGGAGTGGCCATGGGGATTGTCTATTTCACCGGGCTTTGGGTCACCGTCAAACATCTCCCCGATTCGAAACGCCCCTTTGCTTCCCTGCTGGGGAGCTTTCTTGCGCGCAGCTCCATGCTGGTGACCGGGTTCGCCTTTCTGATGAACGGCCGCTGGGAGCCGCTTGCCGCGGCGCTGCTCGGATTTTTCCTGGCGAGGGAAATTTTGATCCGACGTCTGGGATGGAACGGTTAAAGGAGGATCCCTTGGAAATTGTGGCCATGAATCAGATCAGTCCCGACCAGGTCGTCTTTTTCCAGTGGCGGTGGATCGTCATCAATGCGACGCTGGTCTATACCTGGCTGGTGATGGCGCTGCTGGTCGTCGGGTCCCTGCTGATCACCCGTCGCCTGTCCCCGGAGCGTTCCCTTTCCCGCTGGCAGCATCTGCTGGAGGCCGTCCTCGGCGGGGTCCGCTCCGAACTCCGGGAGATCTCCCGGGACAACGCCGATCAGTATTTCGCCTTCATCGGGACGCTCTTTCTGTTCATCCTGACCTCCAATCTTCTGACGGTCGTGCCCGGATATGTTGCCCCCACCTCGTCTCTCACGACGACGGCCGCGCTGGCGATTCTGGTCTTTCTGGCCGTTCCCCTCTTCGGGATCGCCAAACTGGGCGTCATCGAATACCTCAAGGAGTATTTCCGTCCCAATGTCATTTTCTTCCCCTTTCATGTGATGGGGGAGTTTTCGAGGACGCTGGCGCTGGCCGTCCGTCTCTTCGGAAATCTGATGAGCCATGAGAAGGTCATCACCATCCTGCTGGCCGTGACCCCGCTGTTCTTTCCGGTGGTCATGCAGGCGCTGGGGCTGCTGATCGGTCTGATCCAGGCCTATATCTTTTCCGTCCTGGCGATGGTGTACATTGCGTCCGCTTCGCAGGCGCATCAGGAGAAGGAGGACGGGGAAAAGAAACGCTAACCCATTGAAGAAAGGAAGGATGGAGATATGGACAGTGTAGGCATGGTGGCGGTGGCATCGATTGTGGCGGCGGGGCTATGCATAGCCATCGGAACGATCGGCACGGGTCTCGGACAGGGAAGGGCCGTGCACAGCGCGTTGAGTTCGATTGCCCAACAACCGGACGAGAGAAACTCTCTGACACGCACGCTTTTTGTCGGATTGGCGATGATCGAATCACTGGCCATATACTGTTTTGTGATTTCAATGATCCTGTTATTTGCCAATCCCTTCTGGACCTACGTCATCAAGAAGACGGGGGGGTGATCCATGCACATCGACTGGTTTGTCTTTTTCGCCCAGATCGTCAATTTCCTGATTCTCCTTTTTCTGCTGAAGAAATTTCTCTACGGCCGGATCATCAACGCCATGGATGCCCGGGAGGCCAAGATCGCGGCGATTTTCGCCGAGGCGGAGGAGTGCAGGCAGAAGGCCCGCGAGGAAGCCTCGAAGTATGAGCAATGCCTGATCGAACAGGCAAGGACTTCCGAGGAGTTCACCAACAAGGCCCGGGCGGACGCCGACGCCTATCGGCGGGAGCTGATGCAGAAGGTCCGGGAGGAGATCGACACGATCCAGACCCGATGGTTCGAAACCCTCTGTCTGGAGAGGGCGAATGTCTTTCACGAGCTCCGCAGGCTGACGGGGATGGAGGTCTACGCCATTGCCCGACAGGTCTTGAAAGACCTGGCCGATGAGGAACTGGAGGAGAGAATGGTTCAAGTCCTCGCCAAGCGCATCGAAACCCTGGGCCGGGAGGAGCGGGAAAAAATCCGGACCCTGACGGCGGAGGGTGAGCCGATCCGGGTTTTTTCGGCCTTTGCGCTTTCGCAGGAAGCCAGGGTGAGGCTGGATCAGGCGATTCACCGGGGTCTCGGACCCGACCTCAGCGGGGCGTATGAAACGGCCGAGGATGTTCTGTCCGGCTGTGAACTGAGGATCGATGGATACAAGGTGGCCTGGAGCGCGAAAGACTATCTCGACACCCTGGAGGAAAAGTTTCACCTCTGCCTCTTCAGGGAACCGAAAGAGGGAGCCATAGCACCAAAGGACGGGGGGGCGAATGGAGACCGTACCGGAGAGAAAAGAGATCAGGTCGTTTCTTGAGGACACGTTCAGGACAATGGATGCCGTCCTTGCGGGACAGCGTGCGGAGCTCAAAGCCAGCGAGATCGGCGTCGTGAAGTATGTCGGGTACGGCATTGCCCGTGTCGGCGGCCTGCCCCACATCAAGGCGGAGGAGATTGTCCTGTTTCCGGAAAACCTTCAAGGTCTGGTGTTCAATATTGATCCTGATGAGATCGGGGTCATCCTGCTGGGAGCGGGAGAACATCTGCAAACGGGGGCCGAGGTAAGACGGACCGGGCAGGTCCTCGGAACGCCGGTCGGGGAGGACCTGATCGGTAGAATGGTAGACGCCATCGGGCACCCGCTGGATCACCCGGGGGAAATCCGCGCGGACATCAGGCTCCCCGTGGAGCGGGAAGCCCCCGGGGTCATGGCGCGCGATCCGGTCACCGTCCCGCTTCAAACGGGGATCAAGGTGATCGACGCGCTGATCCCGATCGGACGGGGTCAGAGGGAGCTGATCGTCGGTGACCGTCTGACGGGAAAAACGGCAATCGCTCTCGATGCCATCATCAACCAGTGCGGCAAGAACGAGATCTGCATCTATTGCGCGATCGGCAAAAAGGCCTCCGACGTGGCCAAAGTCGTTGCGGACCTCAAGGCAAACGGGGCCATGGAGTACACGATTCTGGTGGTCGCCACCGGCTCGGATCCCCCCGGATTGCAGTTTATCGCACCCTATGCCGCCACGACCATGGGGGAGTATTTCATGTCCAAGGGGAGGGATGTCCTGATCGTCTACGACGATCTGACCAATCACGCCCGGGCCTACCGGGAATTGTCGCTTTTGCTGCGCCGGCCGCCCGGACGAGAGGCCTTCCCGGGGGACATCTTCTACATCCACTCGCGTCTGTTGGAGAGATCCACCCACCTCAAAAAGGAGCACGGCGGCGGCTCCCTGACGTCCATCCCCATCGTCGAGACGGAAGCCCAGGACATCTCGTCCTACATTCCGACCAACCTAATCTCCATCACGGACGGCCAGATCTATCTGTCGCCGCGCCTCTTTCAAAAGGGGATCCTGCCGGCGGTGGATGTGGGCAAATCGGTCTCCCGCGTGGGCGGAAAGGCGCAGCTTCCGGCTTATCGCGCGGTGGCCGGCGATCTGCGGATCTCTTACTCCCAGTTCGAGGAGCTGGAGACCTTCTCGCGATTCGGCACCCGGCTCGATGAAGGAACCCGTCGGGTCCTCGAAAGGGGGTGGCGGGTCCGGGAAATCCTGAAGCAGACACAGTACGTTCCACTGCGGGTCGCGGAACAGATCGCGGCGCTTCTGGCCGTGACCAAGGGGATCATGGACGGGATCCCGGTGGATAAGATTTCGGACGCGGAGTCCCTGGTGAGGAAGGCGGTTACGGCACAGCATCCGGACCTCTGCGGCCGCATTGAGGCGGGAGAAAAGCTGGGAGAAACGGAAAGGGATACGATTGCAGCCACCGCCCGAAAAGCCGTTGAAAGTCTGCAGGGAGGGTAGTAGTTGCAGACCACCGAAGACCTGAAACGAAGAATCCGGAGCGCCGAGGACCTTCTCGGAGTCGTCAAGACGATGAAGGCCCTGGCGGCGACGAGCATCCGTCAATATCAGCGGGCTGTCGAATCGCTTGCGGAATACTACCGCACCGTTGAGCTGGGGCTGCAGATTGTCCTGAGGAAGAGCAGAGAAACGCCGACCCCGACCGGCGCCAAGGCGGCTTGGCTGGGGGCCATTGTTTTCGGCACGGACCAGGGGCTCTGCGGACAGTTCAACCATCTGATCGCGGGGCACGCGCTGGATGAGATGAGGAAAACCGGTGTCCCTGCTGAAAACAGAATCATCATCGCCGTGGGGCTGCGCGTTGCGGATCTCCTGGAGGATTCGGGTCAGAAGGTTTTTGAGGTTCTTTCGCCCCCCGGATCCACGGCCGGCATCACGCCGATGGTCCAGGATATTACCGTGCTTTTGGAGGATTGGCGTTTTAAACGGCAGATCGGTCAAATGCATCTATTCTACCACGAATATCTCTCGGGGGCCTCGTATCGGCCGATGTCGCTTCGCATCCTGCCTGTTGAGGAGACGTGGCTTACGGATCTCAAACGGCGCAAATGGGAATCCCGGACACTTCCCGTCTTCACCATGGAGTGGGAAAACCTCTTTCGTGCCCTGATCGGGGAGTATCTCTTTGTCTGCATCTACCGTGCCTTCGCGAACTCTCTGGCCAGTGAAAATGCCAGCCGTTTGGCGGCGATGCAGAGCGCGGAGAAGAACATCGAGGAGCGACTTGAAGAACTGTTCATGCAGTTCCATCGGCAGCGTCAGATGACGATCACGGAAGAGCTCCTCGACATCGTTTCGGGGTTCGAGGCGCTCGGGGGACGCAGGGAGTGATCCCCTGGCCGGGAAACGCGACCCAGAAGAAAGGAGGTCCGTCATGGTTCAGGATGTGCGCGTATGTTCGGTGTGTGCATGGCGGGAGACTTGCCAGAAGAGGTATGTCACGGCAGTGGACACGTTTTGCAGGGTCCATTGCCCGGACTATACCAGGGACGTCAGGATCAAGGACAGCGAAATTGCGGACAGGGTCGTCGAATACCACCTGGAGAGATGGCGGATGATCGGAAGACCGAAGCTGGACTTCGTGGTGACCGTTTCCCGGCAGGCCGGCGCGGGGGGGAGCGAAATCGCCAGGCGCATCGCCGAAGAGTTTCAAATGGACATTATCGGTCGGGAGCTCATCGAGCTTGTGGCCAAGAGCACCAAGATGAAAGTCAATATGGTGGAACTCCTCGATGAGAAGGCCGTCAGCCGGATCGATTCGATGATCACCTCTTTTTTTGTGGCCCGTCATCTGTCGTCCGACGTGTATTTCCGCCATTTAACCAGTGTCGTCGCCGCGATCGGCGAACGGGGCTGGTCGGTCATCGTGGGTCGGGGTGCACATCTCATTCTTCCCCGGGAGAAAACCATGCGGCTCCGGTTCATCGCGCCCAAGGAATCACGGATCGCGTATTTTGTCGAGACGCGCAAGATGACTCAGGCCGAGGCTAAAAGTTATGTCGAAAGAAAGGATGCCGACCGCAAGGGATTCATCAAGAAATATTTCAAAGCCGATACCGATGATCCGACCGGTTTCGACATGGTGGTCAACACGGGGGAACTGGGGATGGAGGGGGCATTCGGCGTCGTTTCCGCATTGATCCGGCAGCGGATCCGGTCGGAAGAAGAGGGGAAAACCAGGCGTTTCGCCAACAGGGAAAAATAACGACCTGCGAAACCGGCTGAAAAGGGAATTCCTGACTGCCGAAAACCCGTTCCTGCATGCAATGCATTTTGAGAGCGACCTGATTTCGTCCATCAAACGCTGTGCCTCGTCGCGATCGATTGTCATCCGACCGGATCAACCCCGATTCGACAGCGAAGATTGAGGGAACTGTCTTGACAATCGGCTCTTTATGCATACAGTAAAGCCGTAATCGAAATGCGCGCGGCACCATTTCCCTGTAAGGATCGCTGAACTCATTCTGAGTAGGCGTATTTTCGTCTCCCCAAGATCCTTCTGATCGTAACGCGAAAGACCGGTTCCAACCCGTTAAACACCCTTACCAACCTTGAATGAAGAACAGGAAAGGAGGGGATGAACATGTATCAAAAAATCCTGGTTCCGTTGGACGGCTCGAAGATGGCCGAATGTGCCCTGGCAGAGGTCAGGAAACTGGCGGAATCCGGCTGGGTCCGCAAAGTCGTTCTTTTTTCGGTGGTCGAAATTCCGGCGATGTCCGTGGGCGAGGGTCTCGATTATGCCGTATTCCGGAAGTCGCAATTCGACCGATTTCAAAAATATCTGACCGGCATCCGATCCCGGGTTGCGTCCGAAGGTGTGGAGGTCGTCACGGAAGTCAGCGATGGCAATGCGGCACAGATGATCAGCAACTATGTCAAACAAAACGATATGGACCTGATCGTCATTGCCACCCACGGTTACAGCGGGATGAAGAAGCTCATATTCGGCAGCGTGGCGCTCCAGGTGCTGCACGACTCAGACGTGCCTGTCCTCCTGATACGGCCGAAGTTCAGCAAGGAATAGGACAGGCCTCCGGGCAGGGGAGCGGGATCTCGACCCACTCCTCTGCCCGCATATCCTGATCTCCAGCAAAAGCTCATGGCCAAAGGCGCTGTTGGAAACAGTATCTTGACAGCGCTGAATCAATGGATACATTAAGGCTGAAGATGGGATGCTGCGATGCCCGTAATGAGTCAGACACTCGAGATGAATTGAAAAAAGAACCGCAGGGTCTTGAAGGTGATTGGCATCTCCGTTTAAAGACCAAGTTTACAGAGAGATTGACTCGAGTTCAACGACAAGACGGCATCGGCGGCTCCCTTTGATGACCCCTCAATGGGATAATCTTTTCCCGTCGGGGGGTTTTGATTAGTAGGAGGCGCAAACCATGTTCCGTAAGATTCTCGTGCCGACCGATTTTTCAAAAAAACATATCAACCCTCTTGAAATTGCTGCAAATCTTTCGTTAAAATATAAGAGTGCGATCCATCTGCTTCATGTGGTTGAAATCATTGCCGACACCACATTCGCGGAATATGAGGATTTTTATGGCAAAATGGAGATCCGGGCTCAGAAACGGATGAGTTCGTTGATCGCTTCTCAGCAAAAGAAAGCGGTTCGGATTATCCCGAGCATCGT
The DNA here is from genome assembly GCA_034677965.1 of Syntrophales bacterium. Lineage (GTDB taxonomy): Bacteria > Desulfobacterota > Syntrophia > Syntrophales > UBA5619 > UBA5619. The sequence goes on from JAXDCM010000019.1 coordinate 11,237, forward strand.
TTATGGAAACCGGGTTCAGGAAATTCTCAAATTCGTCAAAAGGAATAAGATTGATCTGATCATTATGAACTCCCACAAGGTTGCGATGAACAACCCCATTCAGAGCTGGGGAACGATCAGTTATAAAGTGGCCCTGTTATCGGACTGTCCGATCATGCTTGTTAAATAGACCCCGTTGCAACCGGGACAGTATCGCGCAACCCACGATGAAATAGCCCAACGGTGTTCGACCGGGCCAAGAATTATAGAAGGGAGGGAAAGAGATGTATAAGAAAATATTGGTGCCTCTGGACGGTTCCGAGTTGGCGGAGTGCGCGCTGCCCCATGTCATAAACCTGGTTCAGGATGGTTCCGTGGGAGAGGTGACGGTTCTAAACGTATACAAGGTCGATCTTTCCCCGGTAGGGGCAAAAGGATACGCACAAGGCATCAACGTCAATCAGATCAAGAAATCGATGTTCACGGCATCCGCCCAATATCTTGCCGATGTGGAATCCCGGTTCGGTTCCAAGGGAATCAAGGTTAAAACGGTTTCACTCGAGGGCGCAAGACCTGCTGTGACCATATCGGATTATGCCAAGGAAAACGGGATCGATATGATTGTGATTGCTACCCACGGCTATACGGGACTGAAAAAGCTCATGCTGGGAAGTGTGGCATTGGGGGTCCTTCAAGAATCGCATGTGCCCGTTCTGCTGATCAGGCCGGATTCATGCCGGATATAGGCCACGCTGGAGCATACAAGGTGGAAGAGCCGCGCCGGGCAGGGAGGAACAGATCCGTGAATCGACGATTTGCATTCTCGGGGGTGCGGTCTTCCACAAAGCCGCAAGATTAAAATCGGGAACCCTGATGGATGGATTATGAAGGGAATTAACGGCAGCATTCTGCGGGTTGATCTGACCGTCGGCAGGTTGTCGGTGCAACCGATTTCGGAAGAGCATTACCGGCGCCATCTGGGCGGCCGGGGGATCATCGCCCATACGCTTTTAACCGAAGTGCCCAAAGGCATCGACCCGTTCGGAGCGGAGAATCGGCTGGTGTTTGCCCTGGGCACACTGACGGGGCATCCGTTTGCCGGCAGCGGGAGAAACAGCGTCGGGTGCAAATCCCCGATGACCGATGGGTATGGGGAATCGGAGGCCGGCGGGTTTTGGGGCGCCGAGCTCAAGCGGGCGGGTTTCGAGGCGATCGTAATCGAGGGAATTTCCGCCAAACCGGTTTATCTGTGGATCAAGGATGGGGAACCGGAGATCCGCGATGCCGGTCGCCTTTGGGGACTGGAAACGGCGGATACGGAACGGGCCATCCGGGAAGAGCTGGGAGACGCGCGCATTCGCACGGCGGTGATCGGTCCGGCCGGTGAAAAACGGGTCCGGTTTGCCTGTATTTTGAACGATGTGACCCATGCGGCCGGAAGGACCGGGATGGGGGCGGTGATGGGCTCGAAGCGGCTCAAGGCGATCGCCGTCCGGGGCGGCCGTCTGCCGGAAGCCGCCGATCCGGGAAAGCTCCGCGAACTGAACCGCTGGATGATGATGAATTATAAAGAGAAGTGCAGACAGTGGCGGTATGGGACCGGTTCGGACATGCTGGGTTATGAAGCGAACGGGAATCTGCCGATCCGAAACTTTCAGGGGGGCAGGTTTCCGGGCGTCGAGAAGATTACCGCGCAGGTCCTGTGCGAAAAGTACGTGATGAAAATGGACCACTGCTACGGGTGCCCCGTCCGCTGCAAGCGGGTGGTCAGACTGGAGGGTCCCTCCGCGGCCGATCCGGTATACGGCGGGCCCGAGTACGAAACCCTGGCAGCCCTCGGTTCCAACTGCGGAATCGACGATCTGGAGTCGCTGATCAAGGCCGCTGAAATCTGCAACCGCCACGGGATCGATACGATCTCCGCGGGTGTGGCGATCTCCTTTGCGATGGAATGCTTCGAAAAGGGAATCCTGCGCCGGGAAGACACGGACGGCTTGGATTTGACCTTCGGCAATGCCGAGGCGATGGTCCGAATGGTGGAACAGATCGCGCTTCGCCGGGGGTTCGGAGACCTGTTGGCGGAGGGGACTCGGAGGGCGGCAGCGAGGATCGGAAAGGGTTCGGAAATGTTGGCGATGCAGGTTAAGGGGCAGGAGCTCCCGATGCACGAACCGCGGCGCAAGCCGACCATGGGCCTGAATTACAGCACGAATGCGGCCGGCGCCGACCACAACACGACCGTTCACGATACGGATGACCTGGATGGAGCGACCGGCGAAAAGCTTTACAAAACAGGGTATCTCCCTCAACTGATCAACACCCTGGGAATATGCAGGTTCGTTTCGTGGAGCGAAGAGCAGATCCGGGAAGCGGTCGCGGCCGTCACCGGCCGGCCGCCAACGGACCGGGAGCTGATGCAGGTCGTCGAACGGGGGCTCACCCTTTCACGGATCTTCAACATCCGGGAGGGCTTTTCGGATCAGGACGACGCATTGCCGAAACGATTTGCCGAAACGCCGTCCGAAGGCCCGCTCAAAGGGCTCGACCCCCAAACGTTTGCCGAAGCCCGAAAGGGCTATTACCGGTTGATGGGTTGGGATGAATCCGGCGTGCCGACCCGCGCCCGTCTTGCCGAACTGGGGATCGACTGGGCCTCGCGGTATCTGGGGAGCTGAGCAGACCATCCGCGTTGCACAACGTCGGATGGAAGTCCGATGTTCTGGGGAATCACGATTTCAGGGTTCTCGTTGCCGGATCCGAACGGCCGGACCCTTCAGGAAGGCTTCAGCGCATCCCGGAGAATTTGAAGCGGGTGGAGGGTCCGCAAGCCCGTCAGATGGCGAACCTGCATCCTGCAACCCTCGCAGTCCGTCAGAATGACGTCCGGTTTCATCCGGGCAGCCGCCTCCGCAAGGTCTTTCCCGATTTCCTCGGCGATCGGGAACTTCTCTTTCTTGAATCCATACAGTCCGCCCAGACCGCAACAGTCCGCCTCCAGCATGCGGATATCCAACCCGGGGATCATGCGAAGCAGCTCCAACGCGGGAAAGCCGATGTTCAGCGACCGCAGGTGACAGGGGGCGAAGTAGGCCGCCCTCAGCACAAGGGGCCGGAGTGCGGGCGACGTTCCGTCGGTTTCGCGCAGACGAAGCAGGAATTCACAGATGTCGAAGAGAGAGCCGGCAAGCTCCTCCGCGCCCGGGAGGTTGAGGATCCGGCTGTACTCGTGGCGAAGCATCAGGCCGCAGCTTGTGGAGGAAAAGACGATGTCGATTCCCTCCCGCACCGTCGGAAGGAGCAGCCCGATGTTCCGGCGTCCCATCTCTCTCGCTCCCCGGAGATCCCCCACGCCGAGATGCGGGATGCCGCAGCAGCGCTGGGCAGGGACGACCACCTCCAGACCGTGCGCCTCCAGGACTTCCACGGTGGCCTTGCCCACGTCCGTCTCGTTCGTATTCGTGAAACAGCCGTAGAAATAGGCGATTTTCCGGCGGCCGGTCTTTCCGGCGGCGGCCGGTCGGGCCCCGAACCATCGGCGAAAGGTGGGGTATTCGTAGCCGGGGAGGTCCCGGCGAAGATCGATTTTGAGCAGGGCATCCAGAAGCCGGCGGAGCAGTCTGCTTTTCATCAACGGGTTGACGATTTTTGAAAAACGGGCGGCCAGTTCGCCGAACAGGTCGCTGCGCACCAGAAGCCAGTCCCGGAAGGTCCGCCCACGCTCGTCCAGGTATTTCGCCTTGGCCATCATGTTCATTTCGGAGATGGGCACGCCGGCCGGGCAGACCGTGTCGCAAAGATGACAGCCCGTGCAGAGCTCGATCCAGTCGTCCACGGAGACCTCGGACGCGGACCGGAACCGCTGCGCCCCGGGTCCGGCCTGTTTCGGTCCCGGAAAGCGGGGCGTTACGCGCGACACGGGGCAGGCTGCCATGCAGGTGGCGCATCGGACGCAGACATCGGGGAGTTTCGGAAACGGAGAGGATTTTTCCTTGGCTTTGGTCATGACGCGAGAGCCCTCGTGGCGGCCAGAAATCCAGTTGCGATGTCGATCCCTTCCCGGGATTTTTCCTCGATGGCCTGGTGGTGGGCCAGGATCGACCCTGCCGCCCGGACGTTCGCCAGGACGACATTTCCTGTCCCGTCAACCGGCCGCAGGTCGGCGTCCGTGGCGATGCCGGCATGATGAATCGGATGCGCCTCCGGATCGAAGAACCGCTTTCCGAACCATGCCTCCCGTTGGCCGGGCTGGAAGACGGGGATTTGGAAGAGGGGTTCGACGATTCGGTCCATTCCCGCCCAGAGTCCGCCGCCCAGAAAACGTCCGGTCGCGAGAATGTATTGATCCGCACGATATTCGGCGGTCAGCGGCGGGTTTTGGACGGCGATCCCTTCGCAGCGTTGATCCCTCACCGTTGCGCCGGTCACGGGGTGCCCCATCAGGACGGTCACATTCTTTGCGATCAGCTCCTCGCGGAAGCGATGAAAGACCCGGGTGCCCGGGATGGAGGGCGGAAGCATCGGAATTTCGAACACGCGTGCGCCGGTGGTGTTCTCCAGGGTTTTCAGGACCGCGGCGGGATTTCGAAGACCCAGAACCGCGGGCAGGCCGAGGAACCGCTCCCCGCCCATCTGCCTCCGGATCATTTCGCCGAGGCGCTCCCGGAAGGAAGCCTCATCCATCAGGCGGGCAAGGGCGAGGGCGGTCACTCCTTCAAGGCCGTAGCGGGGCAGAGCAATGTTCATGCCCCGGCATTTCAGATGGAGCGAAACCGTATCCCCCTGAAAATCTTTGAAACCGCGGAAGCCGACGATCAGCGTTTCCCCCGGGGTCATCGCGGCGCCGGCGGCCATCGTGACGGGGATGAGATAGCTGGGGCGCATCGTCCCGGCGCCGGTGGGGAGAAGCGCGTTCCTCCGGCCCTCGGCGGCGAAGCTGTAGGGCGGCGGAAAGAGCCTTTGGAATTCGGAGAGCGCGGTTTCGATCCCTGCCATCCCCGTCCGGGCATAGGGGTGTTCCGGGTGTGACCCGATCCAGCGCAGGATGCCCTCCGTTATGTCGGTTTCGGGCGGGATTTCTCCCAGCAGGTCGATCGTGTTTCCGAACAGGGTCAGCGCGCCCATACCCCGGCCGGCGATCAGGACCCTGGCTCCCGCTTCGGCCGCCGTTCGGGCGGCCGTAAGCCCCGCGAGCCCCGTTCCGATGACGATCAGGTCAAAGTGCTTCATTCGTCGACCCTCTCCGTCTGTTCCGGCTCATTGGGGGCAAGGTTGAACAGCCCCTTGTAGATCGATTCGATCAGCTCCTCCTCCTTCAGCGCGGTTCCCCACAGGATGGGCCGGATTCCTTTCCAACGCTCCTCGAGGAAACCCCTGAGGATGACATTGGAGCCGCCCTTCTCCCGCTCCCCGTGCAGTTCGTTCAGGAGGCCGAGCAGGCGGTAGACGCAGAAGCCCCCCTGGCAGGTCCCCTTGGCGAGACGGGTCCGGTGCAGAATGTCCTGCAGTTCGCGCACCTTTCCCTCCCGCAGAATCGCATCCACGGCCTCCCGGGGAACGAGTTCGCAGTCGCAGAGGATCTCTCCGCGCGAGGCCGGGGTCTGCCGCCGAAGGTGGAGCAGGCGGTCCTTCAGCGTATTTCCGAGGCCGGCGCCGGGAAGGGGCTGTCTGTGGCTGATGCAGGGAACGTGCAGCCCCATCCGGCTACAGAGAAAATCAACCGTTCTCTCGGCCATCAACCGGTACGTCATCAGCTTGCCGCCGGTGATCGTGACGAGTCCCGCGAGCCCGGTTTCCTGTTCATGGTCGATCAGTGAAAAGCCGCGGCTGATGTCCCGGTCGTCGGATGTTTCCGCCGACCGAAGCAGCGGCCGGACGCCGGCATATGCGCGGTTGAAGCGCTCTCCCTTCACATCCGGGACCATCTTCGAGAGTTCGTCGACCAGAAAAGTGACCTCTTCGGCGGTCACTTCGTAGCGTTCGAGATCCTCTTCCCGAACCGAGGTTGTGCCGAGGATGGAGACGGTATCGTTCGGGACGATAATGTCCCCACTGGAGGGAGGGCGGCAGCGGTTGAGGACCCTTTCGCTCAGGCGGGTGTTGGTGAGCAGCATGGATCCCTTGGAGAGGGCGAGACCGATCTGAAGGCCGGCCATCGCGAGGATCAGGTTGGCCCAGGCTCCGGTCGCGTTGACGACCCAGTTTGCCGCGACGGCATACGACTGGCCGGTGATCCTGTCCCGAACATGCGCGCCGGCGATTCGAGATCCCTCCCGGATCAGACCGGTGACCTCCGTGTGGATCAGAAAACGCGCCCCACGGAATTCGGCATCCCGGACGTTTTCCACAACCAGCATGAACGGATCGATCGCCCCGTCGGGAACCCGTACGGCGCCGATCAGCCGAGGATTTAATCGCGGTTCGAGCGACAGCGCTTCCCGTGCGGAAAGAAGCAGTGCTTCGATTCCCGCATTCCCGCAGGCCCGGATGAAATTCGCCCGGTATTCCGAACCATCCTCGGGAAGAGAGACAAACAGTCCATCCGTAGGTTCGATGCAGTGGGGGGCGATCTGCCGGAGGATCCGGTTTTCAGCGATGCATTCCCTTGCCGCGTCCGGATCGTTCACGGCATAACGCGCCCCGCTGTGGAGAAGTCCCTGGTTGCGGCCGGAGGCGCCGGAGGTGAAATCCCCCTTTTCGACCAGCAGCGAGGGGATGCCCCGCAGCGCGAGGTCGCGCGCGATGCCGGCCCCCGTGGCGCCGCCTCCGATGATCAGCACTTCCGTTCTCAGGTCCATGGATTCCCCTACGGTTCCCCGACCGTGAAAAAACTCTAATGAAACGGCGTGTCGGCGTCAATAAAATTCTTGTCATCGGCAAGTTGATCGGCAAGTTGATCTTGACAGCAGACCGTTCGCGGGTTAGATTTCAAACACATGGATGGCATGATGATCAACACCAAGCGCTCTACGCAGGAGATTCTCCAGGAGGAGATGCTCCGGGAAAGAGCGGCCGTCTTGGCTCGTGCCGGAGAACGGCTGTCGCAGGCAATGGAGAAGCTGCACACCCTGGAGCGCGACATCGAGGCGGCCATGACCGCCGAACAGACCGGGGAGGTAGTGAACGAGGCCGGCCGGAGCGGGGCATCCAAGACAGACGGCTCCCAGGGAGGGGGCGTCGGAACGGCGGGAACAGAGGGCCGCAGCGGATTTCTTCAACGGTTTAACGCGAAGATTCATGCCTATAACCTTCAGCGGGAACAGGTCCGGATCCGTTACTATTATCTCATTGTAACGCGCGAGGCGATGGGGATGATCCATCACCAGCGTTTGGAGGAGATGTATCGAATTCCGCCGAAAAAGCGACTTCTGCCGGAAAAGGGGAAGTTCCCGAAAAGAGGGGAAGCACAGGAGGGTTCATCGACGTGACCTGCGATGAAAATAATCGTTTGTCGGGACCGGACTTCAGCGAAGCCCTCTTCAGCCTCATCCGCCGGACGGCCTGCGACCTGCCGGAAGATGTGGAGCAGGCGCTGAAACGGGCTTGCGATCATGAGGCGCCGAATTCGACGGCACAAAAGGTCCTGTCGCTGTTCCTGGAAAATGTCGGTCTGGCCCGCAAAAAACAGATCCCGCTCTGCCAGGACACGGGATTGCCGCTTTTTTTTATACGTCATCCGTCGGGTCTCTCCCGGCAAACGATGGAGAAGGCTTGCGCGGACGCCGCGGCGCGGGCGACACGGGAGCAGTTTTTGCGGCCGAATGCGGTCGATCCCGTGACGTCGCGAAACAGCGGGAACTGTGTCGGCGCCGGCATTCCCGGAGTCTATTGCGAGGAGGGGGACGGCGAAGCGTTGTCGGTGGCCCTGATGCTCAAGGGGGGCGGCAGCGAGAATGTAGGCCGGCAGTACAGCCTGCCCGACAATGCGCTGCGTGCAGGCCGCGATCCGGAGGGGGTCCGGCGCGTGGTTCTGGATGCCGTTCGCCGGGCCGAGGGAAAGGGGTGTGCTCCCGGGATCCTGGGGGTCTGCATCGGTGGCGACCGCGGCTCAGGCTATCTCCATTCCAAACACCAGCTTCTGCGTCCTCTGGAGGATGCGAATCCCGATCCCGTTCTTGCCGATCTCGAAAAACGGATTCTGAACGACGCGAACAGGCTGGGAATCGGTCCGCTGGGGCTCGGCGGGGAAACGACCCTGCTGGGGGTGAAGATCGGCGCACTCCACCGTCATCCGGCCTGTTATTTCGTTACCGTGACCTACATGTGCTGGGAATGCCGTCGCCGGGAGATCCGGATCGAAACCGACGGCACCTGGCGTTTTCTATGATGAGGCCGTACCCGTGATCGAACTGAACATCCCCGTTTCGGAGGACCGGATCCTTTCCTTGCACGCCGGCGATGCCGTGGCGATCTCCGGCATCGCGACAACGGGCCGGGACGCGGCGCACAAATACATGGTGGAGCGCCTCATTGAGGCCAAGGGTCCGCTGTCGAAGGAAGACCGCTGTCTGTACGACGAACTGAAGACGATCTACCGCGGCGGGGCGATCTACCACTGCGGGCCCATTGTTCGGAAATCGGATGAACGCTGGAGCATCGTTTCCGCGGGACCGACGACGAGCATCCGCGAAGAGGGCTACGAAGACAAGGTGATCGAGGCTTTCGGCCTCCGGCTGGTTATCGGCAAGGGGGGGATGGGACCCAGAACGCTCGCCGCTTGCCGGGCCCATAAGGCGGTTTATGTCCACGCGATCGGCGGTGCAGGCGTGACCAGCGCCGAGGCGATGGTCGAAGTTCTCGACGTCTTCAAGATGGAGGAGTTCGGTCTGCCGGAGGCCTTCTGGAAGATTCGTTTTCAGCAGTTCCCCGGGATCGTCACGATGGACGCCCACGGGCGAAGCCTCCATGCGGAGCTGGCGGAACAGTTTAACGAACGTCTTGCCCGTATCCTCGGATAAAAAGCCCGTCAGCGGGCGGATCAACAGTTTTTTCAATGACCGTTCAGGAACTGGGGAACAGGATCATGATCACCATCAACAGTTTCCTGCACCGGGAGATTCTCAGCGATATCATCCGTCGCTGGATGTACAACGAGGCCGTTCCATCGGACGCGGATCGGATCACCCGTCTGGTTCATTTCAACCATGCCTTCGTTTCCCGTTATCTGGATCTCTTTGCGAAACGGATCTTCCGGGGACTTCATCCGGGGGCCCTCTCGTCCCGTGCGGTCCGGGTCAAAGGCCACCTGAAGGATGCCCTGGTTCAGGATCCCCCCTGCCGCAATGAGCGGATCGACGAGCTGATCCGGGAATATCGCCTGAACCCGGGGCGCTTCTACCCGGAAACCCCGTTTCAGGGGACTCTCTATTTTGCCGACCGCAACGGTTCCCCGGCCTATATCGGGTCAAGCCGGATCAAACGCTATCGCCGGCTCGCGGAGAAGTCGGCGAGGCGGATCATCGACCGGATCTTCGACCAGATCAAACGGCACGCGGATGAACTGGCGGACGAGCGGGCGCGGGTTCTGGGCATTCCCCGCGAGAGGCTGCTGACAACGCCTGCGGACATGACCCGGGAATTCGTGATCGCCGAAAAGCGCCTGTTAGATGATTTGCTCGAAAAAAAGCCGATCTCGGGAGCCGGCGAAATCCTGGCGATCAATGACGTTGCGGGTTTGAAGGCTGTGCTGGAGCGTCCCGAACAGCCGAGGCTGCTCGAACTTATCGGCCGGTTTCCCGATTGCGAGGTTGTGGAAGAGGAGAGGCATGCCGGGCGCTATAACGCGACGAATCTGCTCGTCCGCTTCCGACCGCCCCGGGAGGAGATCCTGCTTAGGCCGTTGGACGGCGGGACACTCCGGGTTATGGAGGAACGGGGGTTTTCTCTCGACGATGCGAATCGCTCCTTCGCTGAGTTCGTCCGGTCCGGCGAGGAAGACGTGATGCTGGAAGTGATCTTTTCCGACTATCAGGAGATGCTGGAGAGCGAGATCGGCCGCTGTATCCATGAAGACAGGATCATCGAACAGAGGCTGCGTCAGCAGTACCGGGGCCCCCTGGCACGCAACATCGAGTATCTTCTGGAATATCTGTTTGTTTTTCCGACCTCGGGCCGTCGGGAACTGGGGGAGCTGCCGATCAAGATCTGGAACCGCTATCTGCCCGATTACTTCGACGAGATCCTGAAACAGCTCTTCCGCATTCCACCGGACAGTTTTCTGAAGTAGCGGAGTGCAAGGCTCGGGACGGATCGAACCGTCGCTCCTTCTGCGAAACCTTCATCCCTGACGCAGATCCCTCCGAACCATCATGAACCCTTCGTCCAACAGCCTTTCCGTTTCCCGGGTCCGGATTGAGGGGGTTTTGGCGCCCATGACGACGGCGATGAGCCGTGTCTTTCCCCGTTTGGCCGTGGCGACGATGTGGTATCCCGCCTGAACGACCCAACCGGTTTTCAGTCCGTCCGCATCGGGGTAGCGCCGCAGCAGGCTGTTCCGGTTTCGTTGGGTGATGTCGCGGTAGGTGAAGTACTGTTGGGAGTGGAGCTCCAGGCATTCGGGGAACTGCCGAAGATAATCGCAGGCCAGGACGAGCATGTCCCGTGCGGTTGTGAACTGCCCCCGGGCGGGCAGGCCGTTGGGGTTTTTGAAGCAACTGTTGTTCATTCCCAGCTCACGGGCCTTTCCGTTCATCTGTTTCACGAAATTTTCGACATTCCCCCCCAGGTATTCGGCGACGGCTACGGAGGCATCGTTGGCGGAAACCACGGCCATGCCTTTGAGCAGGTCTTGGAGAGGAATTTCGCTTCCGGCCTGGAGAAACATCTTGGATCCTCCCGTGCGCTGCGCCTTGCGGCTGATCTTCACCGGATCCGTGGGACGGACCCTGCCCTCACGGATCGCCTCGTCGGCGAGGTAAAGGGAGAGAACCTTGGCGATAGAGGCGGGCTGCAGCGGGTCGTCGGCATTATGGGACAAGAGAACCCTGCCGGTCGTCATGTCCATCAGGATGGCCGAGTGGACGGAAAGTTTCAGATCGACGGCGGCCGACACGCCGGGTGAAAGCAACACAAGGATGAGCAGGACAGTGAAATGGTCGAGGATCCGTTTTATAATCGTGTGTTCTCCTGTATCCGGCGGCCGGAGATTTTAGCGGAGAGTAATCGTTGCGGATGATCTTGTCAATCTCTTTCTCTCTCTCGTGTTTTGCGGGCTTGTCAATGAATGATTCGGAAAGGTCGGCGATGATTGAATCATGGGAAATTTATTCTCAATTCCCGAGGGGACCTGCTGGGATCCACCTGTTCCGTTTCCTTCATGTGCATCAGGGTTGTCTTGACGATGTATTTCAGCCTGGCCATGTTGTCGAGGACGGTCGGGACAGGAAAGGGGGGGACCCCTTTTACGTATCTCGCCGCATTTCTTCCAATGGCGCGGTAGGTTTCGATGGTGAGGTTGGAGGCCTGGGAGAAAAGTTCGAGGTTGTTCAGCGGTGAAAGATCTTTCTGATGAATCACCGTCGTGCCTTTCGACTGGATGCCGAGGGCGATGCAGGAACCGCTGAGCTGTGCAGCCTTGTGGCCGATGAAGGCGCAATCCGCGGTCTCGTAGATTTTGACGACCCGGGCTTTCACCCCCTCCTCTTCGATCCCCCGAAGGAGCTCTTTGAGCACCTCCGTATGGGGTAGGCCGATGATGGTCTCCATGAGGTGGGTCCCGAACGCCGGGCCGAGGCCGATGACGACCTCATTCCGGTCCGTTCCGATGACCGCCTCTCCGATCTCCTCGATCCACATCTCCGGCTTATCCGGCAATGAACGCGTGGCAATGCTGCGGGGATCCTTTGCTTGAGGGATATTCGTCAATTTTCTCCGGGCCTCGCCCGTAAGGCGATACCCCGTCCCCGGTCCCTGGTAATCGTTGGGATCGTTGATGGCGCTCCGGACCTGGAAGCCGGCATCAAAGACGGCTGAGGTCTGGAGATGGTCCCCGGCGACCCGCTGCTTCTGGGTCTCCAGTATCCGTTCCGCAATGTCCCGGTAGCCCAGCTTGCCCAGGGCCCGGGCCACATCGAAGCCTGTGATGTTCTCTTTCAGTATCCTTTCGGAGGCCTTAAGATCCTCCACCCGGTTCCGCTCGGACATATCCTGACTCGTGTGGGCGGTCACGGCAGCCGCGATCTCCTCGTCGGTGATCGGCGGAAAGCCAAACTCCTTGAACAGGGCCTGAAGCGCCTTTCCCGCCTTCTCCCGTACCCGGATCACATCTCCTTCTTCCACGGGTACAATCCCGCCATTGACCAGGAAATCCCTCTGCAGAACGAGGTAGTCGTCATAATCCTCCGAATCAAAATTACCTCCGCCGAAGAGGTTGTCTTCCCTTGGCATCGAGCTGTAGCCGGAGGTGATGAAATCGGTCCCAGGTAGGAACTGGGTCATGAGCTTGGCACTTTTGCGCATGTCGGAATGGGAGGACATGGCGTCATTGCCGGAGGCCACCTCCAGGTCCAGGAGGGTCGCAATCAGGTTTTCCGCAAGGACGGTCCGGCCTCCGCCCGGAAGCGAGAGGGGAAGGGCGATGCAGCTGATGGAGCCATTCTGGACCCCTTGGCTCCCGGCTCCCTTGATGCACATGAGGCACCGGATTTCGAGGTAGAGCATCGACTTTCCTTCGGAATTGCCCATAAGCACCTCGGACCCCGTTCCCGAGCTGAACCGGATCTTGGTTCCTCTGGAGGCATAAGCGGAGGCAAGGAAGGCCTTGGACCAGGGAGTGTCGTCCCCGTCCTTGAAAGTCGATTCGGTTCCATAAACGGAGAGCGTCTCCGAATAGGTGGTCAACCCCAGCATTCCCAGTTTCAGATTCAGGGCTTCTTCAACGGCACACTGGGTCAGGACGCCGCCGCGGCCGCTCTGGGAGCCGACCAGCACGGCCAGGGCATTCATGGCGGCCGACCGGGGGACGGCTACCGTGGTCTCCTCCTCGGCAAATCCCCTGAGGGCCGCCTCGGCCGCATCCGCGGCCAGAAGGAGAGGGTTTTCTGTCCGGTTCGTCACATGAGCCTGGTTGGCCGGCGTCTTTCGGGCGCGCATTTTGTGCAGGGCCATCATCATCTCGACGGTGTCGAGATGCTTGACAACCTCCAGGATTTTGGCGGGCGTGAGTCCGCTGAAGATATGAATGACCTCTTTCCTTGAGATACCGATATCGATGATCTTCCGGGCGATTTTCAGGGAATCCATCCTCATAGATTTTTCGGCCTGTTCGAGGTTAAGGCCGTGCCGGAGGATGAAGAAGTCTATGATGTCGAAGTCCTTCCGTTTCTTCCCATCCATCTCCGCGACGATCCCTTGTTTGACGACGAGATTGGGCTTGGGGTCGAAAGGGCTCTCCATGTTGACCAGCCCCACCTCCGGCCATTCCTGGATGAACAAATCTTTGTTGACCTCCCGTTTCGTCAACAGCTCGAATCGTTTGGATTTAGCCATGGGTTTCCCCCATAAGCCGCTCTTTCTTCAAAAGGTCTCTTTGTTCGTAAATATCGACCGCCTCGCGGATGAACCGGGCATTGATCTTGGCCCGATATTTCTTCTCGATGCCCTCTGCAATCGCGATAAGGTCTGCCTTCGTGGCCTGATGGGGGCGCATCGCGTTGTAGATATTCAAGACCTCCTCGTCCGGAACCCTTGCCAACTCCGCGGCCCTTCTGAAATTGTCGGCCAGTTGGAATCTTCCATGGATTTCCGCAATCTGGGCCTGATACTCCAGCGTCTTGGGGCTGATCCGGATCTCCTGGAGAGGGATCTTCCCGGAGGTGACATTTTCCAGGGAAATCTCCGAAAAATTCAACCCGGAGAGAGTCTTGACCAGATCAGGCCTTTGAGAGGCCAACGGGTAATCTTTTTGGGGATCGAATTTCTTTTGTTTCATAGAATCCTCCGGAAATGAACGGAGAGGTAATCCCAAGCACCCACTTGATCTTGGGTGATCCGATGATACAAAAAAGCGTCTGACATATCAAGGAGGTTCTTATCCTCTTTCTCTCGATGGGATTATCCGAAATTTTTGCTTGACTTCCGAAACGGCATGCTTTTAGATAACGGACACATTTCACACGGGGACCCGTGTCAACGGAACCTCATCCTCTTCCGCGGTTTTCATTGCGGCAGCTCATTCGGCCTCGGACCAGTCAGTGAAACGGAAACGTTTATGATCCCCGACGGCATTTTTCCAGATCCCAGAAGCAACGTTCGCCAACCCCGGCATCGGGCAGGGGCCTTTTCGTCTCTGCCCGGATTCGCGGAAGGATAGACGCAGCAAGGCGGGTTCTTTCAGGCCCGGTTCTGCCGTCAGACGACACGCGATTTGCGGTAAAAGGGAATACAGAGAAACAGCCACAATGGGTGTGCCTTCCCCGCTGCGAACGCGGAGGAACGGCAAGGAAAGGATGGGTTGCATGCCCCATCGGAAAGGGAGGAGGCTATGAGAAAGGTCGTGATCAGCGGATTGTTGACAGCGGCGTTATTTCTGGGTGCAGTAGGCACGGTTGACGCCGCGAAGCTGAAACTCAAATGGGGTTCCACCAGCGTCGGATCCGGTCTCTACGCCAATACGGTGACCATGGCCGGAATTGTCAACCGCGCGTACCCGAACGACATCGACCTGACCGTGGTGGAAACGGGCGGTTTCATTGAAAACCTCTCCCGGATCGAAAGGAAGTTCATCCACCTTGGACCGGCGAGCGCGGCGGCGGCCTACGCCAGCTACCAGGGCATCATCGACTTCAAAAAGCCCAATCCCACCCTGCGTGCCCTATGGGGAGGCTACGTGACCCCGATTCACATCATTACCAGCAAAAAGAGCGGGATCGGCACCCTCGAAGCGTTGAACGGCGTTCCCTACGCCATGAACCCCGGCACGACCTCGGGGCGCATCATCGAACTCTTCTTCGATGCGCTCGGCATCAAACCGAACTATAAGCTGATGGGGATTTCCGCGAGCGTGGACGCAATGAAATCGGGCAGCGTCCAGGGTTGGTTCAAGGCGGGATTCAAGGACGCCGCGGTCCTCGACTTGGAATCCGCCATGGAGGTCAACATCATCCCCGTCACGAAGAGCCAGATCGACAAGATGAATGCCAAATACCCGGGGCACGGCCTGCTGATGACGATTCCCGCGGGGCTCTTCAAGGCGACGCCCAAGGAACAGATCAGCTACGCCTATGTGGTGAGCGACTTCGTGCACAAGGACATTTCGGCCGATGTCGTCTACAAGATCGTAAAGGCGGTCTATGACCACCGAAAGGATCTCAACACGCTGGCCACCCTCAAGGAGGGCAAGTTCGAGGAGATGTACAAAATGGCGCTCGATTTCGATTTGCTGGTGCCGTTCCATCCCGGTGCGGTCAAGTTCTATGAAGAAACCCTTGGCGTCAAGGTTCCCGCCAAACTGAGACCGCCGGAAATGAAATAAACCCGACGGAAAGGAGGTTTCGATCATGAAGCGATTCGGATATTCCGGTTGGATCGTGGCCCTGGCTGCCGTTGCGCTGATCATCGGCTGCGCTGCGGGAACCACCGCAACCAAGAGCGACGAAACACCGAAGATCTTTCTTTCGCCATCCAGTGGAAAGGCGTCGACCGCAATTACCGTTTACGGATCCGGGTTCCGGCCCGGCGAGGAGATCGACATCGTGATGGTCGTCGGGGCGGGCGAGAAGGTCGGCCTGGGAACCGAAAAGGTGGAGGCGATCCGGGCCAACGATCAGGGCGCATTCACCGCCAAAACGGCGATCTATGTGCGGGCGAAGCCGGGAGTCTATGCGGTCGAGGCCGGCGGAAGCAAGGGGAGCGAGGCTTCCGAGAAGCTGACCGTGTTGCCGAAATAAACCCCGGACGTCTTCGAGAAGAAAGGATCGGCTATGAGAGATCTGCGCGGTTTCTGGAAATATGCCGTCGGTATTCTGATTGCCCTCTGGAGCGCCTTTCTGCTCTTCACGGCCCTGACGGTGGCTCTTCATCCTGTCCTGCAGGGGTCTATCTCGCTGAGTTTCGGCCTGGCGATCGTTTTTCTCGCCTACCCTCTTTCCCCCGGACGGTCCAAGACCGCCCGGGGGGCGGGAAGGGTTCTGATCTTCGGTTCGGAGAATGCCCCTTCCGTGCTGGATCTGTTCCTGCTGGCGCTCAGCCTGGCGCCCTGTCTCTACATCATGTACGCCTGGGAAGAGATCGTTCGGAATCCGGGGCAGTATGAGATGTACCAGCTCTACATCGGGGGTGTCCTGATCCTCGCCCTTCTGGAGGGGACCCGGCGCTCGCTCGGGATCGTGATCCCGCTTCTGGTCGCGGGATTCCTTCTCTACGCCCTGTTCGGGGAGTCCATCCCCGGCCGCTTCGGCCACGGCGGATTCGGCCTGGAGGAGATCCTCTACCAGATCTATCTGATGACCGAGGGGGTCTGGGGGTTGCTCACCGACATGACCAGCCGTCTGATCGCGCTGTTCGTGATCTTCGGACCGGTCCTTTTCGCCACAGGCGTCGGCAAGACCTTCATGGATCTGGCGAAGCTGGGCGGCGGCCGGATCCGGGGCGGACCCGGCCACGTCGCCGTGATCGCCAGCTCCTTCTTCGGGATGCTCTCCGGCTCGGCCGTGGCCAACGTGGCCACCACCGGG
Organism: Syntrophales bacterium; assembly: GCA_034677965.1. Taxonomy (GTDB): domain Bacteria; phylum Desulfobacterota; class Syntrophia; order Syntrophales; family UBA5619; genus UBA5619. Next base: position 27,883 of record JAXDCM010000019.1, read on the forward strand.
GCCTTCACGATCCCCACGATGAAGCGAATGGGCTTTCCCCCATCCTTTGCCGGCGCCGTGGAGGCGACGGCCAGCTCGGGCGGGCAGATCATGCCCCCGATCATGGGGGCGGGGGCCTTCATCATGGCGGAGTTCCTGAACATCCCGTACCTGACCGTCATGGTGGCGGCAATCATTCCGGCGATCATCTTCTACTTCGGCGTCGGGGCGGGTGTCTACGTGGAGGCCTGCCGGTACGGCCTGGGGACCATGCCGCCGGAGATGATGCCCAAGATCCGCGAGGTGCTCCATCCCCGGCAGTTGATGGTCTTCGTGCTGCCGGTGGGAACGCTGCTGGTGCTTCTGGTCATGCTGCTTCCTCCCCAGATGTGCGCCGCCTGGGCGCTGGTGGTGACGATGGGGATTTTTCTGCTCACCGGCGGACCGCTCAGCGGTCGCGGAATCGTGGAAAGGATCAAGATCATTTGGGAGGGCTATTTCCGGGCCATCCTTACGGCGCTGGCCTGGCTGATGGTCATGATGAGCTGCGTCCAGGTGGCGGTCAGCCTCATCTCCCTGACCGGCTTCGGCGTCAAGGTCTCCCAGCTCATCATCGAGCTGGCCGGGACCCACATCTCTCTGGCCCTGGGGGCCGCCATGCTCACGGCCCTGATCCTGGGGATGGGGATGACGACGACGGCGGCCTATGTGATTGCGGCGGCGGTCCTGATCCCCGCCATGGCAGGATTGAAACTGCCGTTACTGGCGAGTCACCTCTTTGTCTTCTACTTTGCCGTCTTCTCCGGCCTCACCCCGCCGGTCTGCATTGCGGTTTACACCGGGGCGGCCATCGCCGAGGCAAACTGGCTCTCCACGGCCTGGATCGCCATCCGCCTGGCCGTGTCCGCCTTCGTGCTTCCGTTCTACTTCATGTTCAACACCGCCTACCTGATGCAGGGGACCGCACTGGAAATGATTCTGCTGGTTATAGGAGGTCTGGTCGCGATGCTCTTCATTCAGGGGGGAGTCATGGGGTATCTCGTCAAACACCTGACCCAAATCGAAAGGGTTCTCATCTTCATTGGCGGCCTTGTCATGCTGGCCGGGGGTCGGTGGGCCTTGATCGGCCTGGCCGTAGGCGGGATCGGCTATCTGCTGATGCATTTTGATATCCAGATCCCCGTGATCGGCATCCGGCGAACCTGACGGGAGGCCATCCGGAACAACTGACGGATCGGCCCCGGAACGCTCCTGCCCCCCATGGACCGTTCAAAACGGCCCATGGGGGGTTCTTTTTGTGGCCATCCGGGCTTTCGGGGGCGATCGGTATCCGGGACATGCCGAGCCTGAAATCCTACGGTCCCGTTCGTTAACCCCTCATGATCATTTTTAGCGCCCCCGGCACGATCTCCAATTCGGCCGGCAGGGTGCCCGGCTGCTCCCCGTCGATATCGAGCAGAACCCGCTGTTCCGACGTTGCGGCAACCTTTGTCCCCGCGGTCATGGAGACCTGTCGGATGTTTTTGATCTTTCCGGTGTAGAGTTTGGGGAGGTGCCAGAAAACCAGAGGGAGGGGCATGGCGCCGATGACGGTGACTTGAAAGACGCCGTCGTCGGTCACGGCGTCCGGGGCGACGAGCATTCCGCCGCCGTGGTACCGCCCGTTGGCGACAGCGATGTTGAATACATCGACCGTCCGTTCCTCTCCGTTGTCCACGATCAGGCGAATCCGTTTCTTCTGATATGAGAACAGGGAGACCAGCGTTCCCCAGATGAAGCTGATGAACGGCCCGCAGGCTTTGCTGGTCCGGTTGACGCGGTCGACTACCTCCCCGCCGAGGCCGAAGCTCGCGATATTGTGAAAATATCTCGAGCTGGGGCCGTTCTGATGATTCCGGAAGCGGATGCGTCCGAGATCGACCGTCCGGATGTGTTCCTCCCGGATGGTTCGGAGGGAAGCCTCGATGCCGGACGGAATGGGCACGGTCCGGCAGAAGTCGCAGCCGGTGCCGTTCGGAAGGAAACCGAGAACCGCATCGTTGCGGATCGGGCCGGTTTCGTCGAAGAAGCCGTTGACCACCTCATTGAGCGTTCCGTCGCCGCCGACGCAGATAACCCGATCGGCGCCCCGGAGAAGGTTTTCCCGGGTGAGCCGGGTTGCGTCTCCCGGGCCCTGGGTCAAGAAGGCATGGAAGGGGCCCAGGAGGTCCTGTGCCATTTTTTCGATCTGGGGCCACTCCCTGCCCGTCGCCCTGTTTCCCGCATGAGGATTCACCACAAAAACGGTTTTCCCGGAATGCAAGTTCCCCTCCCTTGCCCTCGACAGATTGCGAGGAGTGTTTTTGAAAGGCGAGGGAAGTATAGCACAGATATTGCCGATCCGATAGCCGAAAAGGTGCAAAGAAATTGCATTCCCGGCCCCTTTTTGGTATCCGTCTGCTGTAAGAGGACGGACTTTTCACAAACTTTTTCGCGTACAGAGAGAGGGGATCGGAGACCGGTTCGATGACACAGGCTTGCGGCAGGCTTAAATTCATATCCGCCTTTTTCTTCTTCCCGGCGCGTTCGCTGCTCGGGCGCGTCGGACTGCGTTACGATATCTCCGGGATCGCCAATGCCTACTATCAAAGGGCTTTTGACCGAATTCCCGCAGCCGGCAAGGCGGTCATCCTGCCGCACTGCCTGATCGGCGAAAAATGCAAGTCCCGTTTCTCCAAGGAGGACGGGATCCTCTGCGTGAACTGCAAGCAATGTCGCTGCGGGGAGATCCAGACGCTCTGCCGGGAGCAGGGCTGGCAGTTCTACATCAGCCCGAGCTCAAACTTTACGAAACGGCTGGTTCAGCGGAAGGAGATCCGGGCCGCAATCGGCGCGGCCTGTGAGTTCGAAATCGAAAGGGGGATCCGTTCTACGCCGATCACGCTTGGCGGGGTGCGTCTCAGAAAAAAGCGGGTTATCCCGCAGGCGATCCTGACGGACCGGTGCGATTGCCTGGACAATGACATCGACTGGGAGAGACTCCGGAGAATGATTCTGGATGGGGCCTCCGCCGGCTGATGCGGCGCCGGGAAACGGAAAGGGGAGAAAAATGACGGACGACCGAGCTTTCTCAGTCCCATGCGGATCCCCGACTCCGGGAGCAGAATCCGATCCGGTGGTCGTTGTCGGCGCCGGCGCGGGCGGGATGATGGCCGCCGGGCGGGCCGCGGAAATGGGGGCCAGGGTCCTCCTCCTTGAGAAGACGGACGGTCCCGGAAAAAAGATCCTCGTCAGCGGGAAGAGCCGGTGCAATTTGACGAACGCATGCGATTACGAGCGGTTTTTATCCATGTATGGGCCGAACGGCCGATTCCTTCACGGCGCCTTTCACCAATTCTTCCGGGAGGATCTCATCGCGTTGCTCAAGAGGTACGGCGTGGAAACCAAGACGGAACGCGGCGGACGGATCTTTCCCGTTTCCGATGATGCGGCGGACGTGGTGAAGGCCTTCCAGCGGCATCTTCGGAAGCATGGCGTCGAACTCCGCACCGGCGTCGCCGTCAAAGGCGTTGCCGTCCGTGGCGGCCGCGTCGCGGGGGTGCATACGCAAGAGAGATTTGTCCCCGCCCGTGCCGTCGTGTTGGCAACCGGCGGCGCCACCTGGCCGGCGACCGGCTCGTCCGGAGACGGCTACAGGATCGCGGCTCTTCTGGGCCACGCCGTGACAAAACTCCGGCCCGCCCTTGTGCCGCTGGCGGTCATGGAAACCGAACGGGCGAAATCCATGCAGGGGGTGAGCCTCAGGAACGTTCGGCTCACGGCCTTTCGCGGTGCGGCAGAGACGATCGGTTCCGCCCGGATTCCGCGCAAAGATGACGGCCGGGGGCTGCAGAAACGAAGGAAAAGGGGCCAGGTCATCGAGAGCCGGATGGGGGAGATGCTCTTCACCCATTTCGGAATCGGAGGTCCGATCACGTTGCTGATGAGCCTGGCCGTGGTGGACGCGCTTGAGGAAGGCCCGGTCAGCGTTTCCATCGACCTGAAGCCGGCCCTGACGGAGCAGATGCTCCGCGTCCGTCTCCAGCGGGATTTCGATACGTTCGGCAAGCGGGGGTTCCGCAACCTCTTGGCCGGACTTCTGCCCCGCAGGATGGTCGACCCCTGTATCGAGATGACCGGCATTCCCGCGGAGCGGCCGGGTCATCAGATCAGCGCCGGGGAGCGGGAGCGGCTTCTCGGTTTTCTGAAGTCGCTCCGATTCAACATTCGGGGATCCATGCCGATGACGTCGGCGATGGTCACGGCGGGCGGGGTTTCACTCCGCGAGATCGATCCCCGAACGATGGGCTCACGCCTGATTCAGGGGCTCTACTTCTGCGGAGAGGTGATGGATATTGATGCCGACACCGGGGGCTTCAACCTCCAGGCGGCCTTCTCCACCGGCTATGTCGCCGGAGAGGCGGCCTCGGCTCTGTCGCGCTGATCCGAGGGAGTTCGCGGGAGAGGATGCAAATTGATGAAACGATACCATTTCTTGCAGAGGAGGAGCGACGATGGCAGCAGTGGATAAACCGGACAATCTGGTCGAATTTCTGGAGAACAGCCTGGCACGACGTCCGGACCGCCCGCTGTTCGGAACGAAAAATGCTCAAGGCGTGTACGAATGGCTGACCTACCGGCAGTTCGGCCGGCGGGTGGACGAGCTTCGCGCCGGCCTGGCGGGCCTGGGGGTCGGCCGGGGCGACGCGGTCGGGATCATCGCGAACAACCGGACGGAATGGGCGATTGCCGCCTATGCCACCTACGGCCTCGGCGGCCGTTTCGTTCCGATGTACGAATCGGAACTTCCCCGGATCTGGGAGTACATCGTTGCCGACAGCGCGGTCAAGGTTTTGTTCGTCTCCAAACCGGAGATTCTGCAGAAGGTTTCCGATTTTCCGCAGAAAATACCGAACCTGGCGCACCTGGTTCTGGTGGAGGGGACCGGGCCGGGGAGCATGGCAGCGCTGGAGGAGGCGGGCCGTCTTCATCCGGTGAAGGCCATCCATCCGGGGCCCGACGAGATCGCCGGTCTGATTTACACGTCCGGGACGACCGGAGAACCGAAAGGGGTCCTCCTTTCGCATAAAAACTGCACGAGCAATTCCATGGCGGGGGTCAGTATGTATCCCGAGCTCACGGAGGAAGACGTGAGCCTTTCCATCCTTCCGTGGGCCCACTCCTACGGACAGACGGCGGAGCTCAACGCCATGATCTATCTCGGCGGGTCGATCGGTTTCATCGAAAATGTCAAAACGGTTGTCCAGGACATGGCCCTGGTCCGGCCCACCTGGCTGATCGCCGTTCCCCGCGTCTTCAACCGGATCTACAACGGCCTCTGGGAGAAGATGAACGAGGAGGGCGGGATCGCCCGGACGCTCTTCGTGATGGGCGTCGAGGCAGGCAAGAGACGGCGGGAGCTGAAGGCGGCCGGCCGGAGCGATCTTCTTACGGAACTCAAATTCAAGATCGCCGACAAGATCGTCTTTGCAAAGATCCGGCAGAAGATGGGCGGCCGGCTCAAGGGGGCGATGAGCGGAAGCGCCGCGATGAACGTGGAGATCGCCCATTTCTTCTTCGATGTCGGAATCCCGATCTACGACTGCTACGGGATGACCGAAACCTCTCCCGCCGTCGCGATGAACGCCTCCTTCGCCTATCGCCTGGGAAGCGTCGGCCGCGCAATCGAAAACGTGCGGATCGTGATCGATTCCTCGGCGGTCGAGGAAGGGGCTGCGGACGGGGAGATTGTCGTCTACGGTCCAAACGTGATGAAGGGGTATCACAACAAGCCCGACAAAACACGGGAGGTGATGACACCGGATGGCGGCATCCGAACGGGGGACCGGGGGCGTCTCGATGCGGACGGCTACCTCTACATCACCGGACGGATCAAGGAGCAGTTCAAGCTGGAGAACGGCAAGTTCGTTTTCCCTGCCGCGCTGGAGGAGGAGATCTCGCTGGTGCCCTGGGTGCAGAACGTGCTGATCTTCGGCGAGAACCGTCCCTTCACGATCGCCCTGGTTGTGCCCGATTTCCTGATGGTCGAGCGGCATGCGGAAAAGAACGGGATCTCCGGCGACATCCGGCGGCTCATTGAAAATGCCGATATCCAGGCGATGATTACCGGGGAGATCCAACAGATTCTGCGGGGCCGCTTCGGCGGATACGAAATCCCGAAAAAATTTCTCTATCTGACAGAGGGGTTCACCTCCGAGAACGGGATGCTGACCCAGACCCTGAAACTCAAAAGGCGCGTGGTTCTGGAGAAATACAGGGACAGGATCGAGGCGCTCTACATCTGATGTCGGGGAATCGGTCCGGATCATTTCGCGGATGAAAAATGGATCCCGGGGGAGGGGCTCTCCGTTTTCCCTCCCGCCGTCAGAGGAGGGAATCGGAATCCGTGGATCGGCGATCACAGAATTTATTCCGGATTTCATTGGAGAGCCGGTACCATTTCTGGACCCTGTTTTCGAGCCGGTAGTAGTGGATCACATACGCTGCCGACAAAATGATCAGCAGCCCGGAAAGAAGGAAACCGGGAACGGCCGGGTGTGCAAGGGTGTATCCCAGAGACAGCAGGGCAAAAAGGCAGACAAACAGCAGGGTGACCAGATGGGCCAGTCTTTCGTGCTGCATCCACTGTATTTGCCGGTCATGATCTTCGAGAAGGGCTTTGAATGCCGCCGGACCGAGATTTTTTTCGAGCATTTCCCGGATGTGGCGTTCATGTCGCTTCATATAGTCGATCATTGCATTCCCTCCGGTTGTCTGAAGGGGAACCAAGACCGGTCGCATCGAAGCCTGTCATCCTCCCCGCAGCGGAACAGCCGGGATGGACGTCCTGTCACTGCTCGAAGGTCGCCCCGGTGTGTGCGGAGCGGACCAGCGCAGCGTAGCGCTTCAAATATCCCTTGAGCTCCCGTTTCACCGGCTTCCACCGGGCGAGGCGCGCTTTCAGCTCTTCGTCGGAGAGGAGCAGGTTCAGCTTTTTTTCGGGGATGTTGATTTCGATCCGGTCGCCTTCCCGGATCACGGCGATGGGGCCGCCCTCTGCCGCCTCCGGGGAGATATGGCCGATCGCTGCGCCCCGGGTGCCGCCGGAGAAGCGGCCGTCGGTCAGCAGCGCGACGTCCCGGTCCCGGCCGATCCCGGCGATCGCCGAGGTCGGCGAGAGCATCTCCCGCATCCCCGGGCCTCCCTTCGGCCCCTCGTAACGGATGACGACCACATCGCCCTTGCTGATTTTTCCGTCCAGGATCGCCTGCATGGCCGGCTCCTCTGCGTCGAAAACACGGGCCGGACCGGTGTGTCGGAGCATCGTGTCGTCCACGGCGGAACGTTTGACGACGCCTCCCTCCGGGGCGAGGTTTCCAAACAGGACCGCCAGTCCGCCGGTCGCGTGGTAGGGTGTTTCCAGCGGGTGGATGATTTCGGGGTCGAGGACTTTTCGGCCCCTCAGGTTTTCGCCGACGCTCTTTCCGGTGGCGGTCAGCGCATCCGTCCGGATCATGCCGCCGCGGGAGAGTTCCTGCATGAGGGCCCGGATGCCGCCCGCCAGATGGAGCTGATGAAGGTCGTGGGGGCCGCCCGGCGCCATGGAGCAGAGGTGCGGAGTCCTGTCGCTGAAGTCATTGAAGGTCCGGAGGTTCAGGGGGATGCCCATTTCCCCGGCGATCGCCGGCAGGTGGAGCGCAGTGTTCGTCGAGCCGCCGAAGGCCAGATCGACCCGGAGTGCGTTTTCGAAAGCCGCGGTCGTCAGGATGTCGGAGGGCTTGAGATCTCTTTTCACCAGTTCCATGATCTGCAGCCCGGCTTCCTTGGCCAACCGGATCCGTTCCGCCCAAACGGCGGGAATCGTTCCGTTCCCCGGGAGCCCCATTCCCAGCGCTTCGGTGAGACAGTTCATCGTATTGGCCGTGAACATTCCCGCACAGGACCCGACACCGGGACAGGCGCAATCTTCCGCTTCCCGGAGCTCTTCCATCGTCATTGTTCCGACCCTGGTCCGGCCGACGTATTCGAACACCTTGATCAGATCCGTCTTCTTGTGCTGGAACTCGCCGGAGAGCATCGGACCGCCGCTGATGACGATCGCCGGGATGTTCAAACGGGCCGCAGCCATCAGCATCCCCGGGATGATCTTGTCGCAGTTGGGGATCAGGACGAGGCCGTCGAAAGGATAGGCCATGGCCATCGACTCGACGGAATCGGCGATGAGTTCGCGCGAACTCAACGAGTACTTCATCCCTTCGTGGCCCATGACGATTCCGTCGCAAACGCCGATCGTGAAGAACTCCAGCGGCGTTCCGCCCGCCATCCGGACGCCGGCCTTGACCGCCTCGGAAACATGGTGCAGATGCAGATGGCCCGGGATCACCTCGTTGGCGGAATTGGCGATGCCGATCATCGGCTGTTCGATTTCCCGGTCCGTCAACCCCAGCGCCTTGAACAGGGAACGGTGCGGCGCCCTTTCCAGCCCTTTTTTCATCCTGTCGGAACGCATGATTGCCCCTCCTGATTTGAATCTGAATGGGTGTTCTTCTATCATAAAATGGATGAGATTCGTCTCCTTTCTAACACAAGTCGCGACGGGATTCAAACCCCTCTTTGTATCCAATAATGTTTTTTCGTCGATAATTGTGAAGACGCATTCCGGAAGCGGAGTATCGCGCTCCATTATGAATTATACTTAAAATAATTGAAGAATTTTTTGTAAAAAATTGTTTGACAAATCTTTTTCACTATTATAAGCAACCTCTAAAGTTTTCAAAAACGGCATTTTTGGATACAATGATGATTGCTGAGCCCTCCCAAAAGCCACAGAAAGACGGTAGATCCGTTCGTGAGAAAACCTATGAGCAACTGAAGGCTGAAATTTTTGCCGGGCGGTTCCGCCCCGGCGAACGCCTTGCGGAAGAGCATCTTGCCGAGAAATTGGGGGTGAGCCGGACTCCGGTGAGGGAAGCTCTCCACAAACTGGAACAGGACGGACTGATCGAACCCCTGGAGTCTCGGGGGTTCTGCATCCCCCATGATTCCCGGGAGGAGATGGAGGAATTGTTCCATCTCCGGATGGTCCTGGAAGGGTACGCCCTGAGCATGATCTGCGAACGAATTGCCGACGAACAGATCCGGTCGCTCGAGGAGATGGTCGACGAGTCCGACGAGGCCCTGCAGAGGGGAAGGCTCGATGAGGTCTTTCATTGGAACACCCGGTTCCACGATGCGCTGCACGAGATGATTGCCGACAAACGCCGTTTCCACAGTTTGATCGTGAATATGAGGAAATACGTTCTTCGCTATCGAAAAGATACGCTTCAGTATCTCGATGCGGGCCGAAGGACCATCGAGGGCCACCGACAGCTTCTGTCGGCCCTGAAAATGAGGGAGCCCGACCTATGCGAGCGGGTCATGCGGATCCATATCCGTCAGTCCATGGCGGATGCCCTCGAGACGAAAAAAACCAAAACAGGAAAGGATTAGAAGACCATGTTGCCGTTGACCGGAATCAAAGTGATTGATCTGACCCGTGTGGTGGCCGGGCCGACCTGCACGCTGCAGCTGGGACAGATGGGGGCCGAAGTGATCAAGGTCGAGGCGCCCGGCAAAGGGGACGATACGCGAACGGCGCCTCCTTTTATCAACGGCGAGAGCACCTGGTTCATCGAGATGAACTGCAACAAGAAGAGCATCACGCTGGATCTGAAAAGCCCCGAGGGCAAGGAGGTGCTCTGGCGGCTCATCGACCGGGCCGACGTTTTCATCGAAAATTTCCGGCCGGGCGTGTGCGACAAGCTGGGTTTCAGCTACGAGGCCGTCGCGGCCCGGAATCCCCGCCTGATCTACTGTTCGATTTCCGGATACGGCAGCGCCGAAAAGATCGGCTCCTATGACCCGATCATCCAGGGGGAGTGCGGGCTGATGTCCATCACCGGAGAGCCGGACGGCGAGCCCATGAAGGTGGCGATCCCCATCTCGGACCTGATCAGCGCCCTCTACGCCGTTCAGGGGATCCTTTATGCGCTTTTCCAGAGGGTCACGACCGGTCGCGGTCAGTACGTGGACATCGCGATGCTCCACGCCATGGTGTCGCTGATGCAGCTTCCGGGCAGCAAGTACGTGGGCATCGGCGAAAACTCGCGGCGCCTGGGGAACAAGCACCCGAGCTGGGCTCCCTACCGGCTTTTCAAGTCGGCGGACGGCTATGTCAACATCGCCTGCGGGAACAACGGCCTCTGGCTCACGCTCTGCGACCAGCTGGGTCTGCCCCACCTCAAGGAAGACCCCCGCTTCCTGACGAACAAGGATCGGGTGGCCAACCGCGATCAGCTCAACAGCATCCTCGCTCCCGTCTTCGAAACCAAGACGACAGCCGAGTGGTGCGGGCAGCTCTTGAAGGTGGGGATCCCCACGGGCAAGATCCGAACCGTCGCGGAGATTTTCGATGATCCGAAACTGATCGGGAATCGCATGGTGGTCGAGGTGGATCATCCCAAGGCCGGGAGAATCAAGGTCCTGGGCAATCCGCTCATGATGTCCGAAACAACGCAGGAATATCACCCGGCGCCGCTGCTGGGTGCCCACAACGAAGAGGTCCTGACCGGCTTGGGCTTCGGCGCCGACGAGATCGCCCGCATGAAAGAAAAGGGCGTACTCTGAGACGCGATTGCGACGGCGGCTGTCGAAGCCGCGGTGATGACAACGCGGCCAAACGGGACTTGGTTTTCAGGACGACCTACTGAAGAAAGGGAAGAACTCTCCAATGAATCTGATTGATGACGCGGTGAAATCGGGAAAATCGGCCCTGAACGAACACGAGGCCAAACGTTTTTTGGCGGGTTTCGGGGTGCCCGTCAGCCGGGAGACCCTGGTCCCCGATGAAGCAGGCGCCCTGAAAGCGGCCCGGGAGATCGGATATCCGGTGGTGCTCAAGGCAGCCGGGGAAAAGCTCCAACATAAGACGGAGGTCGGGGCCATCGCGCTGAACCTGAAGTCGGAGGCCGAGGTTCGCGACGAGGCGCGACGGCTGCTGGCGATTCCCGGCTGCGAGGCCCTGCTGGTCCAGGAGATGGTCAAGGGGGACCGGGAACTGGTCTGCGGGCTCACCCGGGATGTCCAGTTCGGCCCCTGCGTGATGTTCGGTCTGGGCGGAATCTTCACCGAACTGATCGATGATGTGGTCTTCCGCGTGGCCCCGGTCACGACATCGGAAGCCCTGATGATGATGGACGATATCCGGATGGCCAAGGTTCTGAAGCCTTTTCGCGGACAGCCGGCCGTCGACAGGGAGGCCCTGGCCCGGATCATCGTGGCGCTGGGGAAGATCGGCTGCGAGTGCGGCAATGTCCGGGAGATCGATATGAATCCGATCAAGATCCGTGCCGACGGTTCTCCGGTGGCGGTGGACGCCCTCGTGGCGCTCCGGAAAACGGCGGCCGTCCATTCATGATTCCGGGATGCTTCCCGAAGAGACTCTGTTGGGAGAGATGTGATGAGACATAAACTGGTACCATTTTTCGAACCTTCGAGCGTGGCCATTATCGGCGCCTCCGCGGCCCCGGGCAAGGCCGGCAATGACGTGATCGTAAACATCCTGGCGAACGGTTATGCCGGGAAACTGTATCCGGTCAACCCCAAGGGGGGAAAGATCCTGGGAATCGATGTTTACTCCTCCATCGCGAGCCTACCGCGGGACATCGACGTGGCGGTGATCATCCTGCCCGCGGCGGCCACGGCCCAGGCCATGCGGGAATGCGCAGATCAGGGGATCCGAAGATTCGTCCTCTCCTCAGGCGGTTTTGCCGAGGTCGACGCGGCCGGAGCCCGGATCCAGCGGGAGATCGAAACACTTATCCAGGAGAGGGGGCTCAATGCCCTCGGTCCGAACACATCGGGTCATACCTCGACGCCCGTGGGGTTCACCTCCACCTTCTTCCCCCAGGGGAAGATCCGGGGCGGCAGGGTTTCCTACGTCGCCCAGACCGGGAATTTCGGCACCCATACCCTGAAGTACATCCTGACCGGCGAGCATTTCGGCGTCGCCCGGGTCGTGGGATTGGGAAACAAGGTCGACATCGATGAGACGGACGCGCTGGAATACCTGGGCCAGGACCCGGAAACGGCCGCCATCCTGATCTACATCGAGAGCTTCAAGCGTCCGCACCGTTTTCTGGAGGTGGCCCGGGAGGTGACCCGCAGGAAGCCCGTCGTTCTGCTGAAGAGCGGGGCCACGGAATCGGGCCGGCAGGCTGCGATCGCCCACACGGCCGCGATGGCTTCGCCGGACCGGATCGTGGACGGCATGCTCCGGCAGGCCGGCGTCGTCCGGATCTCCGATTACAGCAACCTCGTGCTGGCCGGAAAAGCCCTCTCGATGATGCCGCTGCCCGCCGGAAACGGCGTCAGTTTTCTCGCCCCCTCCGGGGCCATGCTGGCCGTGCTTTCCGATTATTGCGAGCGGCTGGGGCTGCACATCCCCCCGATGGAGCCCAAGAACGTGAAAAGGCTTCAGGACATGAGCCCGTCCTACATCCGGATGCGCAATCCCGTGGACATCTGGCCCGCGGCCCTTTCGGTGGGGGTGGAAGCCGCCTATCGGGACGGGATGGAGATCGTGCTCCAGGATCCCGCGGTGAACGCCGTGGTGCCGGTGATGATGCTGACGCCGGAGACCGGGGTGCCCGATCCGGGCTTTATCGTCGAGCTGGCCAAAAAGTATCCGCACAAGCCGATCCTGGTCACCTTCAGCGGCGACAAGGGGGCGATGGATGAGTACAAGGCGGCCCTGGAGCCCCGCGGAATACCGACTTTTCCAATGATCGAGGAGCCTTTTGCGGTTCTCGCCATCATGGAGCGGTGCCGACGGGCGATGAACCGTCCCGAGTAGGGCGATCCGGAGAGACCGACTTCGAACAAGAGAATTTTCCCCGCTTCGGGCGGGAAAGGTGAATCAATCAGGAGAAGAACAGGGGGAGTTATGGAAAAGACGACGTCCGGCAAGATCGACGAATTGAAAAAGCGGAGCAGTCGCCTCATGACCATGGGGGGCGAGAAGATGATCGCGAAACAGCGCGCCCAGGGCAAGCTCACCGCCCGGGAACGGATCGCCCTCCTCTTCGATGAGGGGACCTTCCAGGAGACGCAGATCTTCGTCAAGCACCGCTCCACCCTCTTCGGCCTCGGCGACAAGGAGATCAACGCCGACGGCGTCGTCACCGGTTACGGCCGCGTCACCGGCCGGATCGTCTTTGCCGCCGCCCAGGATTTCACCAGCGCCGGCGGAAGCCTCGGGGAGATGCACGCCAAAAAGATCTGGAAGGTCATGGAGATGGCCGCCGATGCGCGCAAGCCCTTCATTGCCCTGAACGATTCCGGGGGGGCCCGCATCCAGGAGGGGATCACCGCCCTGCAGGGCTATTCGGGGATCTTCTTCCGCAACACCATCGCCTCCGGCTATATCCCCCAGATCTCCGCCATCATGGGACCCACGGCGGGCGGCGCCGTTTATTCCCCGGCGCTCAACGACTTCGTCTTCATGGTGAAGAACAAAAGCTACATGTACCTGACCGGTCCGGACGTGGTCAAGGCGGTGATCGCCGAGGAGGTCAGCCACGAGGAGCTCGGCGGCGCCATGGCGCACGCCGCCAAAAGCGGGGTCTGCCACTTCGTGGCTGAAAACGACGAGGATTGCATCCGTCAGGTCAAGGTTCTGCTCTCCTATCTCCCGGACAGCTGCCACAGCCCCCTGCCCGTGATTCCCTGCGAGGACAGCGCGGATCGGGAATGTCCGGAGCTGGACACGATCATTCCCGACCAGGCGAACCGCAGCTACGACATCAAGAAGGTGATCGCCTCCGTGGCCGACAGCCACGATTTCTTCGAGGTCCATGAGCACTGGGCCAAAAACATGGTCGTGGGCTTCATCCGGATCATGGGGCGGCCCGTCGGCATCATCGCCAACAACCCCCGTTTCTTCGCCGGCGTTCTCGACGTGAACTCCGCCGACAAATCGGCCCGGTTAGTCCGTTTCTGCGACGCCTTCAACATCCCGATCCTGACCTTTACCGATGTCCCCGGCTTCATGCCGGGCACGCAGCAGGAGTGGAGCGGCGTGATCCGACACGGGGCCAAGCTGCTGCATGCCTATTCCGAGGCCACGGTGCCGCTGATCAATGTGGTGACGCGCAAATCCTACGGCGGCGGATATAATGCCATGTGCTCCAAGGACGTCGGCGCCGACTACGTGATGGCCTGGCCCTCCGCCGAAATCGCCGTCATGGGCGCCGAGGGGGCCTGCAACATCATCTACCGTCGCGAGATTGCGGAGGCCCCGGATCCAGCGGTGAAGCGGGCGGAGCTGGCGGGGGCCTATGAGGAGCAGTTCAACAACCCGTATTTCGCGGCCACGCTGGGCATCATCGATGAGATCATCGTTCCCCGCGAGACCCGGAAGAAAGTGATCGCCCTCCTGGAGGCCTTGCGGAACAAGGCAAAGAAGCGGTTGGAGAAGAAACACAACAATATTCCTTTATAATGATTTACGAGGTGTCCGATTGCCTCTCCATAACCAATTCGTAACGATGAGCGACAGGATCCGTCACAGTGTGATAAATAACGGGGATCCCATCGAAGAGCCGCACGATTCGAGTGTCTGAACGAAAGGGAGGCCTGAATGAGAATCAATGAGTTAACCTGCCTCAGCGGAAAACTGAATGGTGCAATATCGATCAGAGCCCTGAAACGTTTCGTTGCTGACCGCGATACCGGAGCCTGGAAGAGGTTTTCCAAAAAGTTGCCGCCGACCGGGAAAAAGACGGCCATTGTCGGCTCGGGCCCGGCCGGATTGACTGCCGGTTACTATCTGTCGAAATTGGGCCACTCGGTCACGATATTTGAAGCCCTCGGCAAGGCCGGCGGGATGATGAGGGTGGGCATTCCGGATTATCGTTTGCCGAAAGAGGTGCTGGATGCGGAAATCGATGTGATCCGACACGCCGGGGTCCATCTCAAATTGAACACCAGGATTGAATCTGTGGATGGGCTGTTCAAGCGGGGATATGATGCGGTCTTCCTGGCGTTGGGCGCCCACCGGGGGATGACGCTCGGTATCAAGGGAGAGAACCGTCGTGAAGTAATGGATGGCGCCGCTTTTCTGAAGAATGTGAATGCAGGTAAAAAGGTCAATCTGGGAGGGAAGGTCGCCGTCATCGGCGGCGGCAATACCGCAATAGACAGCGCCCGCACGGCCATGCGCCTGGGCGCAAAAAAAGTTCAAATCATCTATCGCCGCGGTCGAACGGAAATGCCGGCAAGCAGCGATGAGATTCATGCCGCGATGCAGGAAGGCATCGCCATGACCTTCTTGACAACCCCTGTTCGTATAGGAAAACGCAACAACAAGATCAATTTAACCTGTGTCCGCATGAAGCTCGGCATCAGGGATGAAAGCGGGAGGAGACGCCCTGAGCCTGTCGAGGGCAGCGAATTTTCGAGGACTTATGACCATATCATCGTGGCCATTGGGCAAGCTCCTGAGGTTCCCGCCGGTTTCGGAATCGAGACGAATGCGGACAGCACGCTCCGGGTCGACCGCGAAACCCTTGCGACCGGCCGTCGTGGCATCTGGGCCGGCGGCGATGCGGTTACGGGACCGGCCACGGTGATCGAAGCCGTTGCCGCCGGCAGAAAGGCGGCCGCGGCCATCGACAAGTATCTGGGCGGAAAAGGGATGATTGACGAGAAATTAACGCGGGTAAAGCGGAATGGATTGACGGAGATGGAAGAATTCTCCAATCAATCCCGCATGGACATTCCCTGCCTTGCCCCCGAGCGGAGGATCGGCAATTTCAGCGAGACGGAGCTTTGTCTGACCGAGCGATCGGCTGTTGAAGAAAGCAGCCGATGCCTGCATTGCGGGGACGGCATCACGTCCCGGTGTCGCTATGCCTGTCCGGCGGGCATCGACATCCCCCTGTATGTGCACTTGATCAAAAAAGGCAGGTATGAAGACGCCCTCGCCGTCATCCGGGAAAAAGTTCCTTTCCCGGGGGTGCTGGGACGCGTTTGCTCTTCTCCCTGCGAGGACGCCTGCACCGGATGCGCCATGTGTGTTCCTTACTGTCCCATGAGCGCGATCGGTGCGGACGGCAAGGCAAAGGTCGTCAAAATTGATCAGGATGAATGCACCGATTGCGGGGTGTGCTTCCGGGCGCATGTCTGTCCGGCCGATGCCCTGGTCGAGGAAGCTCATGCCTGGCCTCGCTCGGTGAGGGCCGCATTCTCCAATCCGCTGGTCGAACACAAGGAAACCAGGGTGCCGGGCCGGGGAACCGAGGAGGTCAAGACAAACGAGGTCACGGGCCAGTTCAGAAAAGGTTATGTGGGCGTAACCGCGGAGATGGGACGACCCGGCGTCGGCGTCCGATTCCGGGATGTTCAGAAAGTCGCCCAGGCCCTGGCCAGGGCCAAAGTGGTTTTTGCGGCCAACAACCCGGTGACACGTCTGATGATGGACAAAGCCACGGGCCGGCTGAATCAGGACATCCTCGATGAAAAAGTATGTTCCGCCATGATTGAGACCACGTCTCCCGTCGGCAACCTCCCGCGGGTGATCAAGGAAATCCGAAAGGTGGCCCGGCAAATCGATTCCGTCTTCAGCTTGACGATTTCAACCCGACTGGATGAAGACGGGACGGCCCCCTGCCGGAAGATCTTGGATGAACTCGATATTCCCCTGTATATCAATGGAAAGGTCAATGTCGGCTTGGGGCGGCCGCTATTCAAGGAGGAATCGCAATGACCCATACCCTGCATCGCAGAGGAACCAAAGAAAGTCTGAGCAAGGACTATGTTCTCTTTTGTATGGCGGCCAAGGGCCTCAACGAGGACGGCGCCGACGAGAAGATGCGCGAATTCCTGAGGATCGTTTTGAAAAACAAGGCGATCAATATCGGCGATATGAAAACCGGCAACAGTTTGGAGCGCAATCCGGATGAAATCATTGCAAAGGTCACCAGCACCAGTATCGTGCATGGGGTGTTTGCCGATCTCGAAACATTCATCCGGGCGATGAAGGTCGTCAAGAAAGCGAACCTGGGAATGTCGGTGGTCGTGAGCGGACCCTTTGCCTCCATCGAGGAGGCTTGCGGCAAGGCGGGACTCACCCCGCACTCCGTCGACTATTCGGCGGGGATCTGGGGAAAGACGGAGAAACTGGCGCGTCCGGAAATTCTGGAATTTACGACCATGTGCGGTCATGCGATGATTTCCGCAAATCTGGTGGAGGATATCGTCAGGCGCATCCGGGCCGGGGCGACCACCGTCAAAGAAGGCTCGATCGAAATCGGCAAGGTCTGCAGCTGCGGCATCTTCAACACGGATCGGGCGGAGAAGATGTTACGAAAGTTGGCACATTAGACGCGTCAGCGGATTGGTGTCTCGGAGGTTGCGCCGGAATGGGTTGGGGAATCGGCGGGTATCGGCAAATGCAAGAGGCGATTATTGGTATTGCGCCTCCACTTGTCTTGTTATAATATAATGTTGTAAATTTCGGGCGCGGATCCGACAGCATCATCTTCCCGCCCGGCGCAGTTCGATCGGATTCTTTCGAAAATGGGGAGAATAAACACAATGTCTTATCCGAGCGGTCGTCATTTCCTGCAGATCCCCGGGCCGACGAATGTGCCTGAGCAGGTGCTGAGGGCGATGGCCAAGCCCACCATAGACCATCGGGGACCTGAGTTCAAGGCGCTGGGGCTGGAGGTGCTGGAAGGCGTCAAAGCGGTTTTCAAGACGGCCGGCCCGGTCGTCCTCTTTGCGTCGTCGGGAACCGGCGCCTGGGAGGCGGGACTGGTCAACGCCCTGTCTCCCGGCGACAAGGTTCTTATGTTCGAGACGGGTCATTTTGCGACCCTCTGGAAGAATATGGCGGTTCGTCTGGGGCTGGAGGTCGATTTTGTCCCCGGGGATTGGCGTCACGGCATCGACCCCGCCGTGGTCGAGGCCAAACTGGCCGAGGACAAGAACCACCGGATCAAATCGGTCAATGTCGTTCACAACGAGACCTCTACCGGCGTGACGAGCCGCGTGGGCGAGATCCGCAAGGCGATCGACCGCGCCGGTCATCCGGCGCTCTTCATGGTCGATACGATCTCCTCTCTCGGTTCGATCGACTATCGCCACGACGAATGGGGCGTGGATGTTACGGTAGGTTGTTCCCAGAAGGGGCTGATGCTGCCGCCCGGACTCGGCTTCAATGCGATCAGCGCCAAAGCCCTTGCCGTGGCGAAGAGCGCGCGGCTTCCCAGGTCCTACTGGGCCTGGGATGAGATGCTCGCGGCCAACAAGGACGGCTTCTTCCCCGCGTCTCCGGCGACCAACCTGCTCTACGGCCTCCGGGAATCCCTCCGGATGCTTGCGGCGGAGGGGCTCGAAAACGTCTTTGCGCGCCATATCCGGCACGGCGAGGCCACCCGCAGGGCGGTCCGGGCCTGGGGGATGGAGATCCTCTGCCTCAATCCGGAGGAGTATAGCCCGGTCCTGACGGCCGTGATGATGCCGGGGAATAAAGGTGCCGATGCGTACCGCGCGTCGGTGCTTGATCAATTCAACATGTCTCTCGGGAGCGGCCTGGGTATCCTGAAGGACCGGGTCTTCCGGATCGGCCACCTGGGGGACTTCAACGACTTGTCGCTGATCGGCACACTCGGCGGCGTGGAGATGGGATTCGCCCTGTCGGGGGTACCCTATCAACGGGGAGGCGTCATGGCGGCGATGGAGTACCTTGCCGTCCGCTGAAGCGGAGCGATGACGCTCCACACATAAATCAACAACACTTTAAGGAGGAAAAGATCATGAAACAGACCAGAACATTGTCGTTTAGCATGCTGCTGATTGCCGCGGTGGTCCTTTTCGGCGCCATGGCCGCGCCGGCAGGCGCCGCCTGGGAGCCGACCAAGCCGGTGGAGTTTATCGTTCCCGCCGGTGCGGGCGGTGCGTCGGACCAGATGGCGCGCACGATCCAGGGCATCATCATGAAGTACAAATTGATAAAACAGCCCGTGATGATCTTTAACAAGGGCGGCGCGAGCGGCGCCGAGGGCGCCATGGAGGTCAGAGAGGCCAAGGCTGATCCCCATAAACTCCTGGTCGCATTCTCCCTCATCTATACCCTGCCGATCGCGCAGAACCTGCCGCTCGGCTGGGAAAACTTCAACCCCGTGGCCATGATCGCCAAGGACGATTTTCTCCTGTGGGTCCATGCCGATTCGCCCTACAAAACGGCGAAGGACTATCTTGCCGCCCTGAAAGCGGCGCCGGATGGTTCCTTCAAGATGGGCGGCACCGGCTCGAAGCGGGAAGACCAGATCATCACGGTGGCATTCGAAAAAGTTGCCGGGAAAAAAATAACCTATATCCCCTATAAGAGCGGCGGCGAGGCTTCCACCCAGTTGGCCGGCAACCATATCGTTTCCAACGTCAACAATCCCAGCGAGAACGTTGCCCAGTGGCGGGCAGGCAAGGCGCGCCCGCTGTGCGTCTTCTCCCAGGCTCCCATCGACTATAAGAAAAAGGTTACGGACATCGCATGGTCCGATATCCCCACCTGCGAGTCGCAGGGAATCGACGTACACTACCAGATGCTGCGCGCCTTCTTCCTGCCGCCCGAAACCACCAAGGAGCAGTCCCTGTTCTATGCCAATCTGCTGAAGGAGGTCGTTTCCAAGCAGGAGTGGAAAGACTACACCGAGAACATGGCGCTCACCAGGCACTATGCCACCGGAGACGAGTTTGTGGATTTCCTGAAAAAGGATATGGCAAAACATGTACAGCTCATGACCGAAGCCGGGTTTGCGGCGAAGAAATAGCTTGGAATCGCGACGGTTCCGGCGGATTCGGGTAGGATCGCCCGATCCGCCGGACCGACGTTTCGGTTTCTCCATTCGTCGTGGGAGGGTGTCCATGGAACAGAAACAAACGCAGGAACGACCTCGTTCGGCCGGGTTGACGCATCAGACCATGGAGGCGGTCGTGGCCGTTGCCATCTTCCTCGTCGGTGTTGTGATGATGATGGACGGTTATAGAGTCGGGATGGGTTGGGCCCCGGAAGGGCCTCAGGCGGGATATTTCCCGTTCCGCACCGGGGCCATCATCAGTATTTCGAGTGTCGTCGTTTTTCTCAGGGCGCTTTTCGGAAAACAAGTAAATCATAAGCTCTTCGTTTCCTGGGGAAGCTTCAAGCAGGTGCTTTGCGTGTTGATCCCCGCTTTTCTCTATGTGTTGGTGACCCAGTTCATCGGCATCTATGTTGCCTCCGCCCTTTTTATCGGAGGTTTCATGCGGATGATGGCCAATTTCAGCTGGCTTAAAATTATCCTGGTCAGCATCGGCATCAGTGTCATGCTTTTCTATATGTTTGAAGTGCAGTTCATGGTTCCGCTGCCCAAAGGACCGCTGGAGTCCCTGCTCGGCTACTGAGTTGTTTCGGCTGAAGCACGACCGCTTAGGAGGATTGTCAAGTGGATAACGTGTTAAATCTGTTCCATGGATTTTCGGTTATACTGAGCTGGTATAACCTCGGCATGATGGCAGTCGGCCTGATTCTGGGGGTTCTCGTCGGCGTGCTGCCGGGCTTGGGAGGGCCGAACGGCGTTGCGATCCTGTTGCCGCTCACGTTTACCATGTCTCCCACGTCGGCGATCGTCATGCTGTCGTGCATCTACTGGGGTTCGCTGTTTGCGGGGGCCATTACCTCGATCCTGTTCAATATCCCCGGCGAATCGCATTCGGTGGCCACCACGTTCGACGGCTACCCCATGGCCCAGCAGGGCAGGGCCGGCGAAGCGCTCACGGCCTCCTTCACCGGATCGTTCTTCGGCGCCCTTTTTTCCGTTTTGATGATCACCTTTCTGGCCCCGCTGGTGGCAAATTTTGCGCTGCACTTCGGTCCGCCTGAGTTCTTTGCCGTCTATTTTCTGACCTTTGCCAGTTTCATCGGCACGGGCAAGGATCCGTTCAAGACCATCATCGCCCTGATGCTGGGGTTTGGCTTGGCGCAAATCGGCATGGATAACGTCAGCGGCACGCTCCGCCTCACCTTTGGTTGGTCTGAGCTTCTCAGGGGCGTTGATTTCCTGGTGGTGGTGATCGGCTTGTTCGGTGTTGCTGAAATCCTGGTCAGCATGGAAGAGGGTCTCAGATTCGAAGGCGTGCGGGCCAAGATGAACGTGACGGTCGTGTGGCAAACATGGAAAAAGCTGCCGAAGTACTGGCTGACGCTGCTCTTCGGCGCGATTATCGGCGCATGGATGGGCTTCAAACCGGGCGGTGCAACGGCCGCATCCTTCATGAGCTACGGCCTGGCCAAGCGCTTCTCGAAGAATGGCGATAAGTTCGGCACCGGGGAGCTGGAGGGCGTTCTCGCCCCTGAGACCGCCGCCCATGGGTCCGGATGCGCGGCGCTCTTGCCGATGATGGCGCTGGGCATCCCCGGCTCGGCCACGGCGGCGGTGCTGCTGGGAGGCCTGATGATCTGGGGGCTGCAGCCGGGTCCGCTGCTCTTTGTCGAGCAAAAGGACTTTGTCTGGGGCCTGATCGCCAGCATGTATCTGTCGAACGTCGTCGGCTTGGTCATCGTTCTGTCCACCGTGCCGCTCTTCGCGGCGATCCTCCGCATCCCGTTTTCGATCATCGCCCCGGTCATTGTCGTGGTGTGTTCGGTCGGCGCCTTTACCGTGAACAATGCCATGTTCAACATCTGGACCATGTTGTTCTTCGGCGTGATCGGTTATGTCTTTAAAAAGCTGGATTATCCATTGGCGCCGCTGATCCTGGCCCTGGTGCTGGGAGACGCGACCGAGGTCTCGTTCCGCCAGGCCATATTGGGATCCCAAGGCGCCTTGAGCGTTTTCTTTTCGAACTGGCTGGTCAGCGCGATGATGATTGCCGGGCTTCTCCTGGCGTTCTGGCCGGCGATTGCCTCTGGATGGAGTAAATTTCGCCAGGCCGTGGCCAGATAATTCGGGCAGGGACAGGCGCGTTATGGCATAGAGAGCCGTATCCGCACAAGGGGTACGGCTTTTTTTATCGGTATGACCCGTGAAGTCGGCGGTCCGAAAGCAAGCCGGATTTGTCGCAGGGAATCGCCGGAGCCATCCGGAAAATTGGAGAAAGAGATGAACAAATCATTGCATCCGGAAAAAATCTTCCGGGAGATCAAGGAAATGATCAAGGGGGATGTGCTCTGCGATGACCTCAGCCGGACGATTTACAGCAGTGCAGCCTGCCTTTTTCAGGTGAAGCCTCTGGGAATCGTCCTGCCCGGGGACAGGGACGATGTGGTCCAAGTGGTGAAGTACGCAGCCAAAAACAAAATCCCGCTGATTCCCCGGGGCGGAGGCACGAGTCGAGTGGGCAATGAATTGGGCGAAGGGATCATCCTGGATTTTTCCCGCTACATGAACGGCATGTTGGAAGAGAACGCCGAAGAAAAATGGGCCAGGGTCCAGCCGGGAATGACCCAGGGGGGGCTCAACGACCTGCTCAAACGTCACAAGCTCCATTTCCCGATCGATCCCTCGACGAAAGAGCACTGCACCTTCGGAGGGATGATCGCGAACAACTCCAGCGGACCCCATGCCATCAAATACGGGGATACCCGGGACAACGTGCTTTCTTTGGAGATCGTCCTGCCGGACGGCGAAATCATCACGACCGGACCTTCCGTCCCCGGAAAAATCTCGGGAAGGGCCGGCGCGATCTACCGGGGCGTGGCCGATGTGCTGGCGCGTTATGAGCAGCCCCTCAAGGACGAGAAGCCCTTCACCATCAAGAATTCCTCGGGGTACGGCCTCTGGCGCATCCTGAACGACAACGGCATGGACCTGACGCCCCTTCTGGTCGGTTCCGAGGGGACCCTCGGGATCATCACCGAGGCGAAAGTCAGGCTCTGGCCTCTACCCGAGAAGACCCTGGGGGGACTCGTCTACTTCGACGACCTTGCGAAGGTCGGCAAAGCGGTCCAGAAGATCCTCGAACTGAACCCCACCATGCTCGAGATCATCGAGCGGCGGATTCTCGATCTCGCCCGGCAGCAGAAAGCCGAATTGCGGCCCTATCTGCCCGAGGGCGTCGAAGCGATGCTCTTCATCGAATTCGAGGAAAAAGACGAGGAGAGCCTGCGCGGAAAGTTTGCCGGGGTCGAGGAGGCGATGAAGGCCGAAACCCTTGCCCTCGATATGAAAGTGGCCAAAGACAAGAAGGACATGGCGATGCTGGGGAAGGTCCGGCAGATTTCCGGACCGATCCTGAACAAGGCGAAAGGTCCGAAACGGCCCGTCGCGTTCATCGAGGACGCCGCCGTCCACCCGACCCGGCTGCCCCGGTATATCCAGGGACTCCGCGAAATCTTCGGCAAGCACGGGGTCGAGGCCGGGATCTACGGACACGCCGGCGACGGAAACATGCACCTGATGGTCTTCCTGGACCTGCGCCGGGAAGAGGAGGTCAAAAAGATGCTGGCCATCACCGATGAAGTCTATGATCTCGTCCTGTCGCTCAAGGGGACCATCAGCGGCGAACATGGTGACGGACGCCTTCGGACTTTCTACACCAGGAGGCAGTATCCGAAGCTGTATCCCGCCTTCGAGGAGATCAAGAGGATCTTCGATCCGGACAACCTCTTCAACCCCGGAACGATCGTCGGCGGGGAGGACAACCCGCTGGCCCGCGATCTCAAATTCAAAACCAGGGACGAAAAAGCGGCCCTCTCCCCGATCCTGACCCGGGAGGCGGTGCAGGAGGCCAGTAGCGTCTGCTCGGGCTGCGGGAAATGCCGATCCTACTGTCCGATCGCCATGAAGGTTCTCGATGAGGCGGCCCTGGGAAGGGCCAAGGCAACGCTGATCCGCGGGGTTCTGAACGGAACCGTGGACCCGAAAGTTCTGGAGTCCCCCAAGTTCAAGGAGGTGCTCGACGCCTGCGTGAACTGCAAGCGCTGCCTGACGGAATGTCCGTCCGGCGCCGACATCCCGTGGCTTGCGATCATGGGCCGCTCTTACGTCGTTGAACGGGACGGCGAGCCCTTCGGCCAGAGGGTCCTGGCGAGCACCCGCCGGCTCTGCCAGACCTCGAGCCTCTTTGCCCCGCTGGCGAATCTCGCCAACTCCGTCGGACCGTTCCGGAAAGGGCTCGAAGCCTTCGTCGGTCTCGATGCCCGCCGCAGGCTGCCGAAATTTCCGAACCGGACCATGCTGAAGATGGTGAAGGGGCGCCCGCGCAAGACGAGCGACAAGAAGGTCGCGTTTTTCGTAGGCTGTTTCACGAATTTCAACGAGCCCAAAGACGACGGTCTGGCCACCATCGAGATCCTCGAGAAGAACGGTTATGAAGTCATCCTTCCGGAGCTGCGCTGCTGCGGCATTGCCCGCCTGAGCACCGGGGCCATCGATCAGGTCGGCGATGACATCCGCTACAACCTCCGGAAGCTCTCGGAATTCGCGGACAAAGGGATTCCCATCGTCTTTTCCGAGTCGAGCTGCGCCCTGGCCGTCAAGATGGAATACCCGAAAATCGTCCATACGGAAGAGGCGGCGAAAGTGGCGAAGAGCTGCGTGGACATTCACGAGTTTCTCATGAAGCTTCACAAGAAAGGGGAGCTGAACCTGGATTTCGGCCGGATGGATGTCAAGCTCGGATACCACAATCCCTGCCACCTCCGCGCGCTGGGCATCACCAGGGAGCCCGTCGATCTGCTCGCCCTGATTCCCGGTGTCTCGGTTCAGGCTTACTCGGATCAGTGCTGCGGCATCTCGGGAACCTTCGGTCTGAAGCAGAAGAACTACGACCTCTCGATGAAGATCGGGGAGAGGTTGTTCAGGGAGATCGAGGCGTCCGACGCCGGGCAGCTCGTCACCGGCTGCGGGGCATGTGCGATGCAGATCTTCCAGGGAACGCAGAGGAAGGCGGTTACGCCGGTCTCCCTGATCGCCAAGGCCTACAGGCTCAAGGAGGGGCGAAAATGATCATTGAAGCATGGCATGCCGATTCACTGGCCGGGCCCATGGGCGAAATGAAAAAGGCCTTCGAGGCAAAAAACACCGGACTCACGGTGAACCTGACCTCCGGTCGCTCCAAGGAACTCGCCGAGCGGATCCTCAAGGGAGATGCCTGCGATGTCTTCGCTCCCTCCGACCCGGCGGTGGTGAAAGACATGTTCGGCAAGCAGGTAGGCGGCAAGGCCGCAGCATCCTGGTATGTCGTATTTTCAGCCAATGAAATGGTGGTCGTTACCGGCAAGGGCAATCCTCTCGGGATCAAACAGATGTCCGATCTGGCAAAAAGCGGGGTCCGGCTGGCGCGGGTTACCGGCGAAAAGGACATGGCCACCAACCGGACGATGGAGTTCATCAAGAAGGCATCGTCGGCCGAGGGTAAGCCGGAGTTGGCGCAAAAGATCATCGCCGGAGCCATCAAGGAAAACGCCATTCCCGACGTTTTGAAGGCCCTCAAAAGCGGCAGGGCCAACGCGGGCATCGTATACCTGTCGGCCGCAGTGACCATTGCCGATGACGCGGATAGGATCGATTTTCCGGCAAAGGTGAACCTGAGCGAACAGATCCGAAACGCGGTGACCCTCCCGGGCACCGCCGAGAACAAAGCCGCCGGTATCGGTTTTGTCAAGCTGCTGCTGTCTGAGGAAGGGCGTCGGATCTTTCAGAGGACCGGACAGCCCCCGATCGTTCCGCCGATCCGGGAAGGGGCCGTTCCTTTCGAGATTTCCGCACAAAATTAAAGCCGTCTGATCTTGGAACTCGAGCCGGGACGGTTTTCGTCTTTTTACGGGACTGCGCCGCGCCCGCATGGGCGCAATGGCGCGAGAATCGCCTGAGGCGCTATGGAAGGAGGGGGGCGTTCGGATCCTCTTCATCCGCGCCCAGTTGCTGAATCCGCTCGATTTCGCGAAGCTTCATGCGGATCACGACGATCAGCGCGACAAGGACGATCCAAAAGACGGCCAGACTCTCGTAAACAATGTAGCCGTCGTAGGGCACCCCGGGAAAGACCGCGACCGGCTCCGCCGCGAGGCAAGGGATGGCGCAAGCCAGCGTGAGGAGGGCCGTGACGACCGGCCCTGCAAGGCGTCGCAGGGTTAATCTTATGATCTTTTCAAAGGCTCCTAACGCTTGCATGGGAACTCCTAACTCAGAAAGCCCATCGCCGTCATGACCAGGAAGTAGACGATATAGATGACGCCGATCCAGGTGAACAGCGGGCTTTTTTCTCCCCGGCTCGACTTCCGGTCCAGGAAGGGGATCAGGAAGAAAAACAGGATCCCCGCCGTAACGCACAGGATCGCGATCGTTTCCCCGTTGAACCCCAGAATTGTCCCGGGGAAGAGCTTCAGCGTTTCCAGCATGAAAAGAAAATACCATTCGGGCTTGATATTCTCCGGCGGCGGGGCCAGCGGGTCGGCCTTCACGCCGATCTCCGGCGGCAGCAAAACCGCGAGGGTCACGACCGCCCCGAAAACGACCAGCCAGATCATCAGGTCTTTCAGGAAAACATTGGGGAAGAAAGGAATGTCCCGCCGCTTTTCGCCCTCCAGCGACAGCGGAACGCTCATCCCGTGGAACTGGACGAGCAGGATGTGCAGGCCGATCAGCGCGAGCGTCACGATCGGCAGAATCGCCACGTGGAACGCGTAGAAACGCAGCAGCGTGTCTCCGGTCACGTCGATGCTGCCGCGCAGAAAGGCCTTGATGAAGCCGCCGATCACCGGAAAGGCGCCGGCGCCGCCCGTCGCCACGCGGACGGCTGCAAAGGCGCGCTCGTCCCAAAGCAGCAGGTAGCCGCTCAGACCGAAAAAGATCGAGATGCCCAGCAGGATGAAGCCGGTCACCCAGACCACTTCCCGCGGTTTGCGGTAGGATTTCAGCAGCAGCGTGCCGAAGAGGTGGATGAACAAAAAGACGATGGCCAACTGCGCCCCCCAGTGGTGGAGTGAGCGGAAAAACCAGCCCATGTTCAGCTTGGTGACGATCTCGATGATGCTCTCGTAGGCAAAGTTCACATGGGGGATGTAGTAGAGCGCCATCAGCATCCCGGTCAGGAACTGGAGAATGAACAGAAACAGCGTGATCCCGCCGGTGTAGTACCAGAGATCGTAACGATGTTCGGGGACGAGCTTTTCCCGGGCCAGAAGTCGGATGCCCCGCAAGTCGTAGCGCTCTTCGAACCAGTCTTTAAGCCTTGGGCAGTTCAACCTTGACCCCCTTCCGGGCGATGATCAGCTTTTCCCCTTCTTCCGAAATTTCGAAAACCTCAAGGGGTTTGGGCGGCGGCCCGGCGATGTTGACGCCGTTCTCATCAAACCATCCCTGGTGGCAGGCGCAGTAAAACTTGCGCTCCTCCGGCTTGTAAGCCACATTGCACTCCATGTGGGTGCAGACGCCCTTGAGTGCCAGGACCTTACCGTCGGCCTTCTTCAAGTAAAGGCCGACCGTCCCCCCCCACGGAAACGGCTTGACCGAATTTTGGGGCAGGCCCTTGAAGTCCTTTTTGTCCAGCACGACAAAGTCCGGTTCCTTGCCCAGTGTGGGGAACGCGAATTTCATCAGGGCGTAAAACGTTCCGGAGAAGAAAGCGGCGGCCCAGCCGAACAGCAGTGTGTTGAGAAACGTTCTTCTTGTGATGAGGGAATATTTCAGTTTCATTTTCCCCCTCCCGGAAAGATTCCTTTGAAGCGTTCTTTCACCAGCGCCTTGCGCAGGCCGACGATCGCGTCGGTGGGCCGCACGTCCTTCGGGCACGCGTCGATGCAGCGAAAGACGGTGTCGCAGGCCCACACCCCCTTTTCGTCGTTGACGATTTCGAGGGCGTCGGGCGGCCGCTCGTCCCGCGAATCCAGGGCGAATCGCTCCAGTTTGGCCGCGGCCGCTGGGCCGATGTAGTCCGCCTGCCTCGAGGGGACCGGGCAGGCTCCGTAACAGCAGGCGCACAGGATGCAGTTGACGTACTGGTCGATCCTCGCGCGCTCCGCCTCGCTCTGCGGAATTTCCTTCTCCGGATCGGGCGACTTTCGGATCAGGTAGGGCCGGATCTTTTCGTACATTTGCCAAAACGGCGTCATGTCGACGACCAGATCGCGGATCACCTCGAAGTTGGGCAGCGGTTCCAGGACGATCGTGTCGGTGTTGAACGTGGCCACCTGCGTCCGGCAGGCAAGGTCGATCTTTCCGTTGATGACCATCGCGCAGGACCCGCAGACGGCGGACCGGCAGGAGGAGCGGAAGGCGAGGGTTCCGTCGATTTCGTCCCGGATCCGAAGCAACACCGCCAGCACCGTCAGGCCCGGAATGACTTTGATCCGGTAGCTCGAAAAGCGCGGGCCGCCGCCCGGTTCCTTTGCGTCGTGACGGAGGATTTTAAAGGTGTATGCGCTCTCCCTGATCAATGTTCGTTCCCCCGCAGTCCCGATTCGCCGTCGTCAATACTTTCTCTCGACCGGCTGATACCGTGTAATCGCCACATCCTTGAACGAGATGACGGGCGAGCCGTCCGAACCCC
>JAXDCM010000020.1:0-11844 GCA_034677965.1 Syntrophales bacterium
CGTGGTCCGTGACATCCGCGCGGAAAACAGCCGCAAAAATGGCCGCACGCTGCTTCTGGTGGCCGGCGATCTGCTGCAGGGCACGCCGATGTCCACGGTGTTCCGCGGCGAGCCGGATATCGAATGCTTAAACGCGATGGGCGTGGACGCGGTCACCGTCGGCAACCACGAATTCGACTTCGGATTGGAAAACTTTCGCAAGCTTCAGGGCAAGGCCGCTTTCCCGTTCCTGAGCGCCAACATCGTGGAGAAGGCGAGCGGCCGTCCGCTGTGCGACGCCTTCCGGACCATTCCGCTGCGGGACGGCCTGGAGGTGACCGTGATCGGCGTCACCACCGAAGAGCTGTTGACCACCACCCTGCCGGCCTATGTCGCCGCGCTGGATGTGAAGGAAGCGGTGTCCTCCGTCCAACAGGTTTATGACCGGGTCCGTTCCCGGGGGCCGGTGGTCCTGCTCTCCCACAGCGGGTACCGGATGGACCGGGAGATCGCCGGGGCCCTGCCCGATCTCGCGGCTGTGATCGGCGGGCACGACCATATTCTGTTGTCGCCCTACCCGCAGGTGGGCAAGGTTCCGATCTTTCAGGCCTTTGAAAAGGGGCGCATCCTGGGCCGGATCGATTTAAGGGTGGATCCCGTCACCAGGAAGGCCGATCTGGTGGGCCACGCCTATATACCGATCACCGACGGGATAGAGCCGGACCCGAGTGTGGCCGCGATCGTGGCCGGGTATCAGGATCAGTTGGGCGACCGGTTCAAGGAGGTGATCGGGCGTTCGGAGGTGTTTCTGGACGGTGAGCGCGGACACATCCGCAATCGGGAGACCGCGCTCGGGAATTTTGTGGCCGACATCATGATGAGCCATACGGGCGCGCAGATGGCCCTGATCAATTCAGGGGCGATCCGCGCCAGCATCCGGCAGGGGCCGATCACGCTCGAAGATATCTTTAAAACCGTGCCGTTTCCCAATGAATTGATGACGATGGCGTTGACGGGGGCGGAGATCGAACAAGCGCTTTTGCGGTCCGTCAGCCGCACATCGGCGGATGCGGACGGCGGTTTCCTGCAGGTTTCCGGGATCACGTTCGACGTGCGCGGCCGGTCCGTGGAGAATGTTCGGGTCGGAAAAAACCGTCAGCCGCTGCAGCCCAAAACGGTCTACAAGGTCGCCATCACCGATTTTCTGGCCACGGGCGGCGACAGCTATACGGTTTTTAAGGGCAAGGACCACATCCAAACGGGGCTGCCGCTCCGGGAGTTGCTGGTCGATACGATCCGGCGGCTCGGGGTGATCCGGGCAAGCGAAGAGGGACGAATTAGGCGGCTGGAATAGGTCATTTCGGCTTCCAGGCAAATTCGTGTAAAGAGGCAAGGAAGGGGGAGATGGAATGGCCGGGCCGCTGAAAGGGATGAAGATCCTCGATTTCACGACGCTGCTGCCGGGGCCTTATGCGACGATGACGCTGGCGGATCTCGGCGCGGACGTTCTGCGCATTATCTCCGGTTCGCGCCCGGACCTGGCCTCTTTTCTGCCGCCGTTCCTGCCGGGCACGAATCTCTCCTGCGCAATCGCATACCTCGGCCGCGGCAAGCGGTGCATGACGCTGAACCTCAAAGACCCGAGGGCCGGCGGGATCGTCCGGAAACTGATCGGCGAATACGACATCGTGATCGAGCAGTTCCGCCCCGGGGTCATGGCAAAGCTCGGGTTGGACTACGAATCGCTCAAGACGGCCAACCCCTCGCTGATCTATTGCTCGCTGACCGGGTACGGCCAGACGGGGCCGATGAGAAACCGCGCGGGGCACGACATCAACTATCTTGCCCGCGCAGGTGTGGCCGCCTGCTCGGGGCATAAGGAGACCGGCCCCTGTCTCTGCGGGGTCCAGATTGCCGACGTCGCGTCGGGATCGAACCACGCGGTGATCGGCATCCTGGCAGCCGTGGTCCACCGGCACCGGACCGGCGAGGGTCAGTACGTGGATGTCTCGATGACCGACGGCGCCGTCGCCTTCAACGCGCTTTTCGCCTCGGCGTATCTGGTGGACGGATCGGAAAACTGCTGCGGGGAGGGGGTCCTCAACGGCGGTTCACTCTACGATTTCTACGAAACCCGGGACGGGAAATACGTCAGCTTCGGCGGCCTGGAGCCGCAATTCTTTTCCGCCTTCTGCGAGGCGGTCGGCCGACCCGATCTGATCCTCGGCGGCGTGATCCCTCCGGACCTGCCGCGCGTGAAGGAGGAGGTGCGCCGGGTGTTGAAAACGAGGACCCGGGACGAGTGGGCGGCCGTTTTCGCGAAGATCGACGCCTGCGTGGAGCCGGTCCTGTCGCTGGGCGAGGCGCTGGGGGACGATCAGGTCCGGGCGCGCGGGATGGTGGTCGAGGTGGACCTGCCGGGGGGCGGCAAGGTGAAACAGCCCGGCCATCCGATCCGCTACTCGGCCACGCCGCCACAGTACGGGCCGGCCGGTTGCGTGGCCGGAATCCATACGCGGGAAGTGCTGCTCGGCCTCGGCTACGGCAACGACGAGATCGATGGATTCGAAAAAACCGGCCTGTTCCAATGAGCCGGGGGATCTTGGAATGACACGAAGTTTGACCGGTGAACGAGAATCATTTCGTCGGGAAACCGGTATTTTGGCGCGGTTCAACGGAGGTTGTCGGGCACCCCATCCCAGAAAGGAGACACGGATATGCCGAATCTGATTATCGATCCAAGGGACCAGAGGTTTGTTCTTTATGAAATGCTCAACGTCGAGGAACTCTGCAAATTGCCCCTCTATGCCGATTTTTCACGGGACCTGTTCGACATGACGCTGAACGAGGCGGAAAAATTCGCCGCGGGCTTTGTCTTCCCGTGCCTTGCCGAGGGGGACCGGGAGGGGTGCCGTCTCGAAAACGGAAACGTCCACGTCCCCAAGTGCTACCACCGCTGCGCCCAGATCTACCGGGGAGGAGGCTGGACGACGATGAACGTCCCCGCTGAAGACGGCGGCCAGGGTTTCCCGCGGGTCGTCGCGGTGGCGGCCAAGGAATGGTTCAGCCACAACAGCGCGTTCGTCAGCTACTTCACGCTGACCGAGGGGGCCGCCAACCTGATTGAAACCTACGGGACGGAGGCGCAAAAAAAGAAGTACCTGCCGAAGATGCACGAGGCCGTCTGGGGCGGGACGATGGCTCTGACCGAACCGGGCGCCGGCACCGACGTGGGGAGCCTCAAGACGAAGGCGATCCGCCGTCCGGACGGGACATTCCGCCTCCAGGGGACGAAGAGCTTCATCACCGCGGCCGACAGCGACCTCATGGAGAACATCATCCATCCGGTCCTCGCCAGGATCGAAGGGGACCCCCCGGGGACGTCCGGGATATCGATCTTTCTCGTTCCCAAGTTTCTGGTGAATGAGGACGGGACGCTGGGAAAGCGCAACGACTATACGATCGCGAAGATCGAGGAGAAGATGGGCATCCACGGTTCGGCGACCTGTCTGGTCAACCTGGGCGACAACGGGGAGTGCTACGCGGAACTCCTGGGGGAGGAGCGCCAGGGGATGAAAATCATGTTCCAGATGATGAACAGCGCCCGGATCGGCATCGGGATCCAGGCCCTTTCCGGCGCCTCCATCGCCTACCTCCATGCGCTGCAATATGCCAAGGAGCGCCTCCAGGGCTCGTCGCTCGCGGAGATGAAAAACCCCGCCGCTCCCCGGGTGCCGATCATCCAGCACCCCGACATCCGGCGGATGCTGATCTGGATGAAGTCCCATACCGAAGGGTTCCGGGCGCTGATCTATTTTACGGCCTTCTGCGCGGACCGCACTTTGGCGGCCGTAGACGAGGCGGAGAGGGAGAAATACAACGGCTTCCTGGAGGTTCTCACCCCGATCTGCAAGGCCTACTGTTCCGACATGGCCTTCCGGGTGACGGAGACGGCGATCCAGGTCTACGGCGGATACGGCTACTGCTCCGAATACCCGGTCGAGCAGTTCCTCCGCGACGAGAAGATCGCCTCGATCTACGAAGGGGCGAACGGCATCCAGGCGCTGGATCTGATCGGCCGGAAGCTCGGACTCAAGAAGGGAATGTATTTCATGAACCTGCTGGGCGAGATGGGGCAGACGATCGGCAAATATCAGTCGGCCCTGCCGGATCTGGCCCCCGACGTCCAGGCCGCAGTCAACACGCTGGCCGAGGTCGCCATGCTCTTCGCCGCCAGTGGAAAAGCGGGGAATTTCCTGCTTCCCCTGGCCAATGCGTATCCGTTCCTGATGCTGATGGGGCAGGTCAGCATGGCCTGGCTGCTTCTCTGGCAGGCCGGCGTGGCGAATGAAAAGCTTGCCGCCCCGGACGGCGGCGGCGCGGACAAGGCATTCTACGAGGGGAAGGTCGCCTCGGCACGCTACTTCATCAAGCACGTGCTGCCCGAGGTGGATGCGGCAGCCAAGGCGATCAAGAGCGGGGATGTCTCGATGATGAAGATTCCCGACGAGGCCTTCGCCACCTGAACTACCCGGATGATCCCCGGGATCGGCTCCTTATGCCGCCGGGAGGCTCGTCCGGTTCCGTTCGTACTGGCCCAGTACGCGGCGGGTGTATCGGCTGTCCGCATCCCCGTCGCGCGACAGGAGCCTTTTGGCCCGGTTGTGTCCGACATTGTAGGCCAGCAGGACCTCGTTGAGGCTCTTGAAGTTCGAATGGAGCCAGGAGAGATAATACAGGCCGAAGCGGACATTTTTCGCCGGCTCGAAGAGGTCCGGCGTCCCCCGATAGGCGATGCCCGCCTTTTTGGCGATGGATGAGGCCAGAATCGGCCGTATTTGCATGATTCCGCGGGCGCCGGCCGGGGAGACGGCATCGGTGCGGAAGTTGCTTTCCACCGCCATGATGGCCAGCACCAGCCGGTAATCGATCCCGTGGTAGAGGGATTCCTCGTAGAGGATCCTGGCAATGGAAGGGATCTGTTCAGACGAGAGATCGGTCCGTCCGACCTGTAGGTGCTCTTCAATCATCTGCATGGTTCTCGCCGACGTGAAACGATCGATTTCGTAACGGGATTCCGCGACGGCAACCGTCAAGATGAATATCACGACGATGGCCGCTGCGGACAACCATCCGAGCGTTAGGGCATGATTACGGTTCATGGCTTACCTCCCTGCTTTTTCCCAACCATGCCGAAAATCCGATCCATACCGCCCCGTCCAATGGGCATAAGGCGATCCGCGAAATGGGCGCGTCGAGAGCGAGAAGGCGAAATAGCGGATAAGATCTCAGAATAACGGCAGATATGGGAGTATGGCTATAGATGTTCAGCGATCATGGCGGGGCTCTATAGCGGAAATTTGTTCGCATTGCAAGCATTAAATTTTCCTGTTATGGATCATCATTCCGAAACACAAGACCGTCGGATCCCAAACTCTACGATGAAGGAGGTCAATCATGGCTCAAAGGACAGCAGTGAAAATCGGTAAAAAATTGAAGGATTTCAAGCTGAAGGACCAGAATCGCCAGGAGTTTTCCCTGGCCGGATGCGGGGGGAAGAGGGTTCTGCTCTCCTTTCACCCGCTGGCCTGGACCGCCGTGTGCGCCCAGCAGATGCAGTCGCTGGAAAAGAACAAAAAGGCGTTGGACAGGCTCAACGCCGTGGCCGTCGGCCTGAGCGTCGACAGCGTGCCCTGCAAGGCGGCCTGGGCCAAAAGTCTGAAAATCAAGAACACCCGTCTTCTGTGCGATTTCTGGCCTCACGGCGGGGTCGCCAAGTCCCTGGGGATCCTGAGGGCCGAGGGCATTTCGGAGCGGGCCAACATCATCGTCGATGAAAAGGGGAAGGTGATGTTCGTCAAGATTTATCCGATCAGCCAGCTACCCGATATACATGAAATTATTGCGGTATTGAAGGCCTGATGGGAGCAGGGGCGGGATCGATAATGGTGTCCAAGAGACCATGACGGATCGGGACCGGCAGCGAATCGGCATCATTGCCGACAGCCACGGCGACATCGAGGCCACCGCCAAGGCGATCCGCCTTTTGCGGGACCGCAACGTCGACCTTCTGATCCATCTCGGCGATTTCTGCGATTCCGTCCGTCACGACCGGGCGGCGGCGATGATCGAACTGCTGCGGGAAAACGGCGTCCTTGCCGTGAAGGGCAACAACGATTTTCTCGTGGAGAATATGCTGGCCGATGTCCGCCGGCCGCCGAATGCCGAAGGGGTCCGGGTATTGGCCTACTTGCGGGAAGTTCCCGTGGTCCGCTCCCGGGGCGATGCGCGTTTCGCGCATTCGCTGCCCATGGAGTCGCTCCGCGCGTTCTACGAGCCGATCGACCGGGGGAACACGCAGCGGGCGGAGGAGCTCTTTACCGAAGCGGATTTCCGGGTTCTTTTCTGCGGCCATTCGCACCTTCCCGTTCTCTTCCGGATGAAGGGCGGCCATGTCACGAGGGAGCCGGTTCCCACGGAAAGGCCAATGTTTCTCAATATCTCGGAACGATATATCTTTGTGGCCGGCGCGGCGGCGGACGGGGAATGCGCGCTGTACGACGAACAAGCCGGGACTTACGAACGTCTGCGGACCGCGCGATAACCGGCAATTTCTTCGCTTACCGGCTTCCGAAGGTCCGGGGCCTTGCCGACAGGCTCAAGGAGCGGCCTTCTTCCGGCAGGCTTTTTCGATCAAGCGCGATCCGAACCGGCAATCATACGCAGCGACCATGGAACCGAAACGAAGAGACGAAGATCATTCAGCGGGGAAGATGGCAATCGAAGCCACGAAAAGAGAGTGGCGATCGTTTTGGATCACCGTTTTCATGGTGGGGTTGTCGGTAGCCCTGATGTTCCTGCCGACGCCGACCGGTCTTCCCGTGGCTGGCCAGCAGGTCCTGGCCGTAGCGGTGATGGCCATCGGCCTCTGGTGCACCGACGCGATCCCGGCGGCCGTCACCGGGATTCTTCTGGTGATTGCGCTCGTCCTTACCGGAGGCGTTCCGGGGTTCCCGGAAGCCCTGGTGGGCTTTGCCGAACCGGTGGCCTATTTTCTGGTCGGTGTTTTGACCATCGGCCTGGCGGTGCTGCAAAGCGGTCTGGCCGAGCGGGTGGCGCTTTTCTTTCTCCGGCAAAGCCGGGGACGATCGCGCTCCCTGTACCTTCAGATGCTGCTCTCCTTCCCGCTGCTGACATTTTTGCTTCCCTCGGCGACGACCCGCACCGGCATCCTCGTCTTCGTGTATGAGCAGGCGCTGGATCTCGGCCGCGTGCCCCGGGGGTCCTCTTTCGCCAAGGCGATCATGCTGGCGCTCAATTCCGTCAACCGGCTCGCCTCCACCATGCTGCTGACGGGGGGGATCACGCCGGTCCTCGCGGCCTCGCTGATCGGTGGAATCTCCTGGGGAAGATGGTTCGTTCTGATGGTTGTTCCCTACAGCGTCCTGCTTGCGGTCGGCGCCCTGCTGATCTATCTCTTGCACCGACGCGGATTCGATCTCCCGCTGCCGCCGGTCCGAACCGGGGAGAGGAAGCCCCTTTCCGGAAAAGAGATCCGGACGCTCGTTATCACAATCGGCGCTTCGCTGCTCTGGTTGACCGATGCTTGGCATCACTGGAATCCGGCCCTGCCGGCGATTATGGCCTGGGCCTGCCTGCTGACGCCGGGAATCGGCGCTCTGACCTGGAAAGAATTCGAGAAGGGATTCGGCTGGGCCAACTTTTTCGTGATTGCCTCATCCCTGTCGCTCGCCCGCGCGTTAGGCAGCAGCGGCGCCAGCGGCTGGATCGCGGAGGTCATCGTTCAGGGGATGCCGGCCTTTTCACAGCACCCGCTGCAGATCGTTCTCGTGCTTCTGCTGGCTGCCGCGCCGGTCCGGCTGTTCATTCCCAATACCACCGGCTTTCTGGCGACGACGATCCCGATCGCGATGTCGATCGGGGAGGCCACAGGGGTCAGCCCCCTCGTCTGCGGGCTCGCGGTGATGATTGCCGGGGATGCGGTTCTGTATTACCCGGCGCAGAGCGCCTCGTCCCTGGTCGTTTACGAGCGAGGCCATCTGACGGCGGCGGAGATCTTTTTTTTCGGATTGTGGATGACGCTTGTCGCGTATGGGGTGGTGATGTTCGTTGCGCTGCCCTACTGGGCGGCGGTCGGCGAACCGCTGCGCCTCATTCCGGGCGGCTGAAGCAACCGGCACTCTGCTACTTTGATGTTCGATTCCTCTCCCGTTCGATCATTTTGGCAAAGCGGATCATGCTCTCCTCAACCTGTTCCGGGTTGATCATGCTGAAACTGGCCCTCATATAGTTCTTCAGACCCCCGGTGGTGGAAAAGCCGATACCGGGAACCAGGAGAATGCCCAATTCCATTCCGTCGGTTTCAACCATTCTTTCGGCGTCAAAGCCTGTGGGCATTTCAAACCAAATGAACATGCCGGCCGGCGGCACATTATACCGGATGTCGGACGGCAGGTATTTCCGAGCCGCCGCAAGGACGGCATCCCGGTTTTTCCGATAGATGCCGCAATTCTCACGGATCAGGGCGCGAAATTCTTCGTAGGAGTGATTGGCCAGGAAACCGGCCAGGAGCGCCTGATCCATCGCGCTGGTATGGAGGTTCGTTCCCTGCTTGTAGAGTTGAAAATAACCGATCACTTGCGAGGGCCCTGAGGCATATCCCAGGCGCAACCCCGGCGCGAAGATTTTGGAGAAGCTGTCCAACCGGACAACCCGCTCCTCGCGGTCCAGCGATTGCAGTGTGGGCAGGGGGTCATTCTCTTCGAGCTGGACCATCTGATACGGATCATCCTCCAGAATCAGCAGGTCATGGCGGGAGGCGATTTGCATCAGGTGTCGGCGGCGTTCCAGCGAGAGGGAAACCCCGGCCGGATTGTTGCCGTTGGGAACGTCATAGATGAATTTCGGCAACTTCTTCCCGGCGGCTCTCCTCTTCTCCAGGATCGTTTCGAGTTCCGTCGTGATCATTCCCTGCGCATCCAGCGGAACCGGAATGAAATGTTCGGTGAACGCGCGGAAAGCCCCCAACGCCCCCGGATAAGCCGGTTCGCAAAGGATCACGCTGTCTTCCCGATCCAGGAAGAGATAGGCCATGGTATGAAGTCCCTCTTGGGCGCCGTTGAGCACCTGGATCTGCTCCCCTTTCAACGTCACGCCGTCCTTGGCGGCGTGCCACCGGAGGATCTGGTTTTTCAAATCAGCGCTGGCGTCGGTCGGACCATACTGGCAGGCCAGATCCACGGCCTGATCTCGGATCGAGAAGAAACGCCCGCTTTTGAACACGACGTCCACCGACTTGAACGCGAAAGTCCGGGCGTTCGGATAGCCGCCGCCCAGCGAGATCATGCCCGGCGTGCGCATGATCGGGACCAGCTTTCGAATCGGCGATGGTTTCATCCCGTGGACCCGCGCCGCCAACAATTTTTGAAGGTTCATGAAAATCTCCTCGACCGGTCCCTCCAGAAAACGGCATCTGCGATACTGGAAGGATCTTGCCGGTTCATTTTTTTCCGGTTGGGGAAAAAGCGGCCCGGCCGGTAACGGCCGGGCCTGTTCCATGGATCATTGATGCAGGAACCCATGTTTTTTTCTGATCCCGTTATTTCACCGCACCCTTTTCCTTATAATATTTCAAGGCGCCTGGATGGATCGGAATGGAGAATCCGTCAATGGCCGTTTTCAGATTGATGTCATTTCCCTTGGGGTGGCCTTTGGCGACGTCCGCCTTTTTCTCAATCAGGGCTTTGGCCATCTTATAGACCAGATCATCCGGCATCTCTGCCGCGATGCAGAGCGTGGCCAGGGAACCTGTGGTCACAATGTCTTCATCCACGCCCTTGTACGTCCCTTTGGGAATGACCGTCGCGCTGGAGAAAAAGGGGTACTTCTGAACAATCTTGGCAATGTTGGCCCGGTCGATCGACAGGATTTTGATTTTGTGCTGGGTGGAGATGTCGATGATCGCGGAGTTGGGCGCGCCCGCATCGACCAGAACGGCATCGACCTGGCCGTCTTTCAGAAGCTCCATCGCCGGCCCATAAGACAGGTACTGGGCTTTGATGTCGGAAAAGGGGATGCCGTAAGTCTCCAGAACGATTTTCATGTTGAGGACGCTGGAACTGCCCTGGATGCCGCACGACACCTTTTTCCCCTTCAAATCGGCATAGGATTTGATGCCGGAATCGGCCTTGACGACCGTCTGCATCGTATTGGGATAGAGCGAGATCAAGCCGCGGATATTTTCCACCTTGTTTCCCTTGAACATCTCCTGTCCCTGGTAGGCCCAGTCGGCAATCAACGATTCCACGAAGCCGACTTCCATCGTTTTGCCCTTGATGAAACGGGCATTTTCAACGGAGCCTCCCGTCGCTTCCGCGCCGACGTTGATGCCGATGCCGGCAGCCGACCACACCTTCGCCATGGCCACACCGAGCGGATAATAGGTCCCGGTCATTCCCCCGGTGCCGAGGGAGATGTTCCGGTCCGCCGCAAAACCGATACCCAGTCCGCCGATCAAACCCACCACCAGAAAAGCCGACAGGACAAACACAAAACGCTTTATTTTCATCGATCTTTTCACAATGCAGCCTCCTTTATTGGATTGATTGATGATAAGAACTTGACATGACCCAAGGATTTCCCAAATGCTTCCGATCACCCCCTTTACCCTTTATTATGATCATTTGTCGAGGTTCGTTGGACATTGACCCTCCCTCTCTCTATCTTCAGATTTCAAGCGTATAACGTCGCCGGGTCATCCTTGGAACGCCTCTGCCAGATATAAATAGCCGCCAGAATAACGAGTCCCAACAGGTCCGTCAGGATTCCCGGCGTAACCAGGAGAATGCCGCTGATCAGAAGACCGACCCGCTCCCATCCCCTGCATCTTCTGTACAGGTAATTACTGAATACGGCGCTGAGGGCGACCACGCTCAAACCCGTTGAAACGGTCATGATGAGGATGTCTTTGATCGGTCCCTGAAGCACAAGAGCGGGATGGTATACAAAAAGGAAAGGGATAAGGAATCCGATGAACACGTTTCTCGACGCATAGAACCCCGTCTTCATCGGGTCCCCCTTGGAGATGCCCGCGGCAGTGTAGGCCGCCAGCGCAACCGGCGGCGTGATGTCCGCATAGACGCCGAAGTAGAAGACGAAAA
Organism: Syntrophales bacterium; assembly: GCA_034677965.1. Lineage (GTDB taxonomy): Bacteria > Desulfobacterota > Syntrophia > Syntrophales > UBA5619 > UBA5619. The sequence goes on from JAXDCM010000020.1 coordinate 11,160, forward strand.
GATGGGCGGTCAGCTTGGGTATGCCCAATGCGATCAGGGCTGGAGCGGCCACCGAGGCCTGGACAATGTAGTTGGCCGTGGTCGGAAGCGCCATGCCCAGGACCAGTGAGGCCACGGCAGTTAGAAGCAGCGCAATGATCAATTTCCCGCCGGCCAGATATTCGATCAGCATCGCCATTTTCACGCCGAGCCCGGTCATGCTTGTCGTTCCCACGATCATGCCTGCGCAGGCGCAGGCGGCGGCGATCCCCACCGAATTGCGTCCCGCCAGCGCCAGAACATCCCAGAACCCCTTGAGGCTCAATCGTGTGGACGCCTTGAACATGCCGATGAAAATCATCAGCCCCATGCCGACAAAGGCGGCTCGGGCGGGGCTGTATCCCATCACCAGGACGACGATCAGACCGATGACGGGCAAGATAAAGACCCAGCCTTGTCTGAGGACGGTCGTCGCTCGGGGAATTTCATCCTCCGGCAGCCCCTTCATCCCCGTCCGACAGGCCTCGAAATGGACATTCATATAGACGCTTAGATAATAGAGAACCGCCGGGACAATGGCCATGATCACGATCTTCAGATAGGCCGTCTGCGTGAATTCGGCCATGATGAAAGCGGCCGCGCCCATGATGGGCGGCATGAGTTGTCCCCCGGTCGACGCAGCCGCTTCCACGGCGCCGGCAAATTC
>JAXDCM010000021.1:0-4290 GCA_034677965.1 Syntrophales bacterium
GAGCAGAAGTTGCATCCCATCGGGCAGCCGACCGAAGGAATCAGAATCGCCGCGGTATCGCCGGGGCGGCTGCCGAGATCGATTCCCATCGTCCTTGCGCCGAATCCTGAAATGGCCAGGGGATGCCGGATCGGCCCCTGATCGTCCTGACCCAAATAGCGCTGAAACCAGCGGATCCCCTCCCCGCGCACGATGTGGTCCGCGTCGACCAGTTGATGTAGACCCTCCTTGTTGCTGATGTGGCCGCCGATGACGATCACGGCGCCCGATTGATGCTGCCGGATCAGCCGACACATCTCCCGGACCTTGCCGATGTTCGGCACGATGGCGCTGATCCCGATCACGTCGTAACGGTTCTCCGTGATTTGCGCGGTAAAACCTTCCAGGGTGGGAAAATCCAGCAGGGTGCAGGGGGCCTCCAGGTTGTTCTGGATCATCATCAATCCGAAAGAGCGATGAAACATCCGGATCGAGAATCCACCCTGGACGCGGGTCACCTGATTCTGATAGAGTTCCATCGGATTGATTTTTCGGCTGCCGTACTCGTCATCGCGGGAGTAGGGCCCGAATACGCTGGTCAGCAGGACGCGGGCGCGTTTTCCGAGGGGATGGACCGGTTGATGAATCGTTGGCATCGGATTCTCCTAAAGGGAATGTAATGAGGACCGTTGTGGTCGTTGTGCGGCACGTTAATCGATGTTGGGGTGGCTGTGAAGCGGCAAGTCGCCTTTTTACAATACTTTTACAATTCAACGGTTGGACACAGATGTAGCCCATGAAACAGGCAAAATGGTACATTCACCCGGTCTTTGTCTTCGTCCTGTCCATCGTCACGTTGGCGATCTCGCTTTTTCTGTACATTTACTGGTACGTGGGCGTCAGCGAAAACCTGAACACCGTGATCCGGCGTTACCAGCTCGATGCGAATCAGTTCTTCGAGGCGCGGACCTGGGTGGTGATCCTGATCCTGTCGCTGCTGGTCGGCGTTATCCTGGCAGGACTGCTCATCATCTTCATCTACAATCTGAAGACATTCCAGCTCTATCGCCTCCAGCACAGCTTCATCAACAACTTCACCCACGAGCTCAAGACGCCCGTCACTTCACTGAAACTCTATCTCGAAACCTTCAAGAAACATGAGTTGCCCCGGGAGGAGCGGCTCAAATACATCGGGTTCATGATCCAGGATGTCGAACGCCTCTCCACCAATATCAACAGCATTCTGAATCTTGCCAGAATCGAAAGCCGGCTGCAGGAGGGAAAGCCCGAACCGGTCGATCTTGCGGAGACGATCGACCGGTTCATCGACGAAAACCGGCATATTTTCCATGACTGCGACATCCGGGTGCACCGCCCCCCGGGAACTCCCCCCGTCTACCCCGTGATCATTTCCCTGTTCGAGATGCTGCTGATGAATGTCCTGATCAATGCCCGCAAATACAACTCTTCCGGGAGGCCACAGATCGACATCACCTTTGAACGGAACCCCTCATCACTGCTGATCCGCTTCAGGGACAACGGGATCGGCATTCCCCGGACGGAACTGAAGCGGATTTTCCGCAAGTTCCATCAGGCTCCGCAACAGGACGCTGTGCCCGCGGGGGGAAGCGGGATTGGCCTCTACCTGGTTCAACAGATCGCCAGGCTTCATCGGGGAAAGGTGGTCGCCGACAGTGAAGGCGTGGGGAAGGGGTCCATTGTGACGCTGACCCTCCCTGAAAAGGAGACGAAAGGAAACAAGAATGAAAGCCGGTGAAAAAAGGCGCATCCTGATTGTCGAAGACGACCCCCATATTGCCGAAGGGCTGAAGCTGAATCTCAAGCTTCAGGGGTATGAAGCGGCCATTGCCGGAAACGGCGCCGAAGGGCTGAGAAAATGGAAGGAGTGGAATCCGGACCTGATCGTGCTGGACATCATGCTTCCCGCGCTGGACGGCATCTCCGTGCTGCGCCACATCCGGCTGCACGACGAGCGGCTGCCCGTTCTGATCCTTTCGGCCAAGGGGGCGCCCGATGACCGGATCCGGGCCTTTTCCTGCGGCGTCGATGATTATCTCGCCAAGCCGTTCAATCTGGCGGAATTCCTGCTGAGGGTTGAACGCCTGCTGACCCGTTCCCGATGGAACCGCGAACCTTCCGGCGCCGGCGCGTCGGAACCGGCAGAAGCAAAACCGTACGTCTTTGGAGGCAATACCGTCGATTTCGCCACGATGACGGCGGAGACCCGGCAGGGCACCCTCCATCTGACGGAGCAGGAGGTGAAACTGCTCCGGCTCTTCATTGACAACCGCGGGAAACCCCTGACCCGCAAAACCCTGCTGGAGGTCGGATGGGGTTATACCGGCGAGACGACCACCCGGACCGTGGACATCTTCCTGGTCCGTCTGCGGAAGTATTTCGAAGAAGACCCCCAGAACCCCGTTTTTTTCCGCAGCATCCGCTCTGTCGGATATCTTTTCGATCACCCGTAAACCGATTGCTCATCACATGCGCGGAGGGGCTCCCCATCGATCCCGTCTGAAGATTCGAACAGAAACCATCGCATGGATCGGATGAGCATAGGCGTCGGGTCCTTTCTCTCAATGACGGATTAGAGAAGAAACATGTTTTCCGCTTCACGCAACAGATCGTTTCTGAAGCGGGGATGCGCAATGCCGATGATGGCGAGGACCCGGTCGCGCGTGGACTTGCCCTTCAGATTGATGATGCCGTACTCCGTGGCCAGGAGATGCGTATCCATCCGCGGAACGGTAACGATGCTGCCCGCTCTCAGCCTTGGAACAATGCGGGAAATCGTCCCGTCATGCGCCGTCGAGTAGAAGGCGATGATGGACTTTCCGCCTTTCGAGTTGAAGGCCCCGCGGACGAAATCGAGTTGGCCTCCGGTCCCCGAAAACTGAGCGCCGTCAATGCTCTCCGAATTACACTGCCCCAGCAGATCCACTTCGATGGTGGCGTTGATGGAAATGAAATGGTCCTGTCTCCCGATATTTTCCGGAGCGTTGACATAAGAAACCGGATAGCTTTCACAGCTTGGGTTGTCGTGGATGAACCGGTATAGCTCGGAATCTCCCAGGGCATTGGTGAAAACATGCTTGCGCGGATGGAACGCCTTCCGGCGTCCGGTCACCGCGCCTTTTTTGATGAGATGGAGGATACCGGAGCAGAAGAGTTCGCTGTGCACGCCCAGGTCTTTCCGATCGCCCAGGTATCCGCAAACCGCGTTGGGAATGCCGCCGAAGCCCACCTGGATCGTCGCCCCGTCCGGCACCTCCGCGGCGACGATGCGCCCGATGGTCTCGGCCTCCGGTTTCGGCTCGACAAATGCGGCCTCGAGCAACGGCACTTCGTTTTCCACAATGGCGTCGACTTCCGACACATGCAGCAGGGAATCGCCGAACACGCGCGGCATATTGGGGTTTACTTCCACAATCAGGGTTTTGCAGCACCTGGCCGCCGTCGAGATGTAGTCGTTTACCGTGCCGAATGTGAAAAAACCGTTTTTGTCCATCGGAGAAACGGTGGTTACCACGACATCCACCTCCATGAACTCCCGAATCAGCCGAGGCACCTGGTGAAACAGGTTGGGGATGTAGTAGTCGAGTCCGACACGGACAAAATTGCGGTCTGCCGGCGAAACAAACCATGTCAAAGGGGTCACGCAGTCGCTCAAATCCGGCGCCAGATAGGTGTCTGCGGCGTGACGCCACGGGAGAAGGCTGTAGATCTCGATTCCTCTGAGATCACCCGCCCTTAGCCGCTCTGCGATCGCCCCCAGCAGGGCCGGGGGCTCCGCTGATGCCATGCCGTGGATGATCCTGGTTCCGCTCCGGATGGAAGACACCGCCTTATCCGGTGTGGTTAATTTTTTGTCGTAAAGATCACGATACATGGAAACACCCCTCCTCGATACGGACCAATCATGGATGTGCCTTTTTGCGCCGGAGGATATGGAGGAAAATATCCCGTGTCAAATAAAAACTTCATCAGAAAAACTCCGCAAGAAGGCACATTTTGCCCGATGATTGTATCATCGCTTTATGATTCGCTGTTTTATTCGCTGTTTTATTCCTTGCCCGGGGTTCGTCTTTTTTCTATAATCAGCCCGCATCAACGGGCCATTTGGGGGTTCAGCCGACCTATGCAGCGGTCATGTCGGCGGGACGGGACCTGAAGGAAAGGATGGCATGACCAAAGAAGAATACCTCGGCATTTATTCCACGGGCGTCTATCTCCCATTTTCCGCCCTGTCCAAAGGTTGGCGCATTTTTTGGCGGCGACGGCGCGGGA
>JAXDCM010000022.1:0-3652 GCA_034677965.1 Syntrophales bacterium
ACGGCCTGCAGGTATGCACGGCCAGGCAATCCGGGCAATGGAACCGCTTCACCCATAAGCACGTGCCGAACCCCTCAAAATACCGCATCGCAAATCCGTGCCCCCATAACCGGACACTCCCGCACCGGGGACACCGCGAGGGCTTCAACCACGGGAATCTCTTCCCCCTCTCGAAAACAGCCTTTACATCGACTGCAAGATGTAGTATCAAAATATCGCTTTCTGGGAGGGTAACCAATGGGAGTGGCGGCCAAACCAATCCACCTGCGGTTACCCTCTTTCTTTGTGATCAAATCTATCTGAAAAATACTCTCTCTCATACAAAACACCGTGCTAAAAAGGTAGCCCTTTACGTCAATTTATCGTGCGGGGCGACACTGATCTTCACTTCTTTCCGGCAATCAACTCCTTCACCAGCGCCGCAGAATCGATGGCAGACCTGCCGTATCCATCCGCACCGATCCTGTCCGCCCAAGTCTGATTGACGGGTCCGCCGCCAATAATAACAAAATACTTTTCACGGAGACCCATCTCCTTCAGCATGTCGATGACTTCCTTCTGGCCTGGCATCGTCGTAGTCATTAAAGAGGAGAGCGCAATTACATCCGCATGAATTTTCTCTGCCTCCTGAATGATTTCCAAAGAAGAGTTGTCAACGCCCATATCCATTACTTCAAAACCGCTTGTATCCAGCACGGAGGTAACGATGTCTTTACCGATCGAATGCACGTCCCCTTTAACTGTCCCGATCAAGACCTTTCCCATCTTGGCTACCTGTTTCTTCTGGGCCTCGATCTCCGGTGTCAAAATGGCCATGGCTGCATTGAAGCTTGCCGCCGCCATGAGCAACTCCGGCAGATAGACCTCTCCGGAATCAAATTGTCCGCCCACGATTTCCATCCCCTTTGAAAGGCCTTTCTCGATGGCTTCAAGAGGTTCGACTTGGCTATTCACGGCAGCCCGGGCGAGAATCTTTGCTTCCTCCTCCTCTCCATCCACGACGGCTGCGGCCAATTTCTCCAGAATCTGTTCTTTATCCATTCCACGATCCTCCTTCTCTAAACGAATGATATTCCCAGCCCGGACAGCTCTTGCTTCACCTCATTCACCAGACGCACATGCACGTCGGACGGTTTGCCGGACGTTACATCATAACAGTCCTGATAACGGTCACCTGAAGGGGGTTCATCGATCCGGGACTCATATTTCTCGAGAAGTTTCTTCACCAGATCGTTGGCCTGTTGCCGGTCATATCGGGCGGCCGTCTTGGCCATATCGACGCCGAATTGGCATTCCATCGGGGTGAAACCGTCGATCTTGACCGCCTTCGCTGAATGGGGTGTTTGTACCGATGGGGCGCCGGAGGCCGTGGCGGCGAGCAGCCAGGCTGCCGACTCGTAAAAATACATTTTGGTATTCGGACCTGCCGCCATGTAGCCAAGCCAGATCACCGGCATCGGAATGTTCCGGCTGGCGGCCTGACAACTGGTGGCAACAGCCCATATAACATCACGGGTACTCGAACAGCCGTACTTGAAATGAACAGGGAAGTGAAGCTGGTAGTTCGCCTTGAAAGCCAGAATCCCCATAATGATATAAGACGTGCTCACAATGGCCGTACCGGCCGGGCCGCCGCAATAGCCCCCCAAAATGGGGGCCGTCTCAGCCCCCACATTGGCGCCCCAATTGAGCAGATAGGCGATCTTGTTCATGGTCCCATACTCCATTTTATTTTCTGCAACGGCCCCACAAAGCCAGCCGTCGGTGGTGCGAAGTCCAAATTGAGGGGCACTGGCAGCGATCGTCGTCACCGCAGAGGCTGCTGTCGAAACAAGATTGCATATCGGTAGTCCCGGCCGGCCGGAGCGGGTCAACGCATCGCGTCCGATTCGCACACTCCGAATGGCCGCGTAAAGCTCCACCGGAGAGCCGGCCGATACTGGAATCCCCCTGATACTGTCTAAAGCCGGAATGCTTATTGAGTTCACCTCCGGTATTGATGCATAGGCTTCGATCTTGTTGGTGATCATCTCCTCCGTCGTCGACACGATCCCGGAACCCACATGCAGCCAAGGAATCTTCCCATCTTCGGGTCTCCGCATGCCGAATACCTTAGCCTCTTTTCCTTCCCCCAGCCAACATTGGCCGGGCGCATTGGCGATCCCTTCTAAAATTTCCTCTCTGGTAAACTGAACCAAACGATTTGTATCTTGACAGTAAACGCCGACAGAGGAGAGAAACTCAACAGCAGCCAAGAAAAGGTTGTCCGCCGCCTTGTCGTCGTAAGGAACAGGATTTTCCCTGTCATACCGGATGCCGTACTTTCGAACCAGTTCTTTGACCTTGGGCATAAAGACCTTCATATCGAAGTCCTTTTCGCTCATGACCGGTCCGCGAACCGCTTTTTCACAAATATCCAAGAAATTAGTCATCCCTTCCTCCTTAATCTTTCCCGAAATCGTGTGCCACCGTTACAGGTCCAGCCCCCGTTCCACCTCATCGATCGCCTCCTCGATCACGTCGAGGGCGTGGTCCATCTCTTCCCGCGTGATCACGAGGGCCGGCCGCAACGTGATCACATTGCCGCTGATCGTTTTGAAGGCAACCCCCCTTTCCATGCACTTGAACAGGACCGCTTCCGCTTCGCGCGTTGCCTTCTCCTTGGTTTTCCGATCCCGAACCAGATCGATCCCGATATGGAGTCCGATTCCCGTGACGCAGCCGATCAGCTTGTGCCGTTCCGCCATCTCTCGCAGACGTTCCAGCGCATAGGCGCCGAGACGCGCCGCATGGTCGCAGAGATTTTCGCGCTCGATCACCTCGATGGCCGCCAGGCCCGCGGCGGCGCACAGGGCGTTCTTCTCGTGGGTGTAGTGGCCGATGGAACGGTCTGAGAAGGTGTTGTATGCATCCCGGGTCACGATTCCCGCGAGCGGCAGGATGCCGCCCCCCAGCGATTTGCCGAGGACCAGGATGTCCGGCGTCAGGTAATGCTCGCTCGCAAACATCTTCCCGGTCCGGCCAAGCCCCTCGATGATCTCGTCAAAGATCAAAAGCGCGCCAAACCGGCGGCATAGATCGCGGACGCCCTCCCAGTATCGCCTGCTGGGGATAACCGGATCGGCGGAGACGGGCTCGCCGATCAGCGCCGCCGTCTCCGGCTCATGCCGGAGGACCAGTTCGATCTGCCTCAGGCACTCGGCGTCGACCTCCTCTGGGTTCGTGAATCCCCACGGGTTGCGGTAGTAATTGGGGAACTCCACATGAAAGACCCCGGGAAGCAGCGGACCGATCCCGCCGCGAAAATGTTCCTCGCCCCCGACGGATGCCGCCCCGAAGCCAGCCCCATGGAAGGAGTCCCAGAAGGAGATGGTCTTGAAACGGCCCGTGACCAGTTTTGCCAGCTTCAGGGCCATCTCGATCGCATCCGTCCCGCCCGGGCAGAAGAGGACGCGACTGAGATCCCCCGGTGCGATCTCCGACAGTTTTTTTGCCAGAAGAACCGCCGGGACGTTCGTGTAGCGACGCGGGCAGAAGGTGAGCGAATCGTCCAACTGTTTCCGGACCGCCCGGATCACATCGGGATGGTTGAAGCCGGCGTTGTGGACGCCGTTGCCGTGCATGTCGATGTACCTGCGGCCGGCGAGATCCT